>CAYNXV010000170.1:0-7521 GCA_964401245.1 uncultured Bifidobacteriales bacterium | reverse complement strand
GAGGGGGTACCGTCCAGGGGCGGATGCAGGGTGCGGACTTCGGTAGATGTTGTCCATTTGCCTCGTAGTAGAAATTCTTGGATGTTGGCCATGGATTGATTCTCCTGCGCGGGTTGGGTTTCTTGGCGGTGCGGACGCCGGCTAACTCGACCTTTGCGCGATAGACTAAAAGGGTCTGCTGCGTAACGTAATATTGTCGAACTGGGTGGAATTGGAAATCCACCGTACCGTGGAGACTTCCTGAAACTCAGGTCCGAACTCCACTTTCTGAGGCCCTTTCTTTCCATCGAGCTTGAATGTCGTAGAAACCGTCGATGAGTCCCGCTTTACCCCCACAAAGGTGATGTGGGCCTCCTTGGCACTTGTGAACCGGGATAACTCCATGGATAAAATCCCGAACAGATTGCCCTCCAAGTCCAGTTTTTCCGCCATTGTCTCATTCCGCTTCGTAAGATAGGTAACCCCTGTGTGGCTGCCGTTAATCAGTGCCGTGGAACCGGAGAAGGTTTGACCCCGCGTGCCCACGGTGCGAAAGGGATGGGCGGACAATAGCCCCCCGCTGATGAAGGTGAAACCTTTTTCATCATAAGTGTATCCATGGGCAGCGAGCCGGAAGTCGTCATGCTGCAAGAATTCAAAATCCAATATCACCGTATCTGACAAGGGCGGGGTCGACACGGAAAGGGTACGGGAGATTTCCCGGTTCTTGCGCACTTGGGGCAGGTCAGGCGAGGGATAGCGCTCTAGGTCCCCTGGTTTATACTCTGCATTTTGGATTCCATCCTTTTCCCGGGCCGGGTCTTCGATTCCTAGCCTTCCCATCCATACGGGAATCATCCGCTCATAGCTTACCAGATAAAGCACCAGGGCATCCTTGGCGATGGATTGCCAGCCAATGAAAATCTGCTCCAGTCCCAGGTTTTGATTATTCACCCATTGGCCGGTTTTTTTGTCCGCCACCAACAGGTAGGGGCGGATTCCCTGCCCTTCGGGTCCCAGAATATAGGAGGTGTTGTATGGAGTCTGGCGCGTGAGTCTCGCCTTGGGCAAGGCATCGAAACCAAAAGCCAGGGAGACTAGTTTGTTGGGATTCAATCGACCCAGGTCAAAATTTCCCAGCACCACGTCATAGGGAGAATCGACTCCCCCTACCCTGATTTCCACGAATCGCTCCGGCCCCGGCGCTTCCACGATGTGGATGTCAATATGATTGAGGCCACGCATCCAGGCATAGTCGAAGGACACGGCATCCTCCGGGCGATAGTATCCCCCATCGGTGAATTTTGCCATGGCTATAGGCTGTCTGAGTACATCGTCGTAGGTATGGAATTGATCGCGATTGAGAACCAGACCGTACAAGTATTTGTAATGCTCTTCCTCGTCCAATTCGAAAAGCTCCCGCTTACTTTGAAATCCCAGCTCCAGTACTCGCGAGCGGACTCGCCTTTTAATATTGCGCATGTTTTGGAACGGAACGGCAATTTTTTCTCCTTGTTGCGACAAGGATGTATAGCCGGTGAAGGGATTGATGGTCATGGCCGGGTTTTTTCTTTGCAGCAAAAGCCGGTACAAGCCGTCATCCATTTGGAACCAGGTATGTGCCAGAATGCGATAACGGTTATACTGCTTGGTACTGGCATGCGTTTTATCGAAATCCTGATAATAGCGGCTGTTGAGAATTATCTCCCATTTTCCCGCTTCCAGGCAATTGTTATAGAGGCCGACCTGATAGGCCCTATCCACCACTTGCTCAACAGCGGGAGAAGAGGATGGGATCGCTTTCAAGGAAAACCTGCGGTCCTTTTTCTGATAAAGAACTCCGAAACGCTCGAATTCCTTTAGCAGATAATCGGCCGGCTGCAGCTCTGGGGGACCGGAAAGGCTGGGAGTGAGGTCAAGTAAATCAACCTCCTCCAGTTTCAGCTCCGTTCCCTTTCCATTTTCAAAGACCATGTCCACCAGAACTTTGGTTTTTTCTTGGCGGACGGAGAGGGTCAATCGGACTTGGTTGAAGGCGAAGGTGGTATCGAAACCGGCGACATCTTTTTCGGCGGGATCATGGGCATAGCGGGATTGTGGCGATTCCGCGGACAGGAGCAGAACTCCTTTATGCCTATGGAAGAAACCTTCAATAGCGGATGATTCCGGATTGACCGGAACCCCGGACGACCGGAAGCCAGGCATGGAGCAAGCCATCCAAAACCAAACCGGTCCCCCAAAAAAGAACACTTTTCGAAGAAGCGGATGCCTCAAGGTAATGACCATCCGCCTTGATGGTATAGGTTTTTGATCTTATCGGGAGTGAGCGCACGATTGTACAGCATCATGTCATCCAGTATGCCGTGCATTGTATCTGAGGGTTGCCAAGAGGGATTCCAGCCACGCCCCAAATAAAAGGTATTTCCAAGTGAATTGAAAACAGGGGGCGGTCCTTCGATATCCAATTCGCCATTGATGTAAATCCGGGTTCTTTCCGCATCCAAAGTCACGGCCACATGGTACCATCCCTCAGTCAGCAACAGCGTTGGGCTATCTAAGCGCCATCCCGTTTTTTGGGTCAAGACCAGATTGGGAAGCGAGTTTTGTCCTATAGTTATAGCCAGAACCAGTGTTCCGGAAAACTCCGGCCCCATGATGGCGGTAAACCGCTCCAGGGATTCCGCCTTCAACCAAGCCGAGTAAGTGACCTCAGGGCCGAAGGTGCTATGCCTGAGGTTGGAATAGCCTCCGTCATCATGGGTCCCGTTTAGATACAAAGCTCCGTCCATATTCCCGAAACGATCCCGCCCCGGAATCGCCCCTTGGAGATAATAACTGTGGTTGGTCGGAGAAATATCCGTCAGATCACCATCCATCGGCCAATAAGCCACCAGACCCTCGTAAGGCAAGGTCAAGTGCAGGGTATCCACTAAAGTAAGCCCAGCGGAAATGGGAGTGGTAAGAGACGACACCGCAAACAACGCCTCACCTGAATCGATAGCCGAAACAAGAAAATTTCGGGCTGCCGAAATCCCGGAAAAAGAATACCACCCCGAGGCATCGGTGCGAACCGTATCATGCCCTAATTTGATCAAGGCATTTTCCGCGGGCGTTCCCAAGGTTGTCATGGCATATCCCTCCACCTCCGTTAGAAGGTCTGGCGTCACATTCACAACTTTGGAGGAAGAAAGGGTTCCTTGATTCAATCCATCGACGGCCCTGGCCTGTATGGTGAGTGAAGACGGACCTTTGGGAATGGTGAAGACTCTGGCATAAGGCGGGGAATAATCCGGACTGGGAAGGACCAAAGCGCCGTTTACCCGGAATTCCACATATTGCACTCCGACATCGTCAGAAGCTTCGGCTTGGAGTAACATGCGACCGCCGGCAATAAAAGTCTCCCCTTCAGAGGGTAAAACCAAATGCACACTTGGAGGAAAATCACTGAATACTTGAATCGTTCTTTCCTGCGAAAACCCAACCTTCCCGTCTCCGGTGGTTGCTCTTAATTGCAGAGTCATGGCGCCGACCTGCCGGGGGATAACGAAGGTTAAGGAATCAGAAAATAGACGCTGTGGAGTCACCAAGCTTCCATTTACCAAAAGCTCAATTTTTGCAGGGCGGTCTACCGCAAATTGGACCGTTATTTGTGAGGCTTCCCGAAATTCTTCATTCTGCAAAGGAGACAATATAGACAGATGTGCGGGTGGCAGCTCTATAACAGGGTAAGAGAGCACACCCGTAGTGCTTTCCAAACCACGGTAATCCGTTGCCTTGACCTCCAACTCTACAGTGGATAAACCAACAGGTATTTTGATGTTGAACGTGCTGTGCCTTATCCCGTGTCCATTAGTGCCGACAAAAGAGCCATTCACATAGATGGATAATTTTCCACCTGTGGAAAATTCATCATGGGCGGCCACGGTAACTTGGTAAATTTCCCCGGCTATCAGGCTGTCTCCGGTAACCGGAGATTCCATATAGACGGATGGAGGCTGGTTGTAATCCTGAAATCCAACATCGAATCCACCCGTTTCTCTGGGCTTGAAAGTCAATTGACGTAAGCTTGGTGCGAACCCGGAGCCCTGATAAAAGGCTCCCGACTCCACCGTAAAGGGAGCCTGGAAAAAAACCTGCGAACCTCTATTCTCTCCTGTCCCCGGAGCCAGTCCGGCCCAGCCTAACTCCTCCTCAAATCCATCAAAAAACCAAACATGGGAATAGCGGAATTCGATGTAACCGTCTCGATAAAGCGCCACCTGAAAACTGGCGTCGAGGAAAAACTCTGGGTCACTCTCTTTATGTTCTACCTCTTTCCATGTGAAAAGTATGCGGTTGGGCAACTGTCGAACATAGACTCCCCCATTGCCTTGCAACGGCACCAAGTCTGTCCACATTGGGGCGATACGCGGCAGGGGCGAAAGGAACGCACCAAGCGATGCTTCAGGAGTCACATCGCCTTGGCCGAAGGTGAGGTTTCCATTGGAGTTTACGAAAAGGGAGGAGTAATTGTTTCCAAAAAACGGAAAAGTAAAGTCGCTTGAAAAAGGCACGTGCAAGGTTTCGTCATCCCCCAGGAAAAGGATTTCCCCAAGATCTTCTTCATAGAGGCCGCTGCTGCGAAGGAAAATATCCCCCATTTCGGTGATTCCGGAATATACGGGCTGTCTAGAGGAAGAAACTCCGCACTTTCGTACTACCGCGGAATCAAGGCAAGCTTCCGCAATAATGTCACCGTTGGCGGTTGCGACTCCGGTCGCAAGGAAGCTCCCATCGCTACCGGATTGAACAGATTCATGCTGCGAAATCCAAACAACGGCATTGGCAATCGGATTACCCGCCTCGCCGAGAACCCTACCCGCGACCGTAGTGAGAGGATCCTTGATGGCTGTGACCGTCAGGGAAGGGGATGTTCCTTGATTACCGGCCAAATCATAGGCATTGGCCTGAAAGGTAAAGGTAGAGTCAGTGTCGGGCACAAAGAAATCGAAATAAAATGGCCCGCCCGTCGTATCGTGAACCACGTCCCCATTGACCAGGATTTGCACCCTATCGACGAACACCTCATCCACGGCATGCACCACTACCCGGATAGTTGCTCCTTGAATCACAGTATCTCCGTCATTGGGAGTCATAATTTCCACCGTGGGCGCCAAGGTACCATTATCCGATAGCGTGCGATAACGGCCAATTTGCAGTACGGTTCTGCCGGAAACCCCGTTCTCAATGGATTCATGGGTTCCGGTCATATAGGCCAAGCCTTTTTCCACCTTTATACCGTTCCCAGAAACTCGTTGAATAAACGGAAAGAGAGGGGTAAAGTCCAGCCCTCCCCTCCCAACCACATTGGCGGGATCGTCGATGTCGAACAAAAGAACCGAGTTGTTGAATAAAAAGTCCGAAGCCAGCGCCACGTCACCATCAAGGGCTATATCCGTCAATCCAAAGCGACCGGGAGCCGTGCCGATAACTTTGGGATTTGAGGGGTCCTGAAAGTCGATGGTTACCACCCCTCCCAGAACAGATGGGAAGATGGATGCATCGGCAATAAAGGCCAAGTTCCCACGCAATGTGACATCACCAGCCACGGAGGTAGAACCCCGGGTATGGGTGAAGCCAAGGAGGATGGGATTGTTCGGATTGCTAATGTCCACTACATAAACACCCTCGGAACCTGCCGCCACAACGGCCAGATTCCCGGATACATCCACTCCTCTGGCGATTCCCGGCAAGGCCAATGTTCCAATGAGCACAGGAGTCTCCGGATTGGAAGCATCTACAACAAGCAAACCCGCTTCGCCTCCGGCCAAGAAGACGATGGACTCTTGTACAACCAGATCCCAAGCCTCACCGGGAAGGGATAGCGCGGCTTTCAAATTAGGTCGAATTGCGGAAGAAACATCAATAATAGCCAGCCCTGCGGCTCCATCGGCAATAAAGGCCAGGTTTCCGGAAACACGTATATCATTGGCATTGCCGTTCGTGGTATGTGCGCCCACGAGCACCGGATGGGTGGGTGAAGAAACATCTACTATCTGCAAGCCTTTTCCTCCGGCCGCCACATAGGCGAACCCATTGGATATATCCAGGTTATTGGCGAATCCTTGTATGGGCAAAACGGACAGCGGCGAAGGAGCGAAGTCCTCAACGGTGACTTCCATCTGGGTCGAGAAACCCGAATTCACAATAGTTACAATCGCAGTGCCCGCCTGACCGGCGAAAACCCGGCCTGCCTCGGCGGAAAAATTGGCAATGGTCAAGTCGCTGGATTGATAAGACGTACCCCGTGCCAGTGAAGTCAAATCCAGAGTTAAACCATCCCGCAAATGCCCGGTCACTTGCAATTGCCCGGTCACTTCGGCAGGGATGGAGGAGTTTATAATCAGGGTCATCCGGAAAGGCGAAACCTCGATGCGGTTCAAAGCCAGGGCCAAGTTGGTGCTATTGGGATCCGTAGGGTCGCTACCGGATTCTATTTCCAGCCCATCGCGGATGCCGTCACCGTCGGTGTCCGGATTCAGGGGATTGGTTATGAACCCGGGCGCTCCCGCAACCTCATCCCCATCGGTGATGCCATCACTGTCCATATCGGGATTATTCGGGTTCGTTCCCGACTCGAATTCCTGCAGGTTGGTGAGCCCGTCGCGGTCGAGATCCAATAGGGCGTCCAACGAGTCGTTCGGGTTGAGCCCATGGGTGATTTCCCAATCGTCGGGGATGCCATCGCCGTCGCTGTCGTCGCCCAGAACCACGGTAATGAATTGTGTTTTCAGGATGGCATCATGTGCGGCCGTCAGCAAAACCCGTCCGCTGGACAAAGCGGTCACTTGGCCGTTTTCATTTACAGTGGCAACAGCAGGATTGGTGGAAAGGTAGGTGGTTCCGGAATCACCCAACGTCACGTTTCTAGTGCTGCCATCGGGAAGTTGAGCCTGGACGGTGAGCTGTGCCGTAGCCCCGGCCGAGGAGAGGGTGGAATTTGAAATGGACAGATTGAGGGCGGTGGGAACGGAGGAACTGGCCTGAAAGTCTATATCCCCTATACCGGTACCTTCATTGGCATTAATGGAATAAAAACTGGTTTGACCGTAGCGAGTGATGCCATCTTCGATGCAAGTGGCGCGGACTCGTGAGTTGCCCGTGCCTGCGGGAACATTGAAAATGCGGTAGGTGCCGTCGGATTGGACTTTGGCTGTGCGGTTGAGGATGGCGACGGTGCAGGATGTGTCAAGGGCCTGCGCACCGATATTTGGAACAGAAGCAATTATTATCCACATTACCCCCCAGCACATTCCTTCGGTGAATTTAAACATCTTCACACCGCTCTTTTATGGATCTCGTTTCCGGTCGCTTATTTTGTCTCATGCGCGCTTCATAATCCATGATTGATGCTGTTTTTCAAGTCTTATATCAGTCCAATAAATATACCGGTTATTTCCACTACCTCGCTCCACCACCTTGATATATTTATTGAATTTCAATTCTTTCCCAGGTATCAAGCCAATATTATATTTCTTCCGAAATGAAACTTCATACAGATCG
>CAYNXV010000169.1:0-7657 GCA_964401245.1 uncultured Bifidobacteriales bacterium | reverse complement strand
CGAAAGCAGGTTGAGGGCATCAAGATAATAGGACAAGGGGAGCCCGGGATTCACGCCCCCCTGAAGAAAAACCTGGTCGGCGCCCAGCTCCAAGGCCTCTTCGGTTTTGGCCGCGATTTGCTCGAGGGTCAAGGTATATCCCCGATTACTTTCGATTTCGTCCTTGAAGGAGCAGAAGGTACAATCGATATCGCAAAAGTTGGTGTAATTGATGACCCGATAGGCCGTATAACTCACCTGCTTGCCGGGATGCAATTTCATCCGTCGGGCGTGTCCGGCGGCTACGATACGGGTCCAATCGTCGCATTGGAGGAGCGCCAGAGCATCCGGCGGTTGCAGCCTTTCGCCGTTTTCGGCCTTTGCCAACAGCCGGTCGATGTGCGATGCGGTTGTCATGGGATACTCCTTGGGACGCGCGTCCCGAAGTGAAACATAAAAATCGGCGCCGGCTTCCCGAACCGTAGCGGAGGGTTTACTTCAATTGTTTTTCCGCCGGGCCAGTAATTTATTTCCCTCGCTCCCGAAAAAATTATCTTAAAGTGAAAATCCTTGACAGGTGTTAACCTATAGGTTAACATATCCGGAATTCATGGATTTTCCGGGGAGAAAGGATTCCTACCGGTCGCAGCTGGAGGCAATCGGAGTCAAAAACTTAAAGGAGGCCAAAATGGCAGCAAAAACCAAAAAGACCAGTATCGCCAAGAAGTCCCGCAAAGCGGCGGCGCGGGCATCGGGCGGCCGAGCCGCCAGCAGGGCCGCCGGCAGGGCGGCGAGCGGAAAAATCCGCATCGGAGAAATGCTCCGCAAGGCGCGCGAGTCGAGCGGCATTTCCCAGGAGGAATTGGCGAGCCGGCTCAAAACCAAGCGAACCGCCATTTCCCGCATCGAAAACCACGCCGACGACATCAAATTATCCACGCTCGAACGCGTAGCTCATTCGCTGGGCAAGGAACTGAGAGTCAAAATCGGTTGATCCCGAATCCGCTTTACGGCGGTTTTCGGTGAATTTTCCGGCGGATCCTCAATTAGGAACCCGACATGCGAATGTCGGGCTTCCTGTTATTTTCCCGGTATGATTGCCATGCCGGCCCTGCGTATTTTAAAATTCAGGCATGAAATCAATATTGCCCGGTACCTCGCCTTTTTCTTCCTTGCGAATCTCATCGTGGTTTTTTTGCGGCTGCCTTTCCATCTGCCTTTTGGGAGCCGGGTTCACGCCGGCGCATGCCGAGCGTAAGGCCGTGGCTTTCGGGCTCCTCGGGGGCCTTACCGGAGCCTCGCTATGGGGCGAGGACGTCAATGAAATCGACATAGAATTGCGGCCGACCGCGGGCCTGACCCTCACCTTTCACATGCCGCAATTTTTGGGAATCGAAATGGATGGTTTCTATTTCGTGAAAACCGGCGCCCTGGCCAGTTCCGTGGAGGGGGATACCCGGGTGGATCGGTTTACCCTGCACTACCTTGAATTTCCCTTGCTGCTTAAAATCACCGCTCCCACAGAAAGCGAAGCGCAGCCGGTATTTTTCGTCGGCGCGTCCTATGCGAGGCTCGTTCATAAGGAATCCACCTCCGAGTTCATAGGAGGTGAAGGGGGCATCATCGCTCCCACTCCCATAGACCCGCCCCTGATTCTCGAAGAGAATCTCAATGACAATCAGATAAACTTCACATTGGGCGGTGGATTGGAATGGGGCTTGGGAACCTTGCAAATGCGGTTGAGTTTGGCCAGGAACAGCATCGATGCCACCGAGGGGGTGGATATTCGCCACGTGCTGCTGGGAGTATTGGCCGGATTTATTTTTTAGGCTGTTTACCGGGAGAGGCCGGCCTGGTGCGGAGGCGGGTCAACCAGCTTCCCAGGGGTATCACTACCAAAACCAGTCCGAATAGAGTGAATGCCGTGCCTCCCGTAAGGCTTAAGACGGGACGGAAAACGCCGTCGCTTCTTTTTTCCAGCATGGAAAAGGCCGGATCTTCAGGGTCGAAATAAACGGAAACCCGGTCGTCTACTTTATACTTATCGGTTCGTTTTACCCAAAATTCCCGTTCATGCGGCTTTTCCTCCATGCTCAGCCGCCAGCCCCAGATATTGTTCCCGTTCACGGAATATTCGAAGAGCATATCGGGATAGTACTCATCCTCCGCGCCCGAAGTATCATTTCGCACTTCGGACTTTAAAATGCGCCCTTCCGTTTCGCTCAATGCTTCCAAGTCTGCCAATTGCCGGTAGGCAGGCCAATCTTTGCTAAGGGAGCCGACGCCCAGAACCGTCACCAAAATGCCGACCAGGAATGCTAGTACCTGAACGCCCATAGGCGGCAAGGCGCCCATCGTCGCGTCGGAATCTTCTTTTTCGGCTCGGGGGAGTTTCATTATTCCTCTTGTTCCTGAATGTTACAATATACATGCGCCTGGAATCCGCCGTGCCGGTCCCTCTGATCAACCGCCGAAAAGGCGGAGCAAAAGGGAAAAATGTATATTTCGAGCGAACCTAAAGCCGTCGCAGGTCAGCAAAATCGCTCCCCCGAAACCGTCCTTTTATCTCAAGCTAATCGGCCTGGCGCTGCTTGTGGCGTTGGCGGGACTCGTGTTTTACGAGGCCTCGACTTCGCGCCTGCAAGCTTATTTCTTCAGCAAGCAGACCCGGCAAATCTATTATACCGTGGGTCCGGGACCCAGCCCGGCCATCCGGTTCCCGGCTAAGGGCCCATCGGATATCCGCCGGGGCTATGTCCGTCTGCCCGCCTTCACCGAGTCGCTCCAGGCAAAGGGGTTTCGGATTGAAAGCCAAAGCCGGTATTCTCCCCGCATGATCGAATTGTTCGATAAGGGGGTTTACTCCATCTATCCTGAAAAAACGCAGGCGGGGTTGCGGATACAGGACCGTCACGGGTTGACGCTTTTCCATATCAATTATCCGATGAAGATTTTTCCGACCTTCGAAGATGTTCCCGACGAAATCGCCAATACCCTGCTTTTCATCGAGAACCGAAGCCTGCTGGACGCCGATTACCCATACAAGAATCCCAGCGTGGAGTGGACGCGCTTCAGCAAGGCTTTCTTCGATTTGGCCCGTCGCATGGCGGGGGCGAAAACCGACGTTGCCGGCGGGAGCACTTTGGCCACCCAATTGGAAAAGTACCGGCATTCCGAAGAAGGCCGCACCGTAGGGCCCCGGCAGAAGTTGGAGCAGATGGTTTCCTCCAGCCTCCGCGCCTATCGGAATGGGGAAAATACCATGGCGGCGCGGCGGCAGATACTGCTCGAATACATCAATACCGTTCCCCTGGCGGCGCTGCGGGGCTATGGCGAAGTCAATGGACTGGGGGATGGATTGCTGGCCTGGTACGGAACTTCGTTGGACAGCGTGGCTCGCCGACTGCGTTATCCCGAGGGCGGGCGGGACAGCTCAGGAGTGGACGCGGGAGTGGACATGATGGAATTGGGCAGCGCCTATCGCCAAGTGCTCAGTCTATTCATCGCCCATCGTCGTCCCACGGCCTACCTGGCGCAAAACCCGGAGGCGCTCACTTCCATAACCGACGCCCATCTCCGGATTTTGGGTAGGGAGGGCGTCATATCACCCCAGCTCAAGGACGCCGCTTTGCAGGCGCGACCCGAATTGATGCGGCGCGCGGTGGCGTTTTCCCCGGTCGCCTTCGTGGAGCGTAAGGCGGCCAATGCCATCCGCTCCCGGTTGACTTCGCTGCTGCAGATTCCCGGACTATACGATCTCGATCGGGTCGATTTGACGGTGGAAAGCACCCTCGACCGGCGCGCGCAAGAGGCGGTGGTACGTTTTTTCCGAAGCATGGCCGACACCGCCTTCCTGGATTCGTTGGGCATGCGCGGATTCCGCATGCTGGACAAAGGCGACCCCTCCCAGGTGATTTACAGTTTCACGCTATACGAAAGGGTGGGATCGAGAAACCTGCTCCGGGTTCAGGCCGATAATTACGACCAGCCTCTCAATATCAATGAAGGCGTGAAGCTCGACTTGGGATCCACGGCCAAATTGCGGACCCTGGTCAATTACCTGGAGATCATGGCGCGCTTGCATACCCAGTTGGCTGAAAAAAAGCCCGAGGAGATTAAAGCCATTTCCATTCCCCGCAACGACAATCTTACCCGGTGGGCGGCGGAATACATGCAATCCGCGGAGGATAAGTCCCTGCCGGCCATGCTTCGGGCGGCGATGGATAAAACCTATTCCGCCAATCCGTCCGAGCGGTTCTTCACCGGCGGCGGCTTGCACTCCTTCGCCAATTTCAACACCAACGACGACATGAAAATGTTGACGGTATGGGAAGCCATGCAGCGATCCAACAACCTCGTTTTCATCCGCATGATGCGCGACATCGTCCACTATTACATGTTCCAGATTCCCGGCTCGACGGCGCTTTTTCTCGATTCCCTGGAATCGCCGCAACGCCTGCGCTATCTCAGCCGCTTCGCGGAAAAAGAGGGCCAGGTCTTTCTTTGGAATTTTTACAGCAAATACAAGGAGAAAACCCACGACGCGGCGCTTGATCTGCTGCTCCACAGCGTCCGTTCCTCTCCCACGCCCCTTTCCGTCGCTTATCTCTCCGTCAATCCGCGGGCCGAAGTCGATGAATTGACCGATTTCCTGCGCGTCCGCACCGGCGACGCCTCCATGTCGAGGGCGGACGTGGAGCGACTGCACAACCAACTATTGTCCGCGGATTACAATCTCGCCGACCGGGGTTATCTCGCCGGAGTCCACCCCCTCGAAATATGGACAGTGGCCTTTCTTAAGCGCCGGCCCAACGCCACCTGGAGCGAGGTGAAGGAGGCGAGCAAAGAGGAGGTTCAGGCCGTATACCAATGGCTGTTCCGGACCAAGCGCAAGCATGCCCAGGATCTTCGCATCCGCGGCATTCTCGAGGTGGAGGCGTTTCTCGAAATCCATAAGGCTTGGCATCGGATGGGTTATCCCTTCGGATCGCTGGTGCCTTCGTACGCAACCTCCATCGGTTCGTCCGCCGACAGGCCGGCTTCCCTGGCGGAGCTGGTGGGCATCCTTCTCAACGACGGCATGCATTATCCTTCCGTATTCATAAACAAGCTCCACTTCGCCGAGAACACCCCCTACGAAACCGTATTCCGCAGAAAAGAAAACGACGGGGAACGGAAAATCCCCTCCGAAGTGGCGCAGGTGGCCCTGGAGGCCTTGCTCAGCGTGGTGGAAAAAGGCACCGCCGTCCGCGCCGCGAAGGCCTTTCCCCTGCCCGATAGCGGTTTCTTGGCCGTGGGAGGCAAGACGGGAACGGGTGATCAACGTTATGAAACATATGGAAGAGGAGGCAAGGTTCTCGAATCCCGGGTCGTAAACCGGACCGCGACGTTCGTTTTCTTTTTGGGCGAGCGCTTCTTCGGTACCGTGACGGCCCATGTGCAAGGCGAAAAGGCCGAAGGATACTCCTTCACCAGTTCGCTGCCCGTCGAATTGCTTAAACAGCTTTCGCCCGCTTTATCCCCCTTGCTGGCCGAGCCTCCTCCCTTCAAATCCCTTCTCCAATAATCCCCGCCGCTTCGCGCAAGCGGAGCATCCCGTCCTTCCATCGCCTGAACCGATCATTCTTTTCTCTTGCTACCCGCGCGACGGGTCATTTATTTTCCTGACATAAAAACGTGTAACGGCGGGTCAATGCTCGGGAAAGGGCCGATGACTAAAATTACGGAAATCCGGGAAAGGTTCGTTTCTCCCGCCGCCCCATTCGCTGTGAACTTCGATTCGATCCGTAAGCCCTTGGAAGTCCGGGCTCCGGTCGCCAGGCGAAGGGGGCGCATGATGGAGGCCGCCGTATTGTCGAAGCCGGGGAGGTTCCAGTTCAAACGCGTCGCCATACCTCGGCCCGACCGGGGACAGATTCTGGTGCGCATGGAAGGCTGCGGAGTCTGCTCTTCCAATCTGCCGCCTTGGCAGGGAATGCCCAGGTTTCATTATCCCATGAAGCCCGGCGCGCTCGGCCATGAAGGTTGGGGATTCGTCGAGTCCCTGGGGCCCGGAGCCGCCGGGTTCAGGCCCGGCGACCGGGTGGCCATCCTTTCCCATCATGCCTACGCGGAATACGACTTGGCTCCCGCGCAGAACCTGGTCAAGCTTCCCGCCCACCTGGAGGGGCGTCCCTTTCCGGGAGAACCTCTGGGCTGTGCCATGAACATCTTCGCGCGCAGCGGCATCCGCCCCGGCCATACCGTCGGCGTCGTGGGAGCGGGCTTCATGGGAGCCCTGCTCATCCAATTGGCGGTGGGTTCGGGCGCGCAGGTGATTGCGTTCGGTCGCAGGCCCTACGCGCTGGAGATGGCCCGGCTGATGGGCGCCTCGAAAGCGATACCCTGGGGCGAATCCGCCGAAATGATAGACGAAGTCAAAAAGGCTACGGGAAACCGTCTCTGCGACGTTACGCTGGAAGTCGCGGGACACCAACGGACGTTGGATCTGGCCGCCGAGATAACCCGCGAATGCGGACGCCTCGTGATTGCCGGATACCACCAGAACGGGCTGCGCCAGGTGAACATGCAAATGTGGAATTGGCGCGGATTCGACGTGATCAACGCCCATGATCGCGACGAAAGGAAATATGTCGAGGGCATTCGGCAGGCTACGGCCGCCGTGGCGGTCGGCCGACTCGATCCGTACGCCCTGTTGACCCACAGGTTTCCCCTGGAAAAGTTGGGTGAAGCGTTGGATGCCACGCGCGACCGTCCGGATGGATTCATGAAAGCCCTGGTCACATTCCCCGTTTAGCGACCCGGCTGGAATCGCCGGAGAAGAAAGGTCGAGGAGTCCTGTACATGACCGAATTTTTGCCTTGGGAGCGCCTCTACCCATGAGGGTGTTGATGACCGCGGATACCATCGGAGGCGTCTGGTCCTACGCTTTGGAGCTTATCCGGGAATTGGGCGCTTACGGAACGGAGGTGGTGCTGGCCACCATGGGACGTCCGCTTTCCCCGCTGCAAAGCCGGGAGGCTTCCCGCTTGGGTGGTTTGGAAATCCGTGAAAGCAGTTACAAATTGGAATGGATGGACAGGCCATGGGACGATGTGGAAAACGCGGGACAATGGCTGCTGCGCCTGGAGGAGGAATACGCTCCGGACCTGGTGCATCTCAATAATTTCGCGCATGGGAAGCTGCCCTGGAACGCGCCCGTACTGATGGTCGGGCATTCCTGCGTATTTTCATGGTGGCGGGCGGTACACGGATGCGATGCCCCGCGCGAATGGTTCCGGTACCGGATGGAGGTCATCAAAGGTCTCGCCGGAGCGGATTCGGTAATCGCTCCCACGGCCTGGATGCTCGAAGCGCTCGGTTATTACTATGGCAGCCTTCCGCGGGCGGGAGTGATTCCCAATGGGCGCAACCCCGCCGAATACCGTCCCGGCGACAAGGAGCCGGGAGTATTGGCCGCCGGACGTTTATGGGATCCCGCGAAAAATATGCGCTGCCTGGAAAAGGCGGCCTGCGGCCTGCCCTGGAAAGTCAAAGTGGCCGGAGAATGTGGATGGGACGGCGAAACCCACCCACATTCTCCCGAAGTGGAATACCTCGGCTTTCTTTCCGGCCCCGAGATGCGCGAGGCTTTTTCGCGGGCTTCCATTTACGCTTATCCCGCTTTGTACGAACCCTT
>CAYNXV010000168.1:0-7660 GCA_964401245.1 uncultured Bifidobacteriales bacterium | reverse complement strand
GGTCTACGTCCGCTTGCTCTCAGGTTAGCTTCATTGCAGGCTGCGGGTGCTCATTCCGGGTGCTATAGCGCACCACTTCATTCGCATCCTCGCCTTTCGAGAATGGCCTTGCAGCCCACTTCCCACTGGCGCAAACGTTGTATGACATGCCGATTCTTAAAGTGTTGCTCCGTCCGTACTGGCCGGAGACAATAGAAACCTGACTCATGGGCGGGAGAAAACCACATCTACAGAATTGCTTCTAGAAGCTGAAATCAAGCAAGGTTTTCTTGAATTTCACAATATAGCCTCAAATTTATCTGTTTCAGCCCTTGACTTTTAGAATACAAACGAATACATTATGGGTATGTGTATTCAAAGGAGAATTCCGTGGCTACAAGAACTGTCACAATGCGATTGCCGGAAAATTTGTATGAAACGATTTCAACGTTAGCAAAGCAGGATAACCGACCCATATCCAACTATATCGAAACCATTACCATGCGGTTCATCGAAGAAGAATCTCTAATGGATGAGCTCGAATTGAAGTCGATTCAGAAAAACAAGCCGTTGATGAATCGAATAAAGAAAGGGCACGAAAGCGCAAAAATAGGTAAGGGTAGATTTGTCTAAGCCATATCGAATATTTGAGACAGATGTCTTTCAAGAGGATTTGGAAGATACTCCTAATGGGATTAGAGACAAGCTGAAACTAAAAATCCAAAATCATGTTTACTCAGCATTGAAAGAGCAGCCCTATTTTGGAAAGAACATAAAAAAGCTAACCGGTTTTAAGCCCCCTACTTGGAGATACCGCCTTGGAGACTATAGGCTTTTTTATACAATAGATGATCAAAAAAGAATCATTTCCATTTTGACTATTTCAGACCGAAAAGACGCCTATTAACGTTGGGTTAGGGGGTGGAAATCCAAGTAGAAACATCCCCGCCCATAAACTCAACACAACCGGCACGATCATATAACAATACCCAGGGTGCTCCGTACGGGGAAAACTCGCACTCCGGGACTTCGTCCAAATTGATTTTGGAGTAAATCCGGCAATTCAAAGGGCATCCTCGCGGCGCCCGCTAAAGGCGGGCTTGCTGCGGCACTCCTTTTCATTGCGTGTTACGGGCGAGCATTCTGGGGGTCACAGACCCCTCTCCATGTTCGTCCTCACACATCGGGCTAACCCCAAAACCAACTTCACCCTGGGTCAACGTTGTAGGACATGCTGGCTCTTATTGTGTTGCCCCCGATCCTTCAGTCGGGGGCAAGGAAAAAGAGAATTTTTTGAGGGGGGTAAAGACAATTCTTCAAAACTTTTACAGCTTGACAATATGTCGTATTTGACATATACTATAGGGTATGAGTCCCAGCGATAAGCCCGTGGTTTGGCTCTCTGGGGAGGTCAAGTCACCGCCTTTTTCTATGGAAGCCAGGATAGAGGTTGGTTTTTTTCTTAGAAAACTGCAAAAAGGGATGAAGCTCAGTATGCCTCAATCCAGGCCGATGCCGACCATTGGGGCACGATGCCAAGAATTGAGAATTAATGACCGAGATTCGACATGGCGAATTATTTATCGGTTGGATGAGGATGCCATTATCATTGGAGAAGTCTTCTCGAAGAAGACGCAAGAGACGCCAAAGGCCATCCTCGAGATCTGCAAAAAAAGATTTAGAAATTACGACGAAATTTCCGGATGAGGGAAAAATGGAAACCAAGAAGAAGAAGAAACTGGAAGCAGCCGGATGGAAGGTGGGAAGTACCGAGGATTTCTTGGAGCTTAGTCACAAGGAAATGGAATTCATTGAGTTGAAGCTGGCCTTGGCCCACTCCTTGGAAAGAACTAGGCGGGCAAGGAACCTTACCCAAATTCAAATGGCGAAGAGAATAAAATCCAGTCAAAGTCGAGTGGCCAAAATGGAAGCGGCTGATCCTTCCGTCTCCCTAGATTTATTGATCAGATCCCTGATCGAACTGGATGTTTCCAAGGGAGAACTGGCCAAACTCATCGCATCCAACCCAAAGGAATTGGGTTCGAAAAAGAAAGCAGCCTAAATCAAGCCCCCCCCTCAAAAATGCAAAGAGCCAGCACGATCCTACAACAGCTCCGAGCCTGGAGCCCGCGGGCATGCTGCGCGCGAGAACTACGGGGGCTATAGCGCCCCACTTCGTTCCCGTGCTCGCATAGCGCGCATCCCTTTCCAAGCCACTTCCTACTGGCGCTACCGTTGGGCGACATGGGCCTCGAATTGTGCCCTTCGGGCAAGAGATTTGAGAGTATTTTTTGGAGGCGAAGTAAAAGATCGGGCTAAACCCTTGTTATGAGGAAGTGGTTTCTCCTGAGGTATATCATCCCTCCGACAATCAATCTTCACAGAGGTAAATGTATTATGCGAACACTATTATTATGCCTTTCTCTTTTTGGCCTTCCTAAAGCTGGAAATATGTGCATGACCCCAATTTATGAATTGAATACAGCGAATGATTCATTGAGTTCACTAATAGAAGGCCAATATATTATGTGGGGCACAATAGATTCCACAATCGTCTATTCAAAACCAAATGGAGTATTGGTTACAAAGGTTCCGCCGAATTCTGGAGCTAAGCTATTTCCTGGAATTAATCGGTGGAAATATCATTTGGTTACGTTTTATATTACAATACAAGATAAAATTGGCGTATACCAAATTGAATATTCTCAACCAACTGACAAATGTGATTTGAGAAAAATGCGCAAAAATGGGGATCGCGTCGCCGTTTCCTTTTTTGATGGTGGAAGGCCGTCTGAGATCTTTATTTTTAAAGAATTTCTTGGTCGTGGGATGGAAGAAGGTGCCAACTCTCAATATGGAATATTTCTACAATAAGCCATTAGCTGTCAGCCTCAACAAAAAGAATACTCTACCATCTTGCTGGATTATGAAGCGAATCACCCGTCCGAGAAACCGCAAAACAACTGAGTCGATCAAACTGCGCCCGTGCTCGCAGCTCATTGACATGTTAGACGCACTGGAATCAACGCCATTATTGAAATAGGAGAGGCGCCGTCCATGACAAGAACGATTATCAGTGGGCTGTTGGGACGTATCGACGGTGCTGCACAACGCGCCGGCGCTTTCGGACGGATCCGTTATATCAAGCCGGTCTCCTACGCGGAGTCGGTCGGTGATGTGCGTGAGATCTACGATCAGGTCCTTGAAGAATACGGACTCGGTGGCCCCTATTTTGTCACGTCAGTTTCACCTCCATTACTTGCCGCGACGTGGGGCCTGCTCCGTACGAGTATGTTGTCGAGCCCGCTGCCCCGCGAGTGGTCAGAGATCATTGCTGCGGCTGTCGCGCAGGTGGAAGGTTGTCCCTTCTGCGTCGATGTTCATTCGGAATTGGCAAGTGGCGGCGGCGAGAGGAAGACCGCAGCCTTGATCTCCGCGGGCGATTGGGACGCGATGGCCGCGCGTGGGAGCGAGTGTGACCTTCTTGCCCTGTGGTCACGGGATTTTGTACACGGGACTGCCGCGGCCCCGCCTCTGGATGAGGAGCAGGCGCCCTACGCAATCTCGGTCGCGCTCCTTTTTGTGCACGTGACTACCCTGGTCACCATCTTTCAATCAGAAGGGCTCGTGGCAGGGTTTGGCGGATCAAAGCTAATAGACCGCGTGACGAAGGCATACATGCGGAATTCCCTTGCCAAGCGCATGCTCTTAAAGAGCCCCTCATCGACTGTGTCACCGGGCCCCGCCATCGACGGGAGCCTATTCGAAGGCTACGCGTTCGCCCGCGACAAACCGAGCCTAGCGCACGCGTTGAGCCGTCTCGATCACGCGGTGGCAGCGGTGGGCGCGGGGGCCCTCTCACCCCAGGCACAGGATGTCATCGTGGCAACTCTGGGCGCCAAGCAATCGGCTGCGACCTCACTGGATCTTCGCTTCATTGACGACGCGACCGGGAGCCTGTCCCATCACGAGCGCGGGGCCGCACGCCTCGCGTTATTCGCCGGCATCGCGCCCTATCGCATCCTCAAGAAAGACATCGATGCCGCCGGGGACGGTGGCGAACGCGGAGAGCGCTGGGTGACGCTTGCTGCCTTCGGCGTTCGAGAACGACTGCACGCCTTGGGCCGAACAGTGGTTCGCACGAGTCGCTGATGTATTTTCTCTGTGCTGCTCTTGTCGACCACCATCAAGCTTGATGCGATTGAGGTGGAGGAAACGTGGGCGGCGAACAACCGGTTGCAGCGGACGGCGCTGCGCACCGCCGCTGAACCGCGGCGTTATACGGACGAGGAGACAACCAAGAAAAGTAAAAGCGCCTGCCTGTATAAAACACAATAACCGGTGTAAAGAAAATCTCGTGCCTTTCGGCGTTCGTCAAGAGGAGGCAAACCCACCCCCGATGGCAGGTGTGAAAAATTCGAGGATCTGTCGGGCAACCTCCTTTCCGTTTTCTTCTGGAACAAAGTGTCCTGTTCCGGGAAGTATTTTCAATACTGAACCGGGAATAGCTCTGCACGTCCTCTCCCCGACGTTCACCGCGAAGAAGGGGTCTCTGTCTCCCCAAAGAATAAGCGTTGGAACCCGGATGTGAGGCAGGGAAGCTTCGATATCGCCATAGTTCAACTTTAAATCCGCTAAGCTCCTCTGGAAAATTCGTCGCGTAAGGTTTAATCCAGAGGATGTAAGGTGGTTCCGAAATTCCTTCCAGGGAATAGCGCTCTTATTGGCGACGGCTTGGAAGTGCAGCATCCTGATTCCCATCCGGTTTTCGGCCATAGCCCAGAAAAACAGCGATCCGATTATCGGGAATCTTGCCAGACGTAGTGGCGGGGGGATATAGGTGTCGGTGAACAAATTCGTAGCAGAGAGAAAGAGACCTTCAACGCGAAACCACGTGCCGAGGCGCATCAATGTGAGAGCTACCGGTCCCCCGAAGTCATGACCCCCGAGGTAGGCCTTGTGGATGCCGAGCCTTTCCAGCAGCCGAAGGAGAGCCAAAGCCTGGCTCTCCATGTAATAGTCGCCGTCAGGAGGATCCGAGGCTCCAAATCCGACAAGATCGGGAACAATTACATCAAAATTTTCCGCCAGCAAAGGAGCCACCGCGCTCCAGGCTTGGGATGAGCCTGGTATGCCGTGTAATAAAATGAAGGGTGTTCCCTTCCCTCCGCGTAAATAGCTGATTTGTCCGTCTTTATGTTGGACCATGCGTACTGTCATTGGAATCACCCTTCCTTGGATGTTGCCTTCTTGGCCTGGACCAGGGCGGTTTTTAAAACAGACTCCAGCAGGGGCAAATCTCGATTAGAGTGATAAGGAATGAAGAGCCATTCCGGACCCATTTTACGCCCATACGCCTGGAAGGGTTTTCCGGACCCCTTACGGGTCAATTCCGAGGCCTTCCGGGCACCTACTTTGGCAGCCAAGCCCTCCGCAAAGTGGCATGCGACCAGTTTTCTCCCTAGGAAGTAGCCTGGGTGCCCGAACATTGTCCCTTTTCGGATACCTTCCAGGGATAGAGAAAGCTTATCGAGGGGCCCCTTGAGATCCGGGTGGAACCTCAATTGACCAGGGCCCTCTATTTGGGGTTTTTGTACGATTTTCTTGCTCCTTTTATACTTAGACGGAAGAGCTGGAGAAAACGATCAGAGGACTTATCGCTCATTCCTCCTGACGATGGATTAACCGGTAAAGGTATTCGTGGAAATCCGAGCCTTGGCCGTTGATTGGGTTGAGGGAGCCTATCAGCCGTGTCCGGAGTTGAAGGAGTCGAATCCCGGAAACAGTCTTGCTGCGGCGCTGCAAATCCAGAGCGCCGATTTCTCTGGCTGTGTCCCGATCGGGATTAAAATACCCATTCAACTCGGAGCATTGATAGCAGGTCCCGGACTTGTTGATTAAAGAACATCGCCCGGAAAAGATTTCCTCCAGGGAGCGGCGAGCAGTATGCAGTGTATGCTTCACTATAGGCACGGTCTTATCCAGGATCTGGGCGATTTCCCTGGCTTCGAAATTGTACACGTCCTTCAGGAGCAGAACTACCTGGTTTTCGAGTGGCAGGGTCTTGCTAATACAGGTGAAACAGAAGTCTATGTGTTCCTTGATTTCATACTGCCCCGCTGGCGACGTCGCATGAATTCGCTGGAACGCCTCTTTTATTTCCTCGCTTGCCGATGCTTCGCTCCGGCACTGATCTTGAGCATTTATTTTCCATCGCTTACGGTCTCGCAATAGGTCAAGAGCTAAATTGGTTGCCACTGCAAAAAACCATGTCTTCAACGATGATTCCCGACGGAATGTCGCTAGACTTTCCCGCGCCTTCAAATAGGACTGTGAGCAGATATCCTCTGACTCTTCCCGATTTGCTACCATCCTATACAGGTAGGACATCAGATGTGACCGGTGCTTTAGGAATTCCTCTTCGAACTCTTGCACATCTGGTACTTTTTTGGCGTCCATCAATATCTCTCCAGGCTTTCGCCTTTCCATGGAAGAAATTCAAAATTAATAATCATGGCGCTTTTATGGAATCTGTTCCATAATTCAATTCAAACCGTTACCGGTAGAATTCTCAAACCTTGTTTCGAACTGTTCGGGCGAACTTTCGGCCATACAGAAAAAGCAGTCGGGCGGGCGAAAGGCAAAAGAGGCGAGCGGGAAAGAAAATACCTCCAATCTTTACTTCGTGTACGGGGGTAACTCTGCGGGCCGTTCCGGCCCTTGGCCTGCGGCGAGCATAACACGCGCCATGAAGGCCGGTTGCAAGCACCCGGCGCAAATGGCCTTCGAAGGGTGCGCGACCGTTCGCTCTAAGCTTCGGGCGTTCGCTTCGGGGGCGATAGTGTCCCACTCCGCTCACGTCCTCGCGCAGCGCGCATCCCTTCTCAAGCCACTTCTTCATGGCGCGAACGTTGTAGGCAATAGGGTACCCTATAATGTTGTCTCCCGTTCGTTCCGACCAAGAAACAAATTCCAAAATGGTTTATTGGGGCTAAAACCTGGAAAATTCCATAAAATGCGGCCGGCGGCGAAAAAAAGGGAACCCAAATTGCTTGTTCCCATGATGGGAAGAAAGTGCATTTATAGTGAATGAGGGCAATATTCGTTAAAACGCTGAAACAATTTTGGGAAAAACCCGATTATCTTGATTCAGAACAGGCCTTGAAAGCATGGTATGCCGAAGCAAAAGCATCGAAATGGAAATCTTCAGCTGACATCAAGGTAAAATATGGTTCGGCAAGCTTCGTCGGAAATAATCGGGTAGTCTTTAATATTAAAGGCAACAAGTACCGCCTCATTGTAGCATTTAAATATGATTTTAAAATCGTGTACATTCGGCTTGTCGGAACCCATAAGCAATATGACGAAATAGATGCAAGGAACGTATAGAGATGAATATTAAACCCATAAAAACTGAAAAGGATTATAAAAGTGCTTTGGCCAGGGTGGATGCTCTGTGGGATGCAAAACCGAACACCGAAAAAGGGGATGAGCTCACCATTCTTAGCATTTTAATCGAAAAATTTGAATCCGAGCGATACAAAATTTTGCCTCCAGACCCAATCGAGGCTATTAAATTCCGTATGGAGCAGTCAGGAATGACTAAGGCAGACTTAGCGAAATATCTAGGCGGAAGAAGCCGCTCAACTGAGGTATTGAGCCGGAAACGAGGTTTATCAAT
>CAYNXV010000167.1:0-7683 GCA_964401245.1 uncultured Bifidobacteriales bacterium | reverse complement strand
AGGTCTTTCCCGGCACCGAAATTTCCAATGTGCATGGAGGAGCCATACCCTGCGGGTATTCTCTCGAACCGCTGGCCGTCGACAACCTATTCAAGGCCGGCGACGCCGCCAACATGGTCAACCCCATCAGCCGCGCCGGCATACTCGAAGCCATGGCCGGCGGCAAGTACGCCGCCGAAGCGGCCCTCGCCGTATTTCCTTTGGAATCGGAAGCGGAGAAGCGGCCGCATTACCGGCGCTATAAAACACGCTGGGACGAAGCCTTCGGAAATGCCAACCGGCGCATTCATCTCGCCAAAAAAGCCTTTACCGAAATCAAGGATAAATCCTTCGACAAGGCCGCCCACAAATTGGCCGCCATTCCGCAGGACGACATCACCATGTCGCGGATTTTTTTGACAACGTTGTGGACCATGCCCTCCCTGTTCTGGAAGATGCGCAGTCTCATCACGAAATAAACCCGCCTGCGAAGACGAATTCTTCCACCGGCTTGCGCCCGCTGGGAATTTCCCTCGCCCGCAAATTCTCCGGCAGACTTTCGACGGGAGCCGGATGCCCCACGGCGCACATGGCTTCCACCGCCAACTCTTCGGGAAGGCCCAAATCCGCGCGCGCGCGTGCATGATCGAACCCGCCCATGCCGTGCACCACCAGGCCCGAGATATGGCCTTGCAGGGAGAGATTCATCCAGGCCGCGCCCGTATCGAAGCTATGCGAGGGCATAGGTTTGCCGTTGTGATCAAAAGTCGTTTTCGACGCAATTACCAGCAGCGCTCCCGCGTTTTCGCACCAGCTGCGATTGTTGGGAGTCAGCAGCGAAAGGAAGCGCGGCCAGGCCTCGGTATCGCGCAACGCGTAAAAGAACCGCCAGGGTTGATTGTTGAAGGACGAGGGAGCCCAGCGCGCCGCCTCGAACAGGGTAAACAGGGCTTCGCGGGTTATGGGTTCGCCGTTCATGGCGCGCCCGGACCAACGGTTGGGGAACAGGGGATAAACCCCATGTTCGCGCGGGCGGAACTTCCCTGTGTGCGGATTCATTTCCATCATATTCTCCCGAATGAGTTATTTACGCCAAATCGAATACCAGGACTTCCGCCCCGGTTTCCGCTTTTATCACCAGTCTCCGATCGCCTTCGAGCGACGCGCCGTCGCCCGCTTGCAGCCGACTCCAATGCCCGGCTTTCGCTTCCCCCGATTGGGAGTCGAAGCCGTATCCCACGCTTACCTCGCCCTTGGCCGCTTGCACCCAGACGCCGCGGCCTTCCGCCACATCCAGGGCGACGTCCTTCCCCTCATCCAAAACCGCCGCGTAAATCCGGGCGTCCTGATGGAGGGAAAGCGAACCTTCGGCCTCGTCGGGAGAGGCGATAAGCCGTAAGCGGTTTTTCCGCTCCTCCAGAGGAAAGTTCCTGTCGTCATATCGCGGAGTGACGCCGCGCTTGTCCGGAAGGATCCAGATTTGCAGAAGATGCACGGGCTCGCTGTCCGAGCCGTTGACTTCACTATGCTGAACGCCGCTTCCGGCGCTCATGCGTTGCACGTCTCCCGGCCGCAACAGTCCGCCGCCGCCGGTGGTATCCTCATGCTTGATGGCCCCGTTGAGAATATAAGTGACGATTTCCATGTCGCGATGCCCGTGCATACCGAAGCCTTTTCCGGGCTGAACCACGTCGTCGTTCAACACTCTGAGGCTGCGAAATCCCATGTATGCGGGATCGTGGTATTCCGAAAAGGAAAAAGTGTGATAGGTGTCGAGCCATCCCAAGTCGAAATGGCCTCTCTCATCGGCTTTACGCAGTTTGAACATGGCGTTCTCCTTCCAAACGCCCCCCCGATTCATGGGAGGCGGATAGGGATAAATATATATGTTAAAACAAATATTGTCATGAGGAATATAATTTCCTTCCCTGCCGGTTTTTCTCGAAATCCGCCAATCAGCCACGTCGGTGCTAAATTTGTTCCCAAACGGAACCCATGCAACCCAAAAGAGAATCTCTGCCCATGCACATGAATTGGCTCCAATTTTGGGAGAAAAGACAGTCCCTGCGGGAGAAAACCCAGGCCTATCGCCTGGTGAACGGCTCTTTCAGCGGGGTTCCGGGCCTGGTGGTGGAAATTTTCGGGGATTATGCCGTGTTTTTCTCTTATTCCGAATCCACCCGCCCAGCAGCCCCCCACTTGGCCGGCGAATTAATCCTGGCCGGCAAACTGGCGGGAGCAGTTTTGATCGATCGCAGCCGTAAACCCGGTCCCGATAGAAAGGAAAATCAAATCCTGCACGGCGAGGTTCCCGAAAGGCTGGTGGTGCGCGAAGAGGGAATCCTGATCGAAGTATTGCTCCACCATCCCCAGAATGTGGGATTGTTTTTGGATACGCGGCCCTTGCGGCGCATCCTGCATGCGACTTCGCGCGGGCACAAGGTGCTCAACCTTTTCGCCTATACCTGCAGTCTGGGATTGGCGGCTTCTTTGGGAGGAGCCGAAAGCGTGGCCAACGTCGACGTTTCGCCCCATTATTTGCGGCAAGGCAAAAGCAATTATTCCCTCAATGGCCTGAATGCCGAGGTTGCGCGCTTCCATCGCATGGATGCCGAAGACTACCTCGACTGGGCACTCCGCAAGGACCTGCGATTCGACACGGTGATTCTCGATCCTCCCAGTTTTTCGCGGCAACGCGGCAAAACCTACTCCTTCGAGCGCGATTATTTCCGCCTGGTGGAAAAATGCGCCGCCGTGCTGGCTTCCGAAGGACGGCTGTTCGCCCTGACCAATTATACCGGCATATCCGGAGACGGGTTCCGGGACGGCATCGCCGCAGCGGTCGATGCCGCGGGTAAAACAGCCCTGGCCTTCGAGGTGATAGAGCCTCCGGAAGATTTCGAGTTGCCCGCTTCGCGCTTCTCCCTGGCTTCGGAATACGCGGGCGCGCTGATATTTAAAGTGGAAGTTGCGGCGAAAGTTCCAGCGGCTTAACGCGGTCAATCGGCGTCATCCTGGAACCGGATATTTTCCGCCTGGGCGGCCAAAAACCCAAAAAGCGAGAAAAACCCGGCGCAATCCCAAGCAACTCGCTACCTTCACAATTAGCTAGTATTTTGGTGCGGACTCAGGATAACAATCATGTCCTATCAAATCGCCCATTCGTCCTCCCATGTTCTCATCCCCGTTACGTTCGTATACGGTGAGGAATCCCGGCGATTCAACGGGCCCATCCATCCCACCGATGCACCCAGTGTCATGGTGCTTTACCTCGCCGATGGACATCCCTTGCGGCAGGACATGCATCCCCTGCGGGTTTCCGCCGAAACGGAGCGCTATCCGGGCAAGGAATGGGAATTGCGCACCCGCAACCTGGAGGGAAACCTCCAGACGTTCTACCTCGGCATTCCCGATTCCTGCTTCGAGCATGCCGCCGGAGGTCCACCGGCATGGGACACGGTTTCGATGCAGGTGGTAGGGACGCCATTACTTAATCCGGGTCGCGCCTATTCCGGCGGCGTCGACATCCTATTGCAACCCCAAGTTGAATTCCCCTTGCTGCCCGGATTCCTGAATCTGGCCGAGCGGTTTTTCCCTACGCTTCTTCCCTGGAATTTCATGGAAGGCTACGTTCTCGAAACCTTCCGTCCTTCGCCCGAAAAAGAGCAATTGCTGCTGCGCGTCGACCTGCAAATGGATGCGTTCGATAAAATGCCCATCAGCCTGGAAAAGCTTTGGGATCCCCAGAACTGGCTTGACGCGGTCGTCGAAAACCTGGTGCCGGGTCATGCCGGCGTCTTTACCGTGCAAGGCGGTTGTTTTTTTACCCGGGCCCGCAAAACCACTCATTGGTTCGGCGGCCGCATCGGCCTGGAAGAACGTTCGTTCCGCAGCAAGGCCGCCAAGGCCATATCGGCCCTGGGACCTTCGGAACATGGCGCATGGGTGTTCTGGTTGGCTTGCCGCGACTCCGCCGGCCGCGTGGGAAAACCGCCTTTGGGCCCCAGCCGCAAGGGCAATTCCCATTTTTCCCTGCGCCATTCCATGCTGTTCCGGCTCTGGGCCCATCGAAAGCTCCGACCCGAACCGATTTTACCGGGACGGCCCGGTCCCATGCTCGGCAAGGTCCCCCTGCCCGAAGCGGTAAACGCCCTGGGCGAAGTGGCGGACCTATTGGTGCGCCATCAAACCCTGCTGCAACTGGTCCGCCGCGCATCGCGCAGCGGATGGTCGGCCGTGGACGGCGGCAGCCTCTTGTCGCGCGGAGAGGCCGGAGAAAAGGCGCGCGAATTGGAACAATCCGTGGCGGCGCTGCAAAGGGACAAAGGGGACGTGCTCAAGGAACTTGAATCCGTATTTGATCAAAGTTGCGGTTTCTTCAGTTGGGACGTCATTGGAAACCCTGTGCTTGACAACCTGGCTAATTACCTGGCCGCGCAAACGGGCGATCGCATCCTGGCCTCGCCATGAGCGTCCTGATTCTTTCCAACAGCCTGCGAGTACTGCTCCCCCTGCAATTGCGCAGCCCTATGCGCGGAACGCCGCCAGCCCTGCGGGGTTTGCTGGTTAGTGAAGTCAAGTCCGGTGGTGGAACCCAGGAATTCTTCGCGCCGCTTTCCGAACCGGGCATTCCCGTGCCGTTCCGGGGGGATCGCTGGTGCTATGCCTGGCGCAAGGAGGCCGGCGCCTATTCCCTCTGGGTGGGCTTTCCCGACGTGGTTTTCTCCGCCCATATCGATTTCCGGGAAAGGTTATCGGTGGAGGCGCTTATCGGAGAGGATGTCTCTCCCCATGGACTGCTATCGCCGGCACGGCTGGAAATCACCCTGAAGCCGCCTCCGGGTTTTACGCTGGAGCCGGTATCCGGCGACGCCTCCGCTTCGACGGTTCTCCCCTAAGACGGATTTTTCCGGATATAACTCCGGACTTTACTCCAGACCTTTGCGGTATTGCCGGGCGAATCGATTCCCGGGATCGAGCGTCAGGATTTTATCGAGCGCCCGGATGGCCTCGGCCTTCCGGCCCAGTAAATCGGACGTTACCGCCAATCCCCCCAGGGCCCTGATTAACAGGCGCGTATCGTTTTCCCCGTATTCCAAGGCGCGCGAATAGCCCGCATAGGCTTCTTCCACCTTTCCCAAATCGTTGAAATCATCGGCCATGCGCACGCATTCCGACATGGACGGGGGCCAGACTCCCCGGCGGAATTCCTTGAGGATGTGGGTTGCGCGTTGCGACGAAACCTTGGAGTTACCGGGATGGATGTCGTTCGCCCTTGAGGTCGGTTCAGCCTGGGTGGCTTGGGTTTGGGTGTATTCAGGAGCAGGTTCGGGTAAAGGGGTGGACTCCGCGCTAGGGGGCTGCGGGGCAGGTGGAGAGGCGGGCGGAGCCTCCCAATCGGAATGGGCCTGCGCCGGTTCGCTGCCATCCCCGAAACGGTTTTCGGCCGGAACGGTCTGTCCCATCCGTGGATTCCGCGCGGGGGGAATCTCGGGTTCGGCGCCCAGCAGAAGGATATAGGTAACGATACCGGCCGTCACGACCAGCAATGCGACCATGGCCCCTATCATCCACCACAGGCTTGATGAGGTCTTGGGTTTTTCCGGAGGCGGAGTTTCGTGACGCGGAGCACCCTGATTCAATCCCTGAAATCCGAATAGGGTGGCGCTGACTTCGTCGTCGGACTTGCCCATGCCCGTGGCCTTGGGAATTTCCAGGGAGGAAAAGTGGGTATGCACCGGCTCGGACCGGGGAGGCGGGGTCGGTTGCCGGGGAGGGGGCATGCGGAATTTTTCCGCCGCCGGTTCGGTTTTGGGAATACTTGCGGGACGGAAAAAATCTTCGGGCGGGGGGGCCTCCGTCGGCCGGGAAAGCTCCCGGGCGAGACTGTCACGCGCATCGACCCGCGCATCATCCCGCGAATCGGAAGCAGGTCGAAAAGTTTCGGCACGGTCGCCTATCAAGCCGCCAATCAACGTATCGCCAAAGGCCGGCTGGGCCGGAGTAGGATGAGCCGGTTGCGTGGGCGTGAAAGTGGTGCGATTGCCTTGACTCACGGGTTTCCGGGGCGAGGCGGTCAAGCTATCGAGTAGGTTGGCCTGCAGGTTCCATAATATTTCGGAGAAATGGTCGGGATGCTGGTACCGGTCCTCGGGTTTCTGGGCCATGGCTTTACCCAAAAAGGCGGCCAAGCCCGAATCCAGCGAGGCGAGATTGGCCTGCAACGGGCCGGCCTGCACTGGCGGATGGTCACCCAAAGCCAATCGATAAGCCAGCGCCCCCAGCGAATAGATGTCGGAACTGGGGTAACCCGCCTGTCCCTGTCGCACCTCGGGAGCCGAATATCCGGCATAGGAGGGGCGCGTGGGCAGCGGTTCGGAGGCTTCACCGGGAGCCAGGGCCCGAGGATCCCAATCGCAAACCCGACTGACCAGGGGCCCCACGATGACATTGCCCGGGTGGAGGTTCAAGTGACGGGCGCTTTGATGGATTTCCAGCAGGCCCTGCCCTAATTGCCAGAGTATTTGCACTCCGGTTTTGGCCCGCGTCTCCGCATCGGCGGTGGCCAGCCAGGCATCGAAATTCACGCCTTCGGCCAACTCACGCACCAGGTATATCTGGCCTTCCTCTTCCTGGATATCCTGGACGACGCAGATATTCTCATGCCTTATTTCGGTGAGGGCGCCGGCTTTGAGAAAGAAATTGACGGTTTTGAGCAGCATGGAGCTTGCCGCCGGATTGTAAATCTTGAGACAGAAGCGATTTTCCGAAAATGCTTCCGAGGCGGCATACGAGCGTCCACAGGGCGATTCCCCCAGGAATTGCTCCACCACATAACGTCCTGCTACGGTATCCCCGATGGCCCTTGCCGTCTGGCTCATGGAATCAGCCCTCCCGGCATAAGGATAACAAATGCCATGCTCAAGAAAAACCGGGCGTTTTATCGAATGGTCCGATTTTGTTAAATTCCCACCTAACGGGGCGGACATGGGCGAAACAGCTTATGCGGCCCTCGCCCAGGCGGCGATTGGGAGCATGCATGTCCGACCATCCGATGACCGATATAATTTCCGCTTCGCTGTTGGACAGTCGGTCGGCGCTGGACAGGTTTCTGCAAAACGACGTCAACGTGCGGGCCATGGATAAAATGGCTTCCCTGCTGGTCGCCTGTTTCGATTCGGGCCATAAGGCATTGTCCTGCGGCAACGGCGGTTCGGCTTGCGACGCCTTGCATTTCGCCGAAGAATTCACCGGACGTTATCGGGGGGACCGGCGACCCCTGCCCGTCATCCCCTTGCTCGAAGGCGCGCATCTTACCTGCGTGGCCAACGACTACGGGTTTGCGGAAATTTTCGCGCGCGGCGTGGCGGCCTACGGACAGAAGGACGACGTTCTGCTCGCCATCAGCACCAGCGGGAACTCCCCAAACGTGATTCGCGCGGTGGAAACGGCGAGGGAAAAATCCATGCAAGTGTTGCTGTTGCTCGGCCGCTCGGGAGGCGCCTTGCGGGGGAAGGGGGATTGCGAGGTGATTGTCGAGGCGGATACGACGGATCGTATTCAAGAAGTGCATATGGTCGTGCTGCATATTATCATAGAATGCGTGGAGCGGCGCCTTTTCCCAGAGAATTATCGGTGAATAAAAATCTGATTCCGGCGGTGGTACTCGTTCTATTCGGCATCTTCCACCGGCCGGTCATGTCC
>CAYNXV010000166.1:5240-7700 GCA_964401245.1 uncultured Bifidobacteriales bacterium | reverse complement strand
TCCGGGCGCGGGCCGTGGACTCCAGCAAATTCTTGGCGCTTGCCAGGGGATACTCCCCCAGCATCTCGAGAGTGAAGGGGTTTACAGGCACTATGGATGCGGCCACTTGAATCCCTTTCCTGCTTATCCTCCGGCGCTCCGGAGTATGCACTTTATTTCCGTAAGGTAACTTTTACGTAATTGGGAGGAAAGCGCAATAGGAATCTTTTTGGCTTTAATGCGGAGCCTCCAATTTCTCCCGCAGTAGCTTCAAATTCAGCATGGCGTTCAGAACCGACCCGGCGCGGGCATGGTTCTTGAAAACTACCGCCAGGGATTCGGTCTTTTCCCGGAGTGCCAATTGCTTTTTTATCCGCTCAACCATTTCGGATTCCGAATAGAGATAATCGTAGCGCGCTTCGCGGGCGGCCCTTTTTTCCAAGGGAGACCGCGCTTCTCCACCAGCTGGCTGGCCTCCGGCATTGAGACCGCTGTAGCGCACATATCCTTTGTCGGTGGTGGCATACGCTTTCAAGGGAAACATCTCCGCTACGGGAGCGGTTTCCGTGTTGCATATGCCCACGCCGCCATCCTTCAGGGTTTGCAATACGTATTCGTGATGCCAGGTGCGGTGACGGAATTCAATATGCACGCTCAGGCGCAGTCGCACGGCCTCGGCGGCCACCCGCATGAAATAATCCAGGGTTTTTTGGCTCTTGGCCAACCGCTCGTCGAGCTGGATGAGAAAGGAATGGAAACGGCCGGTTTCCACCAACGGAGCCACGGCTTCGGCATGCCTCCGCATCATCTCCCCACCGCGTGCGGCGTCGAAGTGGTTCCGGTGCGAGATGTCCTGATGCACCTTGACGGCGTACAGCATTCCCGGTTTGCTGCGCCTTTCAATATCGATGAAAGTTTGCGCCACCGGCTCCTTGTAAAAAGTATGGTTGATTTCGAGAAAGGAGAAATATTTCTGGTAGAAAATCAGTTTGTCGCGGGAACCTTGGACATCTCCCAGGGTACGATTGGCCGCCCCCGAATCAACAAGCTTCCCCCGACGTCCGGAAGGTGGATAGAAAATCCCCGCCCAGTCGTCGAAAACATAACCCGCGGTGCCCACATACACTTTATGTCGCGAAAAATCGGGAGGAACTTCCAGGGGAACCCACGGAGCGGAGGAAGGGGTATCAGGGAGGAGTCGGGTCGGTTCCATTTCGTGATCACTTCCACGACCGTCTTGACGAGCATGCATGAGTGAAAAATCCCCGTTCAAACGGTCAAATCCGCGGCGGTGAGAATGGCTTCGAAACCCGTCTTTTCACGCACCTTGAGCACGGCTGCGCCGATGCGGCGCTGTTTTTCTTCGTCCGCATCCGTGAAAAGATCCAGTTGGCCGGTGTCTTTGTCCATACGACTCAAGGACAGGGCCACGGATTTGAGGGCGACGCGCCGCCGCGACAATTCCACGAAGACGGCGCGGGCGGCTTCGGCGATGGGGACCAGGGCGTCGGTGGCGCGCGGCAAGGCGAAACTCCGGCGCACCGACTTGCCGTCGGTATAGCGCAGCTCCAACACGAAGCGGCGGCCCAGCGCGTTTTGCCGGCGCATGCGGAAGCACAATTGATCCACCGTTACATGCACCTTACGGAGAAGCACTTCGCGGTCGTTGGCGTCCCAGGGGAAAACGCTTTCGGCGCGGAGACCCGGGCCATCGCGCCTTCCCGCAGCGGGACCGGCTCCCGGCGCGGCGCCCGTGACGAAATCGAGGCCGCGCGCCAGGGCATGCAGCTTGTCGCCTTCGGCGCCGAAATGGGATTGCAAGCTCTCGCGCGCCAGCGCGCTTACCTGGCCTATGGTCTTAAGACCGTATTTGCGCAACTTCTCACGACACAGGGGCGAAAGCCCGGGCAGCACGTCGACGCTCAAAGGCGAAAGCGCGAATCCCGTCATAGCTGTGCGCGTTCCCTCCGGGGCCGCCATCTTGGCCAGCACGCGGGCAAGCAAACGCGAAGGAGCCATACCGACGGATATCTCGCCAAGACCCACGCGATAAGCGAGACCTTTCTTGATCCGTTCCGCCAAGGCGGAAAGGTCGGGCAGCCCGGAAGCCCCGGAGGCGCCGCCTTCCCGTAGCGCGGGAGTTCCGGTGAGGTCGAGAAAGGCCAGGCCCCCATCCCCTATTTCCACATCGGGAGTGAAGTCGCGCAGAAAAGCGTCCATTTCTTCGCGGACGGCGTCTTCCCATTCGGGGTTGCGCTCCACCACCTCCACGTCGGGAAAGCGCTTGCGCAACAGCGGCAAGGCCAAGCCATAATGCACGCCCCGTTCCCGCGCCGAGGGCGACAACGAGCAAAGATGGGTTTTCGCGCTGCCCGCGCTTTGCTCCACCACGATAAAAGGTCTTTTCCGCAGGCCGGGATCCCAAGCCGCCAGCGCCTGGGCCGCGAAATTCTCGCAGCGCAGAACGGCCCATATTTCAGG
>CAYNXV010000166.1:0-5140 GCA_964401245.1 uncultured Bifidobacteriales bacterium | reverse complement strand
TCAGGCCGCACGGATGCCCCGGATGTCGGCATAAGGCCGGTACTTTGCCAGGGACCCGGAGAGGCGCTCCGAAGCCAATTCGAAGTCGATTTGATTGGGAGAAAAACCCACGGCGCGCACGAAGTCGGCTTCTAGCGAATAGGAATCCCAATCCTCGGTGACGCGCCCCCGGATTTCGAAAGGACCGGGCCCCACCAAAACATCCGCGAAGCGATCGTAAACGGCCGGCCATAGAATCACGTCCACGCATTCGGTTTTGTCTTCGAGAGTGAGAAATTGCATGAGCTCGCCGCTTTTAGCGACGCGATGCATTCTCTCGGTAACGGGCTTGCCGAACACCTTGACGCGCTTTCCCACATGCAAATGCAAATCAGCCGCCGGAACCGCGTCACGCGAAGCGGGATGCAAATCGAGTATGTCGAGCACGTTTCCCGACAGCATATAACCCAACAGGCGCGTCTCGTTCATGCACTTTTGCATGCGCGAATAGTCGGTAAGCCGGGCGCCGGAACGCAAGGGCCGCTCGCTATCCCGTCCTCCTTCCCGCCCCGCGAACAGGTCGGGAATTTCGGGGCGCAGGCGGCCATAACTTTCATCCAGCAAGAACAAAAGCTCGGGCTGGGTCATGCCAAAACCATCAAAGGCCCCCACCAGAATCAAACTTTCCGTCTCCTTGCGCCCTATGGAAACCCTCCGGAGAAAATCGAGCAGGTTGCGATAAGGCCCTTCCCTTTCGCGTTCCTCCACCAGGGCCGCCAGGCTTTTAGCCGACGCGGAGCGGACATGCATGAAGCCCGGGCGTATGCGCTGATGCCTTCCCTGGTAGGCGACGCGCGACTCGTTGATATCGATGGGCAACACGGTAAGGCCCCAGCGCCGGGCCTCGTCGAGGTAAACCTCGCGCGAGTAGAAACCATGATTGTTGGAAATGACGGCGGAGAGGAATTGCGCGGGATAGTAAGCCTTCAAGTAGGCGCATTGGAAGGAGAGCTGGGCATAGCTCGCGCTGTGCGACTTGCAAAAGGAGAAGCCGGTGAAGGAACTCACCCTTTCCCACAAGGTAAGCGCCTGCTTGAGCGTGAGTCCGCTGCGGTCCATGCATCCTTCGATGAACCCGGAGGCGGTTTTCTTCCACAGCTCAGCCTCCACCTCGCCTTCGTGCTGACTGTTCATCATCTTGCGGATGCGGTCGGCCTCTTTATAGGAAAGGCCCGCCACATGGTGGCAAATCTTGGTCACGTCCTCCTGGAAGGCGCATACGTCGTGAGTATCCTTGAGTATGGGAATGAGCGAGGGATGCAGGAATTCCCAGTCAACGATGCCGAGCTTCATCTTGCGATGCCGGTCGACGAAGGTTTGCGTATAAGCGGCCCCCGCCGGGCGCACCAAGCTGGAGGTGATGGCTATCTCTTCGAAGGTTTGCGCCCTGGCCTTTTTGTTGAGGCGCGTCTGCGCGGGACTTTCGATGTAGAAAATACCCCGCGTGCGCCCTTTGCCGATGATGTCGCCCACGCGCGCGTCGCGGTAACATTTTTCCAAATCCCATACATGCGGATCGGGAAGGCCCTGTTCTTCGAGCTGCGTGAGAGTGTCGCGCAAAACCGAGAGGGATCCGTTTCCCAACAGGTCGAACTTGATAAGACCGAGATCGTCAATACCACTATGCATGTCGACCTGGGTGACGAGACGGTTTTTCATCCCGCCCGAATATTCACAGGCCACGTGCCGTCGTATGGGCTGGTTGGTGATGATGAGGCCGCCCGGATGCTGGCCCAGAAAACGCGGCTTGCCTCGCACCGTTTCGGCCAGCGCGAAGATATGGCCGATGCGGCTATCCTCCAGGCGCTCATTCCGCGTTTTGTGGCTTTCCACGATTTCGGTGATCTGCTCTTCGGTATAGCCGAATACCTTGGCGGTTTCCCGGAAGGCCGCGCTGCGACGAAAATGGTTGAGCGTACAGGTAATAGCCACACGATCGCGTCCGAAACGGTCAACCACATAGTCGAGCACTTCTTCGCGCTCGTCCCAGCCGAAGTCGAGGTCGGCATCGGGCGGCGAGGCGCGGTCTTCGTTCAGAAAACGCTGGAAGTAAAGATCGTATCGGATGGGATCGAGATCGCTTACGCCCAGATTATAAAAGGTGAGCGAATTGGCCGCGCTGCCGCGCAATATGGTGCAATCGCGCGGGCGCCGGTAGCGCGTGGCGAACCTTCCGTTGGCGAAATCGCGCACCTCCTTGACCATGAGAAAATAGGAGGAATAACCCAGCTTGCCGATAACCTTAAGTTCCATCTCTTGCAACAACTCGGCCTTTTCGAGATGCGGCGTGTCGCGGTAGTTCGCGCGCAAGCCCTCTCCGGCAAGTTTTTCAAGATAAGATTCGGGCGTATGCCCCTCGGGGACTGCTATTTCGGGCATTATCCATTTGCCGAAGCTCTCGACATGCAAGTCGGCAACGCAGTCGTCGGCCAAGCGTCCGGCATTTTGCAAAGCCTCGCCGTGGTTGGGAAAGGAACGGCGCATTTCTTCCCCGGTGCGGAAATAGGCGGTGCGCGCGGCGACGTCGTCGCGTTCCAGCAGCGACAGCGAGGCGTTGATGCCGATGGCACGCAGCAGACGATGCGTCTCCCACTCCTGGGGGCGCAGAAAATAGGCATCGCCGGAAGCCACCATGGGCACATCCAATTCGCGACATAGCGATTCTACTTCGCGGCTGAGTTCCCGACTCGCGAAGTCGTGGTTGACCAGTTCTCCGAAAAGACGGGATTTGTTGGACGTATGCGCCAAGCTACGCAGCAATTCCGGATGCCTACATAGAATGAACAGATCGGGCCAGGGTTTTTGCAGCGCCCGGGCCAGCGTAAAGCCGGGCTCGACATGCCGGCGCGTGACAAGTTCGCAGAGGTCGGCATAACCACGCGCGTTACGGGCCAGGAGCACGACCTTGGGGCCTTCCCGCAAGAAAGGGGCCTTCGGTCCGCCGATAGGCGCACCCTCAAAATCATCTTCGCTTTCTCTTTCGCTGACCTTGTCTGGGAAGGAAACAGAGGAGGCATGACGCGCGGGTTCGAGCAGTTCGACTCCCAGAATGGGCTTGATGCCCTGCTCCAGGCAGAGCTTGTAGAAAAGGATGAGTCCGCTCATGCGATCGGTGTCGGTCAAGGCGAGGGCCGGCATGCCGCAAGCCTTGGCTGCGGCGACCAGATCGCGCAGCGAAGCCGTTCCGGAGTGGAAGGAATATTCGGAATGCACATGCAGGTGAACGAAGCCGCTGGGTTTCATATACTGCTCAAATGTACAGTATATTTAAGGCCAAAGCAAGCGGCGGCAAAGGGGCGCCAAGGGGCCACCAAAAGCTCAAAAAAATTATCTGGGAAGGCTGAAATGCTGCATCAGTACCGGCTCATGTATAGGGTAGGACGAAAATTGAACATGAGCGGGAGTCATGGCTGGGAGGCGCGGCAAGGTAGGCGTGACGTGATTTTCCCGAACGCCGGTATCCCCATCCAATTCATCAAAGGGACTCACCACGCGGTGAGCAAGCGACTGCGCCGCATGGGTATAAATCATGGTGGTGTCCAAGTCGGCATGCCCGAGCAAATCCTGTATGGTGCGGATATCATACCCCATTTGCAGGAGATGGGTAGCATAGCTGTGACGTAAGGTGTGAGCGGAGGCGCGCTTGGTTATCCCGGCCAGCGATACGGCGGCCTTGATGGCTTTTTGGAATCCCGTTTCATGAAGATGGTACCGGCGACGCTTGGAATCCGCCGCTACCAAACGCGGTGCGGGGAAAAGCCAATACCAGCCCCACTCCCAAGCCGCGCGAGGAAGTTTTTCTTCCAAACGACCCGGCAAGAAAACACCGTCGAATCCCTGTTCCAAGTCTTGTTCAAAGCGGATGCGCACCTTCTCGATATGGCTGTGAAGCAGGGGCACAAGCCTTTCGGGCATGGGAACGGACCGGCTTTTTTTCCCTTTGCCCGAATGGATAATCACCCTGCGAAGCTCGAAGTCCAAATCCTGGATGCGCAACCCGATTCCCTCACCAAGACGCAAGCCACAGCCGTACAACATCTGGGCAACCAGTTGATAGGGTTTATCTAAACGCCTAAGGAGCCGGGTTATTTCTTCACGACTGAGGACGGTGGGCACAAGGGTAACCCGCTTGGCACGAGGAGTGTCCGCCAATCCCGCGAAATCCCTTTTAAGGATATGCGTGAACAGAAACAGCAGCCCATTGAAAGCCTGGTTCTGCGTGGATGGAGCCACATTGCGATCCGTAGCGAGGTGGGAGAGGAAATTTTTGGCCTCCTGCGAGGTAATTTGATCCAGGGGAATAGGGTCGGCGTAAAGGGAAAAATCCTCGAGCCAATGTATGTAGGCGCGAAGGGTTTTCCGGCTATATTGGCGCGCGCGAATAGCATCTTCCATCATTTTCCGGGCCTCTTTCCAGGAACGAGGTCCGTCGGGCCTCTCGGACGAGGCAGGCTGAGGAACGCCATTGGAGTCGAAACTTTTTTGGTAGATACGTATGCAGCGGGAAGCCTGCTCCCTTTGGAAAGGGGCCCGTCCTGATTGGGAAAACCACTCCAGAAAAACCCGTGCCGACTCAACCGATTGCGAGGGGAGCTGACGGCTTTTACAGAAGCCGAGATAGAGTTCCAACCATTGGATCCAAAAAGGCAGGGATTTTTCGTCCACGCCGTGGGATTTTAGAACCTTTTCCATTCCCATGCGTAATTGTGGTTTAAGCATATTGGGGTACCTTTTGGCTGAAATATAAACTGTAGTTTAGGGTCGGGTAAATCTATGTGTTCCTAATCACAAACGGGGCTTGAGGGGAATGTTAAATAATAGTGAAACCGCCGGGAAAGGAAACGGTTGTTGCAGGTTTTCGCGAATAAAGAGGAAATTAGGCGGGGACGGATTATGGGATAGGAAATAAAGGTAAACAGTGACTAGGAAAAGAATGGTTCCTTCCAAAAAAAGGGAAGAAATGTTACTATAGTTCCATGGTAATCGTCACATTTGGAGAAATGCCCCATCAGGATAGCAAGCGCGCTACCCATTTTCTGGATATTTAGGGAAATCATGTTGTTTGCTATCTAGAACGGGAAAAGGGTGCGCTATCCAGAAT
>CAYNXV010000165.1:6131-7717 GCA_964401245.1 uncultured Bifidobacteriales bacterium | reverse complement strand
GAATCTCCTGCAACACATAGCTCAGGCGGGGGGCCGGGAGGTGTGAGCCTCCGGAGGAGCGCGCGCCGGACTCTCGCAAGCACCCTCCCAGCATCGCTCCCCATAACACGGCGCAAACGGCGAGGGCGGCGCTTTCGGGGCGGGTCATCCCCATACGTCCCATAGCAGCTTTGCCGCCACCGCCAATCCGATGAACAACAGAAACCGTTTCACCCAGATCTCTCCGCTGCGGATTTGCCATCTCGCGCCGCCATATCCGCCCAGTAAATTTCCCATCGCCAATGCCGCGGCCATAGGCCAATGGATTTTATCGAAACCGGCGAATACCAAAGTCGAAAGGGCGGAGAATAATACGGTACATGCGGCCTTGAGGCCGTTGACCTGCAAAAGATTCATGGAACTGAGACGGCTGAACAGAAAAATCATGATGAACCCTATTCCCACCTGCAAAAACCCGCCATAGAGGCCGAGTCCGAAATAAGCCAATCTCGCCGGCATACCTGCGTCCAGTTCTTGAGCAGGGCCTCCCTTTTCCCTCGGGGACCCCATACCCGTAAAGGTTGCTATCACCACGGCCACCACCACCGCCGCCAGAATCGCCTTGAAGGGCCGCTCGGGTATCTCCACCGCCACCCATGCTCCCAATATAGCGCCGAGGCCGACGGGAAGCAGCAGGTGGCGCAGCGAAAGCGAAGACACCATCCCTCCCCGGGCCAGGGAATAGGTTGCCGAGAGGGAGCCGGCGAGTATTCCGATGCGATTGGTACCGTTGGCCGTCGCCGCGGGCAAGCCCAGCAGAATGAGGAGGGGCAGACTTAATACGGAGCCTCCCCCGGCAATGGCGTTCACGAAGGAAACCACCAGTCCGATGGCGAACAAGGCGGGAAAATGCCACCACTCGAAAACCATTTCCATTTTAATTTCGGGAAATTACCGGCACCACCGAATCAGGTGGAACCGGCGTTGGGATAAAAATGAGAATAAAGCATGGGTGGGTTTTGCCGGCCGGAGGAATAAAGGCGGCCCAGAGTATGTTTAAGTTCATCTATGGCGTTCAGCTCCCGAATCCTTCCTTCTTCCCCGGGTTCCAACCTTTGAATGAGATTGTGAATCGCCATCAAATCCACCTTTTCGGGAGGCTTCGCGGGCACGAAACCGTCACCCGCGCGGGTCACGCGCCGGGTCAGGATCTCGAGGTCGGTCAAGGTCGTCAGGCACGAATCGAGATAGATTTCGGAGATGTCCAGTTTTTCCCGCAGCTCGCTTCGTAATACCAGCTTCCTTCTTTCGGCGTGCAAGTCGTATAGGGCGCGCAATACCAAGAGGGTGCTCGATTCGAATTCGACGAAATCCTTCCATACGTCCAATTCGGCGCCCGAGGTTTTGTCCCGGCTCATATAAAGCCTCTGGTATACGAAAGCGATGCTCGCTCCGAACAGGACTATCATCCACAACAGATAAAAGACCAGCAGCAAGGCGGGAATGGCGGCCAGCGACCCGTAAAGCGTAGCGCGGCCGGACGTGAGAATATTGGCCGGCAGCACCACCATGACGCGGCTTAGCAGATAAATCACGCCCGCGGCGGT
>CAYNXV010000165.1:0-6031 GCA_964401245.1 uncultured Bifidobacteriales bacterium | reverse complement strand
ATATGGTCCATGGCCAATTCGATATTGCTCATGAAAATAACGAAAGCGAACAGCAGTCCCAGACTTCCTACCAATCCCAATTGTCCGAAATCCACCTGCTGGGCGTTCAGGATGATGGTTTCGAAGCGTTCGAGAGGCAGATTGAGATTCAGCGATTCATTCAAGTAAGGAAGGAATTCGGAGAGAATATCGAGATAACCGAAAGCGCCGGCTACCGCCGAAAGAATGGCGAAAAAAGGGACGATGGAAAGGAAAGTGGTATAGGTCAACGCGCTCGCGCGCACGGGAACCTGGTTGGTGGCGAAGCTCATCACCGCCAGGATGAGGCATCGCAGATATTGGAAGAGGAACCGCAACGGCTGCGGTGTGCCGGGATCTTCGCTGCGACGGCGAAGGCGGCCGAGCAAGCCTATTCCGTAAGACTTGGAGGGTTCGACCCATCCGAACCAGCGGCTCCATGCTCCTTGCTCCGTACCTTTACCCACCTGGGCTTTATCCTGCATTCCGTTTCCTAACCCTTATCCGGCTCCGCAATAGTATAATTACATTATTGCCCGGAATTATGGAACGAAATCAGGTTTTGCACGGCCAGTTCCGTAACGGATACGCTGCGGCCTTGTGGGTGTTTCTCGCCCTATTAACCGTTCCATCGCAAGGAGATCCCCAGGGTAGATACCTTTATCGGGGAATGACGGCGGAGCAGGATGATTTGGCCCAGGCCTATCTGAGCGCGATATATTCCGCTCAGCCTTCGCAAGCGAAGACGACCCTGCGGAAAATGCGCCAATTGGAGATTAGGGCTTCCCTTCCTCCCATGAGCTATTTATTGGAGGTGGCGACTCATGTCACCCATTTGCAAAATGGGGACGTGGCCACGCCCGCGGCAGAAGATACCCTCGAGGCTCTCGTCCGGAATATCGCCGACAGAGGCCTATCAAAGTGTCGCATCCGCCTGAACAAGGAGCCGGACAATCCCACCTACCTGTTCATTTCGGGCGGGATTCAGGGGTTTATCGCCACCTTGCATGTCCATACCGACGGCACGCGCGCCTTGTCCGAAGGCTATCAAGCCCTCAAGCAATTGGAGCGGGCCCTGCAACTCGAACCCCGCATCCAGGACGGGTATCTCGGAACGGGTATTTTCCATTGCACGGTTGCGAGCGCGCCGGTTTTCATCCGGGGCGCCTTCAAGATTTTCGGTCGCGGCGTAAGTATGCCCACCGGCCTTAAAGCCTTGAGAAAATCCGCATATCATGGCCGATATACCAATGTCCAGGGTCAATTGTTTCTCATCCGCTTCCTGTCGCCCTACGTAGACGAGCTGCGTCGCGAAAAGCGCCAGATTTTCCGCTCGTTGGAAAAGAATTTCCAGGGCAATCCTTATTTCACCTTTCTAAAGCTCGACGAGGCGCTGTGCTTCTACCCCGACAGCTTCTTTCAGGCCGAAGTACGCGATCGCATAGCGGAGCGCATCCTTACCTTCAGGCAGGAAGATTTCGCTTCCAGACGCTATGCCAATCTGGTCAAATACCAGTACGGGTTGCTGGATCCCAATCCGCAACCCGAGTTGAAACCCGATCCCCGGATTAAATTCCGGGACTATCAATTCTACCCCGTATTCATAGAGGCGCTGAAGGTGCGACGCAGGCTGGACCAGGCCCCTCCCAACGCGCCGAAGGAGGAAATGCGCGCCGAAATGACGACTCTGCGCGACTCTTGTCTCGTTCTGCTGGACCGGTCCCTGATGAAGGGCACCCGGAAAAGCATATATGCCTGGCATATAAAAGACGCGCTCAGGTGATCAGGGAAACCGGATTTTGAAAAACCGGTAGCCCTGCTTCCAAGCCAGATTGCGGCCGACCAGGCTTCGCAGGGCAATCGATTTGAACAAAGACCATTCGGCTTCGCTCAGGGTGTTTTTCAAGCGGGGAAGAAAAGCGGAAACGGAACGATGCGTATTTCTTTCGCTATCGCTTGCCGCCTCGGTTTCATGCAGCCAGGAAGAAACCTGCGAGTGGTTGAATTGGCGGTTGCCCGGGAACATCTTGCGTATCACCGCCAAATCGAATTTCAAAGTATCGGCCGCCGCTTGCAGCGCGAGCCTGAGTTCTTCTCCCCTTGCGTCGGCCGTCGCGCCCGCCTCCTTCGCCGCCGCCTTTATCTTCTCCCACAATTCGGGAATGAAATCGTCGGAGGACAGAAAATCATGCAGGAAAGGCCCTTCGGAGCGATCCCGTTCCGCCGCGATCCATACCCCGCCGGCATCGATCAGTCGCGACATTCCGGCCAACCAAGTCGGAGGATCGCCCAGCTGGGGAAGCGAATCCAGGGAGACCACTCTTTGGAAGCACGGGCTGTCCGCAAGCGCGGAAAGAACATCGAAAGCCTCGGCGGGAGCGGCCGTGAAAAATACGGGCTCGCCGAAAGGCCCCAACCTCGCCGCCCAATCCTCCAAACCCTTTTGTTCCGCGGCGCTTCGGCAACGGGTCCATACCCCGCCTTCGGGGCAACGGCGCAAGGCTTCCCAACTTAAAAAACCGGAGGCGCCGGAGAGGTCCAGTACCAAGGCGTCGCGCGGCATTTCCGCCAAATTGAAAATTTCGTCACGGACTCCACGCAAGACTTCGCCGGAGGCGTTCAAGGCGCGTTGCAACCACCGGTTGCCTTTTCCAGTCGATGGAACCCATTCGTCGGGCTGTTCGTCCGCCGCGGCCTGGATTTCGCGGTTACGCAATACGCGGTCACGGATTTCCGCTTCATAACCCGAATCCGATGGAGTATAGAATACCTTGCCGCGCAAGGTTTCCGGCAGATATTGCTGCGCCACCCAATGCTCCCGGTAGGCATGCGGGTATTTATATCCCTGGCCATGACCGAGGCCTTCGCCGTCGCGCGACGGGTCTTTGAGATGATCGGGAACCTCGTCTTTACGCGCCTGCCCCACCTGTTCCAGCACGTCGAAATAAGTCATGGTGGAATTGCTTTTGGGCGCCGTAGCGAGATAAAGACAGGCCTGGGCCAGATGGAACTGCCCTTCGGGAAGGCCCACATAATCATAGGCTTTGGCCGCCGCCGAAACGATTCCCAACGCCTGGGGATCCGCCAAACCCACGTCTTCGCTGGCCAATATCAACATGCGCCGGAAAATGAATCGGGGATCCTCGCCGGCATACAGCATTTTGGCCATCCAATACAGGGACGCGTCGGGATCGGATCCGCGAATCGATTTGATGAAAGCCGATATGGTGTCGTAATGGGCGTCGCCGTCCTTATCGTAGAGGACGGCGCGTTTCTGGATGCTCTCCTCCGCTTCGGCCAACCCGATGCGCACCGAAGCTTCGGCGCTATCGGGCGCCGGAGTGGTTTCCACGGCCAGCTCCAGCGCATTCAAGGCGCTGCGCGCGTCGCCTCCCGCCATTTGCACGATATGCTCCAGGGCGTCCGGTTCCAGGATGATTTTCCGGCTACCATAACCCCGCTCCCTATCGGCAAGAGCGCGCACTAGCGCTTCGCGTATATCTGCGGCCTCAAGAGGCCGCAGAAGAAAAATGCGTGAGCGGGAAACCAGAGCCTTGTTCACCTCGAAATAGGGATTTTCGGTGGTGGCGCCGATGAGGATGATAAGACCGCTTTCCACATGCGGAAGCAAGGCGTCCTGCTGTGCCTTGTTGAAACGATGTACCTCGTCGACGAAAAGAATGGTTTTGCGGCCGCCGGCCAGGCGCGCGCTCTTCGCGCCTTCTATGGCCTCGCGGATTTCCTTGATACCCGCCAGCACGGCGTTGATGGCGATGAAATGGGCTCGGGTAGAATTGGCGATGACGCGCGCCAGGGTCGTCTTTCCCGTGCCCGGAGGGCCGGCGAAGATCACCGACGATAGCTGATCGGCCTGTATGGCCCGTCGCAGAAGCCGTCCGGGACCGACGATATGCCGCTGACCCACGAATTCATCCAGGGTACGGGGGCGCATGCGCGCGGCCAGCGGTTCGTGGCGGCCATCGGGATCCGCGAATAAATGAGGTTCCACACCGTGAATTTAGCTATTTGACGACGGGATTCCGCATCCGGACGGGCGGGGAAACAGGCGGCGCAAGTCCGAACCTTGCTATTTTAGACCAATGCGCAGTCACAATATCGCTTCACCAGGAAACTCCTATGCAAGACTTCGGATGGAATGGCTGATTATCGCCTTTGCCCTATCCTGGACCGGCTGGACTCACGCCGCACCGCCGCCCTCCCAATTGCGGGCGGAAAAACTGGAAGGCCGAATGCGGGTCCAATACATTGAACTCACGCGGGATTTGCCTGTCCCCTCCATTCGCGCCGATTCGGTGCGGGCCCGCTTGGGAGATACCGACCTGGTTCTCATCGATGTGCGCGGACCGGCGGAGCAGGCCGTTTCCATGATGCCGCGGGCGGTGACGACAAAGGAGTTCGCCGAAAAGTTCCGAAAAGGCATTCCTAAGGGCAAGACCCTCGTGTGCTATTGCACTCTGGGCTATCGCAGCGCGCTATACGCCTTGGAGCTGAAAAAGCAGGCTATCCGCTGTCTGAATCTCGAAGGCGGCATTCTCGCCTGGAGCCATATCGGTGGAGAACTATACGTTCGGGATGAGCAGGGGGCGCACCGATTGACTCACAAGATCCATGTCTATTCCAAGGAGTGGAATTTCGCCCATCCGGATTACCAGGCGGTCTGGTAGGCGCCAATCGGTAAGCCATACGCCCTAGGCGCCAACCGATGCGGTGATTTATTTCCGGACCAGAAGCAGAACACCGGAACGGATGCGGATATCGGCAATCCGTCCCAGGAAATCGGCGTAGGCCGCCGGGTCAGTCGCCAGGTCGCCTATGTTCACGAATCCCTGCTTGATAATCGCGTTCACGGGCGCATCGCGATTATTCATCCTGGCCGCGACGGGAATCAACTCCAGCTTGCCGTTTTCCAAGCGCGGATATCCCGTAAGCTCGGAATTGACATATCCCGACAGGTTCAAAAACCGTATCAGGCCGGAGAGTTGGGTTTGCAGGCGAAGAAGGGGAACCGATGCCCGCGCCATGAACACACTGTCGCGAAACTCAAGCGAATAGCCGTAATCCAGCGCCTTGAGAGGCTCGCTGAAAGCCATCAGGGAGTTCACTTCTTCGGAATTCAAAGCCAACGTATCTCCCCCGTTTCCCGATTGGAAATCCTGCAATCTCTGCAGGGTATTCTTCCCGCTTTCGGGAGAGGGAGCGGCCGCGATGAAGGTGGGTTCTTCGGATACATAGGCGCGAAAATGCCGGTACTGGACCAGAAAAACATACGCCGCCCCGGAACCGATAAAGGTGACGATGCTGAGGAAAACCAGCATGGGGAGACCAGGACCGTTGCGGTTGAACTTTATCATGGATTCCGGAAGGGAAATTAAAAAAATGCGGGGGACGAAACCCGGGTGACGGGAATCAATGCTCCGCGGGAGTCGTTCCTTCGGGTACCACCTTCACGGGCGATTCGAAAGGCAGGCGCACGCCTTCGCGTTCATCCAACCGGCCCCGGTAAAGGGTGTCGGCCAGGGTGTACATGATGAATATTCCCAGGAATACGAAGGAAAACACGAAAGTGAGGACCGTGAACGCCTTTTCGTAGCGCAGGCCCATGAAGAACGCGCCAACCAGCACGGTTTTAATCGTCGCAATAAACATTGCCAGGATGATGTTCATCGGCTGCAAATCGACTTGCAGAGGCAGAAAATACGGATTCAATTGGGCGAAGTCGAAGCGGGCCGTCACCACCGTAATGACGGTGAGGCACAGAAGCGCCGCGAAAGTCAGAAACAGGGAACGGGCGGAAGGCACATGATGCGATCCATGACTTCCATGGGAATGGGAATGGGTATGAGCTTCCGCCGTTTTTATGACTTTCATTACGTCTGCCTCAGATGAGATAAAGTAGTGGAAAGAGAAAAATCCAAATCATGTCCACCAGATGCCAATACAAACCCACGGTCTCAACCGGCGTATAATAAGTTGCGCCAAACCTTTGCTTACG
>CAYNXV010000164.1:5804-7771 GCA_964401245.1 uncultured Bifidobacteriales bacterium | reverse complement strand
GAATTGCTGACCGCCCAATCCGACGGGAAAGCCGAGGACGAGAGATGGCATCAGCGCAAGGACGGTACCCGCTTCTGGGCCTCCGGGGCCGTGGTGTCCGTAACAGGAGAAAATGGTGAACCCCAGTACATCAAGGTGGTCCGGGACGCGACGGACCGGAAAAGGTCGGAGGACGCCGACCGGATGGAATCCATCGGAAGGCTGGCGGGGGGCGTGGCTCACGATTACAACAATTTGTTGACCTCCATCATCGGTTACAACGAGTTGGTGGCGGAATCCCTCCCCAAGGATGGCGTCCAGCAGGAATGGGTCGCCCAATCCCTGTCCGCCGCAAATCGGGCTGCCGACTTGACCCGCGATTTGCTCGCCTTCAGTCGCAGGCAGATGATCGCCCCCGCGCCGGTCAATCTCAACCTTATCCTCACGATGATGCAGGGACGGTTGCGCTTGACGCTGGGAGAACGGGTTCAGCTCATTTTCGACCCTGATCCGGATCTGGAAATGGCTTTGTTGGATCGGGGACAAATCGAGCAAGTACTCCTGAATCTCGCCTTGAATGCCCGTGAAGCCATGCCCGAGGGTGGCGCCGTCACCATTCGCACCTATAGCGCGAAAGCGACCGCAAAGGCCGCGGGTAGGGCCTCGGTTGCGGGGGCCGCGACTGCGGCGAGCAAGTCGGAGGCATTGAATGCGGCGAGCGCCGCGAGCGGCCAGGAGATTTTTCCGGGGCCTTCGGGCGAAGCCTCCGAGGCGGAGTCGAGGGATTACCTTACCTTGGTCTTCGCGGATAATGGCAAGGGAATGGATGAAGAAACCGCCGCCCATGCCTTCGATCCCTTCTTCTCCACCAAACCCAAAGCCACCGGCTCGGTGGGAATGGGGCTTGCGACGGCCTATGGCATCGTCCAGCAAAGCGGTGGAACCATTTCCCTAATCAGTGTTCCGGGCGGGGGAACGTCATTCGAGATCCATCTGCCTCTTTACCACGAAGAGGCGCTCCCCTATAAACCGGAATCGCCGATTAGCCGAGTCCCGGCTTCCCGGCCCGGCCAAGAGGGTAAACAAAAGAAAACCATCCTGCTGGTGGAAGACGAAATCTCCGTTCGGAAGCTGGCCTCCCAGGTCTTGCTGAGCCGCGGCATTGAAGTCCTGGAGGCCAAGGACGGCCAGGAGGGATTGGCGATTTTCACTTCGCATCCGTATGCTATCGATATGGTGGTAACAGACGTGGTGATGCCGAAAATGGGCGGATTGGCCATGGCGCGAGCTATTCTTTCCCGTCAGCCGGATGCTCCCATCCTTTTCATGTCCGGCTATTCAGATGACCCCCTCTCCGATTTGAACATGCCGCACCGGAAATGCGCTTTTCTGCAAAAGCCTTTTTCGGTCGCAAGCCTGCTGGAGAAAATCGACGAGGCCATCCATTTGGTAAACTCCTAGTTTTCTAGCATCCTGCATCATTCCTTTCCACCCGGCTTGCGAAAGCGCCCGTGGAAACCTTTTTTGATCGGGCACTGTCAAAAAAGGAGTCTCCATGGATTTGCATAAAATCGGCTGCGGATTGGGAAAAGGTTTATTGGCGGGTGCGGCTGGAACCACCGCCATGACGGCCTCTCAAATGATCGAAATGAAGATCACGGGAAGGCAGCCCAGCAACACTCCGGCGCAGGCCTTCGAAAAAGTCATGCGGGTGAAACCCGAATATGAAAATTCGGACGGTCTTCTGAGTCAAATGGTGCATTGGGGTTACGGTTCAGGCTGGGGGCTCTTCCGGGCCTTTCTCGGGGCATTGGGATTGCGGGGTTCACTGGCCACCGTGGTCCATTGGGGCGTCATCCAACAAACGGCATTAATGCTGCTGCCCGGCATGAAATTGGCGCCACCCGCGCGGGAATGGCCCCGTAAGCAAATCGCTATCGAATTGTTCCACCATTTCGTTTATGCCGTGACGGCCGGCTGGATCTTCG
>CAYNXV010000164.1:0-5704 GCA_964401245.1 uncultured Bifidobacteriales bacterium | reverse complement strand
ACTCAAAGACGACGGCGCAATTACCTACCTTTTCGACATGCTTCATCATTCCTTTCTCGCTCCTGTCATATCCGACTTCTTGCGCCTGCACGGAGTCGACGAAAAAGCCGAAATCCATCTGGCGGGCATGGCCGGCTCCCGTCGCGCCTACTATCGCATGCGTCAGGGGAAAGTCAACTTCATCATCCTGGTTTCGCCCCCGGACGATCAGGATTTCGGACGATTCCTCCGCATCACCCAGTTCTACCGTCTGGTGGATTTTCCGGTGCCTCGGGTTTATTGTATCGATGACCCTTCCCAACAAGTGGTACTGGAGGATTTGGGCGATGAGAGCCTGCACGATTTGCATTTCGGTAAACCGGATGAATCCCTTGACGCCTATAAGCAGGTGCTGCTGACCCTCAATGATTTGCAAACCCGCTGCTATCTGCGCCAGGAGGAAAGCCCGGATATCCATTCGCGCGTCTTCGGAATTCCCGAGCTTTTGTGGGAAAGCAATTATTTCCTCACCCGGTATTTTGAAGGCTACCGGGGCCGGAAGTTCACACCGGCGGAAAAGGAGAAAATTGATGCCGTCTTTCTCGCGCTGGCGGAGGATGTCAATCGTCACCCCAAATCCATCATGCACCGCGACTTCCAATCCCAGAATATCATGGTGCAGCCCTACCATAAAATCAGGGTAATCGATTTCCAGGGCAGTCGGTTGGGATCCGTCTTTTATGATTTGGCATCGCTGCTTCTTGATCCTTATGTGGAGTTGAGCGATAAGGTCATCGATGAGCTTTTACGCTTCCACTATGAAAAATCCGGCGCCTCGCAGCCGCAGGCGGAGTGGACTCGCGCATTTTACGCGGCGGGATTCCAACGTATCATGCAGGCCCTGGGGGCATATTGCTTCTTGAGCCAAGTGAAAGGTATCCCGGCCTTCGAGCGACATATCGCTCCGGGAGAAAAGCGGCTCAAATGGCTGCTGGGGCGCATAGGCCGCCCGGATCTGGAAGAGCTGTTTAAGACGGTGCTCGTACTGCCTTAGAGCCGCTTCCGACCTTCAATTGGGTTCGTCCACTTCATCCAACTCCGTGGAACCCCGTATCGCGCGTTTGAGCGTCTCCTCAAAGTCGTCGCAATCCAGGATATCATCAGCGAAGAGGTTACCCTCGGAATCCAAAACCAGCTCTCCTTGGTCCAAGCACCTGCCTATATCCAAGGCCCCCAGCCATTCGGCAACCGCAAAGCCCATCCTCATAAAAGTCGTGGAATTCGCGGGCACAAACAACTCATTCCCGGCCACTACTTCGATATCCTCATTGAAATCGACGAGAATCGTGAACTTGCGGTCATCGCGACCGCCATAGCTGAATAAGCCCGACAAGAAGAGGGTTTTACCCTCGAGGGCGGTAGGGATACCCGGATAAGGGGTTTCGTCCAAGTCCTCGACGCGAATCTCCATCCTATTGTACGAGCCCGTCGGCACGGTCAGGCTCTGGAGGGACGGTTGGGAAATGCCGCTCATCAAATCGAAGATCACGGATTGATTGAGTACGACCTTTTCATCCACTTCGCAGTCTTCCTCGGTCACCGCCGTACAATCGTATTCATCCGGAAGGTACAACCGGATGCGAGCCACGTGGAGGTAGGCTTCTGAAAGGTGAAAAACCGTACCGCCGCTATCGACCATGCGCAGCATCCGGGATTCGACGGTTTCCTTTGCCGACAACTTGGCGGCTACCGGAGCCAGCGCCTCCACACGGATCACAACCTCGCCCGCGGGAGGATTTCCTACCCCGGTGCCTCCCGCAACCCTGTCGTCCGACCCGCATCCCAGCATCACAAGGATTACGGGCAGGACGAAACGGGAGCGGATCCCCTGTATCCAATCAACGTTCATCGGCATCGTCATTCCTTTCGGACTCGTCGACCATAAGGGGAAACATCTGGAGATTGACCTGGTATACGGTTTCTACGGGAGATTCGGTTGCGGCCGATTCCAGGAGTTCCCGCCAAATATCCTCCATGCGCGATTGCAGTCGTTTCACGCCTTCCCGTGACAAGCCAAGAGTGACGCTACGAACATCCCGGCGCTCCGGGGTTTCCTTTTCCAGGGCGTCTCCGGCCAGGCGCAACATCTGCTTGTGGTAGGCCAACGCCGCCACGGCACCCACCTGTGGTTCAGTAGCCACCAAGGCTTCCATCTGCTCATATTTACCTTGCGCCGCCAGCCTGAGCAATCCCAGGTCAAGGAGCAGCTCCAGGGATTTTCGAACCTGCGAAACGGAAACCGCGGGTTTGATGCGATCCGCAATCCACTGGGGATCGCCCGTGAATCGTGAGTGCGTCGCGAGTTCTCTGACCACAGGATTATACCACTGGTTCAAATAGATGAGGCGCCGTTTATCCAGAGGTCGTACCGCTCCGAATCGCCGGCTGCTCAGAATTTTACGGAAATAGAACTCCTTTTCATCAAATTTACCGGATTGATCGAACCCAACCAGTGATTCCAGGAAAGCGGTTTGCGGTGAATCCAATCCCAGGGCCTTTGCGGTACCGGGTATTTGGACTAGCGACAGGTTTCTTTTACCCTGGATTATAAGCTGCAACAAGTTGGGCGAAGAATAGCCGGCCTTTCGGGCAAAGCCCCGGAAGGTGAACCGTCGATTCTCCTTGCCAAGTGCCGCCACGGCATCGCGAAGAAAAAGACGGTAATCCAGATATTCATGGATGTCCGGTAACATGCTGCTCCTGGAATTGCCGACCGGAAAGCTACAGCCCCGGTCAGCGAAATCCCTTCTTTATATGGTTATTCCAGATAGAGTGCTTGATCCTATTCAAATAGAACTGAATCCTCGATATTGTCGCTAATGCGCTCTTCCATTTCCTCGGCTTTGCATAGCCCCGTTCCATTTGAGCCGGCCATGAATAAATCTCCTTCGGAAGACAGGGTCAGTTCACCACTGTCCAGGCATGCCTTGAGATTGAGGCCATCCAACCACCTATAGGCGTTGAAGGAGACCGACAGGTAACTCAGGCGACCCGGCGAAAGGTTGATACCGCTTTCATTCTCCACTTCGATTTCATCCAGGCTCAATGCAATGGTGAAATTACGATCTGATTCGCCGTCATAAGCGAATGTTCCCCGTATCACTGCTGTGTGTCCGACCAAAGGATCGCCTGCCACTACTCCGTGACCCGCTATGGCTGGGGTGAGATTAAGGTCTATCTCATCGTATACTAACGCGGGAAGGCTCACCGCTGGGATGGCCGGAGTTGACGACCCGGACAACAGGTCCACGACGAATGGCCCTTTCACCGTCCAATCGGTTTCCTCGTTCCATTGAGTCGAGTCCTGCAATTCCACCTCCACCTCATCCACATGCAGGCGCACCTCTGAAATATGAAAAAGGGTGCCACTCCCGTCTATCATGGCTAGGGGCGCCAGAGAGGATTTGGCCAAGCCGGGATTGGAATGAGTTTTGAAACTGATTGAGGCTCGAGCCATGGACGGATCGATATTTCCAGCGGGATTTTCATCCGTGGTACAGCCGACAAGGCCAAGACCGACCAATCCTACCGTTATCGCAACATATGGTTTCATGAGATTCTCCTGAAAGGGAACATACCCTCTTTTCCAAATGTACCGTATGACCGGCATAAATATTTCAAAATTTTATCATAAAGTTCATTTTTAGAAGTTCATTTACTTTATAAAGTATTGAATTTAAAAGTCTTACAAAAATTGTATTTTAATTCTAAATTTATTATTTCGATTTTAAAAAGTTCATTTAATTGTTTGGTGCCCGGTTTTACTGAATTCCAACCAATTACCTTCTGGCAAGGATGTAAAATCCGGTTATTATAGGGTTAAGACTATAGTTTTGCTTTTTCGTTGTTCATCCGCAAATTATAAGGGGCCCAAAAAGCTTAACCAGGAAGCCGAATGGATTTCAAAGCTGTTTTCTATCCCATTTTATTTTTATCGGTCTTGGCTTCCACTCTTGAGGCCAAGTGGGAGCGGCCCTTTTTCTTCGTGATTATGGCGGACCCGCAGGTGGGCTGGAACCGGGATGGGTACAACAGTGAAGCCCTCTTTAGAAAAGCCGTGGAAGAGGTCAATAAACTACGCCCCGATTTCGTTCTGATAGCGGGGGATCTGGTGCAGGATCCCGGCAGTGAAGCCCAGTTCCAAACCACCAAATCCATTGCCGACCGTATGGAAATGCCCTACTATGTGGTGGCCGGCAATCACGATGTAGGCAACCCCCCGACTAAAAAGCTGCTCGACTGGTATAGCGGCAAGTGGAAAGTGCCCCTTTGGTACACCTTCACCTATTACAATGTGGCCTTCCCCATGCTGGAAACCAATGTGCTTCGTGTGCGGGATTTACCCGGTGCCGAACAAGAGGTGCGAAACCTGGCCAAAGAGCATATGACTTGGCTGAACGTCACGCTCGATACCCTCACCAAAGCGGGCTACAAGCATATCTACCCCCTCACCCACTACCCTCTGGCCAAAGACAAAATCGACGAAGCCGGGGGCAATACCAACGTACTCCAAGGAGTACGCGAGGATATGTTGGGTTTGTTCCACAAGTACAACATCAAGACGGTTTTTGCGGGACATGCTCACCACAACGTCACCCTTATAGATAAAGGACTGGATCTGGTAACCTATGCGGCAACCGGCGTCATCCTGGGTGGCCGGGACAAATCGGGCTTTGCTGTTGTTAAAATCGATGGCGACAATATGGAACAGCGGTATTACGGTTATGCCGACCTCCCCAAATCGGTCGAATCCGCAAACCCTGGTTTCAACATCACCTACCCCAATACGGGAGAAGCCCTGCAAATCGGCACCATCGTTCCCATTACCTGGGATTCCAAAAGCATGTCCCGAGACGTCAAATTGGAATTTACCGTGAACGGTTCAACCTGGTCCACGATTTCCGATTCCACTTTGAATACGGGGTCTTATAACTGGACCATACCCAATGCAACTTCGAACAATGTCAAAGTCCGCATCAGCAGTCTTCTGAATCCCGGCATTTTTGATGTAAGTGATGGCCACAACAACATTGTCACCGTATCCTCCGTGACGCCTAGCGAATCCCGATCCCTTATCACATTCAGCACACCCGGAGAATCCCTTTTATTCCAGGGCGCCTACAAGGACTACCAACGGGCCTCCATTTTTGGTTTTTCGGGTAAACGGTTGCGCACGCTGGCCTTAAAGCCCGGCGCCAACTTTTGGGACGGTCGGGATGCTGCCGGAAACCCGTTAACATCGGGTATTTATTTTGTACGATTTGAAAGCACTCTTGATCGAAAAAATTTACGCAGTCCGTTGAAAAGATTTCTTGTACGCTAAAAAAATCAACTTTTGCCCTTACTCCTTAAATCCTTGGGGTTTTTCCCGGTAAAATCGCTTGCGAACCCCTTATATTTCACTACTATCATAGGATTACTGGAGGGCAATTCCGAATGCAACATTTCATTACTTTAAAAGTCTTTTTGAGGCCCCTTTTTTTATTTCTGCTTTTGGGGTCCGCTCTCTATGCGAAAAAATATAACGTGATTTTGATGTATGGAGATGACACCGGCTGGGGCGACCTGGCCAGTTATGGTCACCCTTATTCCAAAACCCCCAACCTCGATAAGCTGGCCGAACAAGGCACCCAATTTCAAAGATTCTATGTGACCGGCAACTGGT
>CAYNXV010000163.1:1856-7850 GCA_964401245.1 uncultured Bifidobacteriales bacterium | reverse complement strand
GGCTCTACCAGCAAGGGTTTGCGGACCATAAACACTCCTTTGCCCTAAGGATAAAATATTACCGGCAAGGAGGCGAGTATTCGGTCTTGTGGCGGGTATGTGCCCGGCTCAGGTACATAGCGAGCCACGAGGGGGGCTCAACGGTATCTGAAATGTGGAGTTGAATTCAGCTAGAACCTGGATGTGTTGCAGCGGCATGCGGTGGAAGAATAAAGATAGCGGCTTTCTCTTATTGAGTCATCATCTCCTGGGCCCGCTTCGCCTCGTTGGTGCCGGGACATTGGCCGGTCAGATTTTTCCAGGCCTCATTCCGCTTGTCCATATCCTTTTTCTGATGGTGGATGAGCCCCACCTTGAATTGGGCGGCGCAAACCTGGCTGCTGCGCGGAAATTCCTGGATGCAACGCTGATACATTTCCAACGCCTTTTCCGGCTGGTTCGTTTTCAGAAAGCATTCGCCCATCCAGTAGAGCGCGTTATCCTTGAAGCTCCCGCCCATATCCTTTTCATAGACCGACTTGAACCCCTGAAAAGCAAGGTCGTATTTACCGACCCGATAATCCTCCCGGGCTTGATTGAAAAGATGTTCAAGGTCCAAACCTTCCACGACCCTGGCATTTTGCGACTTATTGGACGCACTTCCCGGCTTGCCGGAGGCTGTATCCCCACCGGAACCCGAAGATTGGCCCGACGTGGAAAGCGTGTCTCCACCCGAAAAAACCACCCTTCGTTGTTCCAGGCGATCCATTTTGGCGCCCAATTTTTCGAAATGGAATTTGGTTTCCTTGATTTCGGCCTGGAGCTGGGAAATTTGGGTTTGCAAGTCACCCAACATTACCGTAAGGTCGGCCTTCATCTTGCTGGTCAAACCGCCCTGGCTGATATTGAGATCGTCCACCGATCTCGCCAGGCTGTCCACCTTGCTTTCAACCGACTGCACTCGACCATCCACCTTGCGCAACTCTTCGGTGCGCAAGAGGGTTATCTTCGAGCAGCCGCTCAGGAAAACCAGGGAAGACAGCAAAATGGCGATCTTATTCATTTTTCTTTAAAACGATGCGGTGAATTCCGCGCGACGGTTCTTATCCCAACACGATTCACTGGAGCAGGCATCGGCGGGGCGTTCTTCGCCATAGCTGAGGCCGGTCAGGCGCGAAGCGTCCACGCCATAGCTTACGAGATACTCCTTGGCGGAATTGGAGCGGCGTTCGCCCAAGGCCAGATTGTATTCGTTGGTTCCGCGCTCGTCGGTATGTCCTTCGATGCGAACCGTAACCTCGGTATACTCCTTCAGGAGATCACCGATGGCGCTCAACCGGGAACGGGACTGGGCCGAAAGGGTGCTTTCGTCGAAACCGAAATAAATCGGCTGGAAAACCTCGTTGATGCGCTGCTGGATCATGTCGCGGCGCGAGGGACCGGGATCTACGGGTTCGGCTTGGTACACTGGGGGGGGCGTCGGTTCGGGAGCTTCCGCCTGAGGTTTGGGTTTCTTAGCGCAACCAATGAGCAGGATAGCGCCTAAAGCTAGGGACATCCAGTGATTCGGATTCATTTTCCACTCCTTTAAAGAATTCGGTAAAAAAGTTTGGGTCAAAGTGAAAAGTTAATTGGAAAAGCCGTTCTTCCCAAGCGAATGCAGACTCAAAACCGCGAAATCGACAGGGGTGTTCGACTCAATCAGCGCCTCTCGGCAGGGAACGGGCGCAATTTACAAATACCGGCGTCAATCAGACCACTTCGGCATGGAATTTCCACCCGAAAAACTGAGGCGTTTAGGATGGGAGCCGTCGCCCCGCATCACGAAAATTTCGGAACTTCCCGTCCGGGTCGAGGTAAAGGCGATATGCCTGCCATCGGGGCTCCAACTGGGGCTTTCATTGCTGCCGGCGCGCGAAGTAAGGCGACGTAGATTTTTTCCGTCGGGAGTGATGGTGTAAATATCCATGTTGCTTCCCTCCATCGAGGAGAAAGCTATCAGGTCTCCTTTGGGGGACCAGGCCGGAGAGCCGTGGTACTTGCCTTCAAAGGTGATTCTCCGCACATTGGAGCCGTCCCGGTCCATCACGTAAAGCATAGGGTTGCCGTTACGATCCGACATGAAGGCGATTTCGTAGCCGTTGGGCGACCAGGTAGGCGACGTGTTGATGCCGCCGGTAAAAGTAAGCCGGGAAGGCTTACCTCCGGCCGCCGGAGCCCGGAAGATTTCCGTGGCTCCCTTGCTGGAATTGGCGAACACCAATTCCCGGTCGATCTTGTTGTAGGCGGGAGCCGTGCTCATGCCCGCGGGAGAACTGTACGGAGAGGCGACGCGGGTGGTCACGTTGAGCAGCTGGAAGCCGGGATTGCCGCCGGCATAGCTGGTGAAGACGATTTTGCTGTTCTCGTCCATCCAACAGGGGTTGAGATTGATGGAGCCGTTTTTCGTGAGCTGTACGAAATTCGCGCCGTCATAATCCATGGCATAGATTTCCTTGTTTCCGGAACGGCTTGAAACATAGGCGATACGGGTTTGCGCGATTCCCTTTTCGCCGAAAAGCTGGAATACCAGCTCATCGGAAAAGGCATGGGCTGAATTGCGCAGGTCCGACTTTTTACCCGAAAGTTTTTTGCCGACTATTACTTCATCGGTACTGACGTCCACCAGATGCGCATCGAGCAGAAAGTTGTCACCTTCGAATGCCAAGGTGCCGCGGACATAACCCAGGGCGCCGTTTTCCTCGAAATATTTTTTGGCCGCCGCGTCGTACTCCGAGGAATGGAAAAGTACGAAGCGTCCGCTGAATTCCAGGTCGTTGCGGATTACGTCGCCCGTCGAGAAGGGAACCGAGGAAGCGTCGCCCCGAATCACCTTGATGTCGGTGTAGCCCAGGCTGATGGTCTCTTCGTCTTTTTGCTCGAGCGTAATGACCACGTCTTGCGCGGATACGTGGCGAAGCCCCGCCCAGGAGGTAACAAGCAGGAAGAAAGCCAGGGCACAAGGAGTGAACCGCGACATTTTTTTATCGACCATGATAGGGAAACTCGATTCCGACTTCGATGGCGTCGTCTGGGAAATTGGGTGGAATGGGAGGCACGCGCCCCATACGCTGTATGGTTTGCAGGGCTAAATTGTCCAGGACGGCATTGCCGGAACTTTTACCGATGCGGATATCCTCCACATCGCCCCCCCTTAACGCCCTGAAATGCACTACCACCATTACGTTGGCCAAGATATCAATTCCCGTAGGGGGATTCCATAAAACCTCGGCCCTTTTTTTAACCCGGCCGGCCCATATCGAAAGACGCCTGTCGTCCACGTTCTGCATGGCCACCTTGGGTTGCGACTCTTCGTATACCGGAGTCATATCCACCTGTTTTTTGGTGGTATCCGGCTCTTCGCGCACTATCTTCGGCTCTTTTTTCTTCTCGGGCGGCTTTTCGGGAGTGGGCGTCAGCTTGGGAGGGTCCTTGGGCCGCACCGGCTCATCGGGTTTGGGCGGCGGCTCGGGTGGCGGTTTTACTTTGGGGCGCAAAGGCCTGAGCTTCGGCTCTTCGAGCACCACCAATTCGAATACCTTCACCGTTTCGGGACGTCTCAACCCCAGAATCCAGGTCAATATGACCAATACGATGATTATCACGAAGTGGGCCAGAATGGAATACAGGATTCCAATGCCCGCGCCTCCCCCCTCTTCGGGGACTTTGTCCGCGTTGAGATGCGCCGTACGGAAAACCGATGCGTGCCGGGGATCCATGGACTATAAGCCGGTGGGCCGCCGCCTACCCTCCGGATCGGTCAGGAAACCGATACGTTTACCGCCCTGCCGATGCACCGAAGCCACCACTTCCATGATATATCCGTACGGCACTCCCTGATCGGCATTGATGACGATGGCCGTCTCCTGGTCGCCGTTCCATATTTGGCGGAAATCCTTTTCGAATCCCGCGGGATCGGAGGGAATCTCGTTGATGAGGATCTCCCTTTCCTTGGTGATGGTGACATGAATGGACTTCTGCTCGTCCAGCGATGAGGCCTTCGCCTCCGGCAAGTCCACCTTGACGCCTTGGCTCATGAGGGGGGCGGTTATCATGAAAACCACCAGGATGGCGAATACCACATCGATGAGATTGGTAAGATTCAACTCCGGGGAAAGCGGTAGGGAGTTTCGGCGACGCATAATCTATTGTAGGCGCGCGGTTCAGCGCGCGGAAGTACGTTCCAGGGAGGTCAAATCGCCCCGCTTGAAAAGGCTCACCAATTCGGAACCGAACCGGTACATGATGGCTTCGGCCTTGCGATTGAAAGCCACGAATACGTTGTAGCCGATGGACGCCGGGATGGCCACCAACAAACCCACCAGGGTGGTTACCAAGGCCTCGGCGATACCGGGAGCGACCACGGTCAAACTGGCTGAGCCTTGTTGCCCGATGGCATAGAAGGCGTTCATGATCCCCCAAATGGTACCCAACAATCCCAGTACGGGAGCCGTGGCGCTGCAAAAGGCGAGATACACCAGATAATGGTCATTACGCTGTTTTTCCACATCCACGGCGCGTTCAATGGATTCTTCGATGAGCTGCCCGCGAAAATCCAGCGTATCCCGCGAAACCTGGGCGGAAATGGCTTCCATTTCATGCAGGGCCGAGCGGGTAATGCGAGCCATCTGGCTGTTGGGCATGGACTTGGTAAGCTTGAACAGGTCTTGAAAAGAGGAGCTTTCTCCCATCAGGTCAATCCAACGCTTGAAGGAAGAGTCCTTTTTACGATTGCCCAGCCATTTGATGAGGATAACCGCCCAAACTCCCACGGAAAGGACGGTAAGAGCGGCAACTACGGCCCAGCTGCTGGCTCCGGATTTTACCAGAATGGAGAAAAGGGGTAATTCACCGAACATAACGCCCGTTTCGCTAGAGTGTCACCAAAATCGTCTCGAAGGGAATTGTAGCATTTCCCCCGGCAAAATAGAAACTTGCATCGAGCGGACAAGCCGTCCCATGGAATTGTTCGGGACGAAAAAGAACGAAGCGAAATCACTAAGAACCCGCGCAAGGAGCGGGTTACAGGGAGATGGACTCGGCCAGGCGGTCTATCTGGCCTTTGAGCGTGGCCTCGTGAGTCATGGCCTGCTCGACCTTCTTGATGCTGTGGATGACGGTGGAATAGTCGCGCCCGAAAGCCAAGCCGATGGTATGCAACGAATTGTCGGTAAGCTGGCGAGCCAGATACATGGCGATTTGCCGGGGCTCGGCCACGTTTTTCTTGCGGGTTTGCGAGGTGAGCAGCGAAACGGAAAGCGAATACTCGCCCGCCACCCTTTCGATGATGCGCTTGATGGTCACCGGTCGGTTGACGTTACGGAGAGTGTCACCGAAAATCTGCTTGGCGATATCGACCGTAATGGGCATGTGGGTGAATCCGGCATAGGCCGAAAGCTTGATAAGCGTGCCTTCCAGTTCGCGGACATTGGAAGTCACCTGATTGGCCACATAGCTGAGCACGTCGTCATTGATGAAGGAGCAGCCGTCCTCCTCGTTTTTCTTGTGGAGAATGGCCAGACGGGTTTCCAGATTGGGGGGCGTCAGGTCGGCGAGCAGGCCGGTATCGAAACGCGAGAGAAGGCGGGAATGCAGCCCTTTGATTTCGGCGGGGGGGCGATCGGAGGTGATGACGATTTGCTTGTTCATCGACTGGAGGATGCTGAAAATATTGAAGAACTCGTCCTGCGTGCTTTGTTTACCCGCCAGGAATTGGATATCGTCGATGATGAGAACGTCCGCGTCTTTATATACCCGGTAAAACGTGCGTGAATCGCGGCTCTTCTGCACGAATTCGATATATTCGCGCGTGAACTCTTCCGAAGTCCGGTAAACGATTTTGCGGGCGGTTTCGTTCTCGACGCAAAAGTGGACGATGGCTTGCAGGAGATGGGTTTTGCCCATTCCGGTTCCGCCGTAGATCACCAAGGGATTGAAATTGTTCTGCCGGGGCGATTCCGCCACCGCCATGCAGGC
>CAYNXV010000163.1:0-1756 GCA_964401245.1 uncultured Bifidobacteriales bacterium | reverse complement strand
CGACCACGAAATTCTCGAAGGTGGATTTGACGTTGAGGGGAACCGTGACGTTGACTTCGACCCGCTCGCGGGGAGGCTCGGCCACTTCGTGGTATACGGTTTCGGGAAGTTCGGTAAAGCCGGCTTCTTCTTCATAGGCCTGCCCGGCGCGAGGACCGACTTCGAAGCCGATGGAAACGGGATGGCCCAGGACGGATTCCGCCGAAGCTTCGATGCTGTGCTTATAATGGTGGGCGACATATTCAAGCACGAAAGTATTGGGAACGCTGATGACCATGTGGGAGCCGTTGAAATCGATCAATTTCAGCGCGGAAAACCAGGTATTGAGCGCCGACTCCGAAACCTTGGAGCTGAGTTCATTCAAGCATTGGGGCCAGATCGATTTTTCTCCCGAATCAATCAATGTCGCTTCTCCCACCATCGCATCCTTTCCATTCAGTCGGTAACCGGCCTGTTGCCGCCGGCAGTATTTCCAATCGGTATTCCCGCGATTCCGACATGCCGGTAACCCCTTGTCGCCGCATCATTTCGCGCATTTTTGCCCAGTTGGAGAATCTTCATAAATCTCAGGAATATTTAGTAGAAGTTGTAGGCACCGGCAAAGGAAATCTCAAATAAATCAGGAACAACAAAGTCCCCACTTCTATGCCATTCGAGTAAACCTTTTATCCACAGGCTATTCACAGGAATTTTTGGAAAGGGCTTTTTTAGGCTTGACCGAACTTACCCGGGATGGTAGCATCAAAAAATTTTCCCCGCCTTTTCGCTCCCAAACGACTCGCTCCCTTCAGGAATTACCTCAAGTTCCGCGCGAAGTATGCCGATTCATAAGCTAGGCCCGTGAAAAGGATTCGCCTCTATGATACATCCCATACCTCCGCCCTCCGGAACCGCGCAAACCGAAATCAAAACGTCCCCGGGTAACAGGGCTCAAACTTCCGAAAAAAGAGACGATACCCGGATTCCCCCCCGAAACGGCCAGGTAAGCCGGGACGGCGACGTATTTGAGTTGAAATCGAAAGGCCCCGACAAAGCCGACGCGGGTAAATCGCGCGAAGAAATCCGCGAGTGGGTGGAAATGGCCAAGAGCCAACTGGAAGAACAGCATTTGCGTCTTTTGGAAGCCGGATTGAGGGAAAACTCGAATTCCGATAGCGGCCGGGCCCTTTCCGGCGTCAGAGAAGCTTTGCATCGCCTGGAAGATCCGACCTTACGGAGAGCCCTCGAAAAGGGTCAAATCGAAAAAATCGAAGCGTCCCAAACCGGATTGGCGATTCCGGATTATTGGAACGCCGAAAATACCGCGGAACGCATTGTGAATTTTGCGACTTCGTTCGCCGGCTCGCAGGGTGAAGGTACCGAAGCCTTCGTGGCCAAGATACGCGATGCCATCGCCGAAGGATTCGCCCAGGCCAAAGCCATTACGGGCGCGCTTCCGGGCGCCGCCGGGCAATTGCGCCGGGACACGGAAAGCCTGACTTTCGCCAAATTGGACAAATGGCTTGAGGACAGGCGATCCACCCCCTACAATGATGTTGCTTAAAGCCTGGAGAACATTATGGAAATCCGTATCAACAGCAATGCCGATATCGCCCTCTTCCTTATCAAAGGCAAGATAGGCTGGGAGAATTCCCGGATTCTGGATCGGGAAATCCTGAAGTCCATCGAGGCCGGCTGCCGGCATATCGTCTTCAATCTCGACGACGTAAACTTCCTTTGCTCGGGAGGCATCGGCGCCCTGATTTACAATATGAAA
>CAYNXV010000162.1:0-7958 GCA_964401245.1 uncultured Bifidobacteriales bacterium | reverse complement strand
CTGTCTTGCCGGATAAAAAGAGAGTGGTGCCGAATTCACCCGACATCGAAATGGACATAGAGGATCGTATTTCCGAATATACCAACGACGGTATACACCGGGTCAAACTGGCATTAACCGATATCGACGGAGTGATGCGCGGCAAGTATGTCTCGTTGGAAAAATTTGCGTCGCTCGCCCGCGGCATGGGATCCTTTTGCGATTGCATACTGGGTTGGGATGTGGAGGACAGGCTTTACGACAATGCGGCGTTCACCGGTTGGCACACCGCCTTTCCTGACGCCCTTTTCCGCATCGACAGGTCGAGCGAAAGGCGCCTCCCCGACGAAAACAACCAACCCCTGTTTCTGGCGGATTTCATGACCGCGGAAGGAAAGTCCCATCCGTTATGCCCGCGCAGCCTGTATAAGCGGCTGCTTGCGCGCGCAAAAGACATGGGCTTCGACGTGCGCATGGGCTTCGAATACGAGTTTTTCATTTTCAACGAAACCCCGGAGTCGGTGCGTAGCAAGCATTATCATGATCTGCTTCCGCTGACCCCGGGCAACTTCGGTTATTCGGTGTTGCGCAATTCGGTGCACTCGGACTTATTCAACGAGTTCATGGATTATTGCGCTGCCATCGGCTGTCCTCTCGAAGCCCTGCATTGCGAAACCGGCCCAGGCGTATGGGAAGGGGCACTGGGCTCCGATATCGGAATCCAGGCGGCCGACAAAGCCGCGGTTTTCAAGACCTTCGCCAAGGCTTATTTCCAGAAAAAGGGTTTGATGGCCACCTTTATGGCCAAATGGTCCATGGATTATCCCGGATTGGGAGGACATGTGCACCAGTCGCTGACGTCACCGGATGCGGGGCGCAGCGCCTTTTACGATGATGCCGGCCGTTTTGGCATGAGCAAAACCATGGAGCATTACCTGGCGGGCCTGCGAAAATACCTGCGGCCCTTTCTGGTCATGAGCGCGCCTACCGTGAACAGTTATACGCGCTTAGTCAAAGGCGCGTGGGCTCCTACCGCCTCCGCCTGGGGAGTGGAAAACCGCACCACCGCTTTGCGCGTGATTCCAGGAAGCGAAAAATCGCAGCGCGTCGAATTCCGCCTTCCCGGAGCCGACGCCAACCCTTATCTGGTGGCCTCCGCTTGTCTGGCTGCGGGGCTTCTGGGAATCGAACGTAAATTGGAACCCGGCGAGCCGGTGAAGGGTAGCGCCTATGACGAGGGAATTCCGGAGGAATATCGCTTGCCCGGCAGCCTGCGGCAGGCCATCGCCCCTTTCCGTGAATCAAAAGAGGCCATCGAAATGTTCGGGCCCGGTTTCGTGGAGCATTTCGCCACCACGCGCGAGTGGGAGGCGCGCGAATACGATCGCCATGTCAACGACTGGCAATTGAAACGCTATTTCGAAATCATTTGAAACAGCCTGCCGAGTGCTTCGGTTATGGGGTCGGAGGGAGCCTGCGCAGCAGCCTTCCCCGCATGTCGAATATCGAAAGGTGCGCGGGTTCCGTCAGCGAACCCTGGGCCGCTTCGATAATCCACCCATTTCCCTGCCGGCGCGCCGTGAACCTGGGCGCGGAGGTAAGGACCGGGCGCGGAGCGGTCAATCCCAGCACCCCGTTATCGTCGGTTTCGTCGAGTTGCAGCAGATAAGCCACGAGCTGTTCTTTTTCCCTTTGTGATAAATGGGATGTTTTCCCATGCTTGTCATTGGGGTTGGAGGTGGTAATCACATCCATAAGGGTAGGTGCGGACCCGTCGTGGAGATAGGGGGGAGTTTCCCAAATTCCTTTCAAGGTGGGGGAGTCGATTCCCCGCAGCGGCTCACCGAGCCGGGTACCCGAGGCGGGTTTGAGAGTTCCCACGTCATGAATGAGGAAACCTTCGGCCGTGAAGCGGCTCAAGGCGCCGGAGAACACTACCGTGGGCCCTTCGGGCTGCTTGTCTTTGGAACCGGGCAGGCGGGAATCGGTGAAGTGGGGGGAGGTATGGCATTTGGCACAGCCCGTTTCTTCGCTTGCGAAAATAGTCTTCCCGACCAAGGCATCGGCCGTCATGGACCCGTCAGAAGCGCGGAAGGGGCTGGGATTCACACGTATCAAAGAAGTTACGTAGGCTGTGAGGGCGTCGAGTTCGGGGGAATGGCCGGCTTTGGCGGAACCCAGAGGTTGGTTGCGTGTCCCATCGTTGAAAAGGGCGTCCGACATAAAACCCTCGCCCTGTTGGGGGCCGCGGATATCATGTTCAAAATCCTGAATTTCGTCGAAGTTCGCCGTGTGATGCACGGGTCCATGGCCCATGCCCGCGCGGCCGAGCAAGGAATGCGTTTTGCGCAGGCCTTCGCCGCGGTTGGTGAAATCCCACACCCGCCCGTCGCTGCCTCCGTCCAGGTGGCAGACTACGCAGCTCACATAACCGTCCTTGGACATCCGCCTGTCGGAGGCGTTATAGAAAATCCGCTTGCCGAGCAGAACCTGCGGGGCCAGGGCTTCGGATTCCACGGTGGGTATCAAGGCCAGGCGGCTCACTAAATTGGTTTGGCTGACTTGGGAAACGTCGTATACCCCGATTTCGCGGGACATGAAATAATGGACATAGAGGAGACTGTCGCGGTGCAGGACCAGTCCGCGCGGCGCCAGTTCGGAAGCCAGTCCCGTAGGTTCGATGGATGTAGCCGGCTGGCCGTTATAGGTGTAGCGGATATCGATGTGATTGGATGCCTGGCTGGCGATAAAAGCAAAATCCCCCAAGGAATTGAATACCACGGCCGTAGCCAGGCTGCGGTTGTCCAAGTCTATGCGGCTCGCCAAATCCTCCGAGTTCGTCGTCAAATCGATTTGGGAGACGATGGTGCGCACTGTGGTTTCGAATGTCGGTTCGGTGCCGTCGAGAAACAATCCCTTTCCGGTATTGTCTTTTTTGGAGGGTAGCCATGCCCGTCGGCCATCCGGAGAAATGGTAACGGAAGTCAAGGCGTTGGGCACTCCCCGGCTGTCGCTTTCCGAATCCGGACCCGGACTTACGGCCAAGGCATGGATGCGAACTAGTTGGAAGTTACTGCCGTTCACTTCCGCGACTTCTCCGCGCGACTTCGGTGAAATCCAACGAGTTACCAGGATGCGGGTTCCGTCATGGCTAACGGCGATTCCTCGCGCAGTGGGAAAAAGATTTAGTTCAGCAACCAGGCTGCGCGCAGTCACATCGATTTTGAGGAGTTTGCCCGTTGCCTCCAATGTTACATAGGCTGTGGCGCCGTCAGGGTCCATGCAAATACCGAAAGGTTTCGACGCATACGGCAGGCGAATTTCGGAAAGCAAGGCGCCGTTCGTTCCGCTCAATATGCTTATCTTGGCGTCGTTCTGGTTGACAACCCATAGGTTTCCTTGGGCGTCCAAAGCCAGGGTGGTGGGATTGCGTCCTACGGGAATTTCCTTTATCCTGACGGCGGTGGAGGCATCGACCATGGCGACGGAGTTGTTGTCGGAATTTACGGCCCAAAGTATTCCCCGCGAGTCCAATACGATGGTCGAGGAATGGGTCGGCTTGACATCCGTAGGGGCATGCGCCACGGTGTGAAAATAGGATGCGGGGAACAACTCACCCTCAAAGCGAGCGAAGACAGTGTACTTGCCGGCCGCAGTGTAGACATGCTGAACCGTTTCCTGATCCTTCAGATACTCGAGCTCGGTGCCGTCACCGAAGCTCCAGGATATGACCATATCCGCGCCTGCATCGCATTGCAGGGAAAACTCGGCGGGTTGTCCGACCAGCGATGGGGGTAAGGGGATTATTTCGCAATTCCTGGAATTCAGGGGAGCCGCGCGAACGCAAAGCGGAAGTCCCAGGAAGAGGACCCCCACCCAGATTCTCATCGGACCGGACATGAATTTTTTTGGCAAAATGTCGACTTTCCGAGCCCTGGGGGCTGTATCACCGCCGCTTCCAGGGTTCCTCCTACTCCAAAATACCTCCTTCCGGCGCATTCAGAATGCTTTTTCGAAGGAGTGTTCAGCCATTCCATGGTACAATTTGAGGCAGGGGATACTCCGATTTTTTAGTTTACAATAACATGCAACGATTCCATTTTCCTACCGCCATTCTGTTCGGAGACGGCGCGCTGGCAGCGGCGCTCGCTGAGATGCGCAAACAAGGTCTTTCCCGGCCCCTGCTGGTTACGGACCCGGGGCTGTTGGCTACCGACCTGGTGCAAAGAACTGAAGCTGCCGCCCGGATAGCCGGGTTGGCGCCGACGGTATTTTCCGAGGTCAATCCCAATCCCGTAGAAGAAAATGTCGAAAAGGGCGTGCAAGCTTATCGGGCTTCGAAAAGCGACTGCCTGTTGGCATTGGGCGGAGGTAGCGCCCTGGATGCGGCCAAGGTGATTCGCTTGATGGTTGCGCATGAAGGGCCCCTGTCGCGTTACGACGATGCCAAGGGCGGAGGCGAATTCATCGTCAACCCTATGCCACCCATGGCGGCCATTCCCACTACGGCGGGAACCGGCAGCGAAGTCGGACGTTCGGGCGTGATTGTCCTTCGCGAATCGAAAACCAAAACCATTTTTTTCCATCCCAGGCTCATTCCCGATTGGGCGGTGTTGGAGCCGGCCCTGACGGCCAAGCTGCCTCCGGCTCTTACGGCGGCTACGGGCATAGACGCCTTTACCCATTGTCTGGAAGCCTATTTCTCTCCCGGGTATCACCCCATGGCCGACGGCATCGCTCTCGAAGGATTGCGTCTGATTTTGCGGAACCTACCCCTGGCCTATGCCGATGGAAGCGATTTGGATGCCCGGGGAAACATGCAAATGGCGGCGACCATGGGAGCCACCGCGTTCCAGAAGGGATTGGGCATGGTGCATTCGCTGGCGCATCCGCTTTCGGCCCGCTACAATACCCATCACGGTCTGGCCAACGCTTTGCTTCTCCCCGCCTCCATGGCATTTCTGGAGCAGGCCCGCCTCCCCGAAACCGCCCGGTTTAAAATCGATAAGGTGATGACCCTTTTCATGGAAGCGGATCTGGATAAGGAGCTGTTTTCGACCACCCTCTCCGAATTTTTCGCAGCCATGGGCGTCCGTTTCGGCCTGCGAAATCATGGAATCCCGGAGGCCGATTTGGAGGAGTTGAGCCATGCGGCTTGGGCGGATACCTGTCATGCCGGCAACGCCGTGCCGGTAACCCGCGAAATTCTCCTAGAAGTCTACCGCGCCGCCTTTTGACCTGCATCGAAAAGAAGCATGTCGAAAAAACTTCCCAAGCTTCACAAAATCCCAATACACAACTCCCTTCCCTTTTTTTTCTCCGGGCCGTAACCTGATAACAGCCGGGCTTGCGCCCTTTTGCCCGCACGGGAAAAGTCCGGGCGCGATGCCCCGGCTGCCAAACTCTTCGCCCGGAGACCGCCATGCCGCACCGCCACCCCAATTCGCCGTTTCTCTTCGCCGCTCTGGTTTCCTTGTCTCTTGCCACCGGAGTCCAATCCCGGGAAAGCGTTTCCGTCCTACCCGGAGCCTGGGAACTTTTCTCTCCCGCGGACGGGATGGTATCCACTTCGCTGAAATCCGGGAGTATCCTTAAGGTTACGAGTAACCCGCATGGGATATTGCATGAAATTTCGGGAAACCGGCTGGCCACGATTGGCGGTCACGCCTTGGCGGCGGAGCTCGCGGCGGTTTCGTCGCCCGATAGGGATTGGGATAGAGCGGGCCAACCGTCCGGAGCGGAAAGTCTTAGGCAAAAACCCACCAAAATGAGCCTGTCTTGGAGAAAGTTGCCGGGACCCGGAATAATCCGATTCGAGGTTCCGTCGCAGGTGCGGCGGGGCGTGCTGGTGGTATTGGACCAGGAAGGCCGGGAGGTGCGGCAATTGCGCCCCATGGGAAACAATCCCGCCATTCTCTGGGACGGCCGCAACCGATCCGGTAAACAAATGGCTGGAGGCATATACCGCGCCGAACTCCGCTCCGAAGGACCCGTCTTGGCCAGTTGGGTGTTAATCTCCGATTGAATCCACCGCTTCGGCCCCGGGCAGAGCCTCGTTCAGGTTTCCGCTGCGAAATCCTTCCAAGTCGAGATGGATTTTCCGGAAACCTTTGCCTTTCAGAGTTTCCAACAGCCGCCGGGTCGCGTCCGTATCGGAGAAAAGGGCGAACTCCGCCACCGGTACTTCCAATCGCGCGGTATCGCCTTCGTGCCGTACCCTGAAAACGCTGAACCCCATGTCCTGCAGGGCTTCTTCGCCCGCCTCCACCGCCGCCAATTTCTCCTCCGTGACGGCACTACCGTAGGGAATGCGGCTGCTGAGGCATGGGGTGGCGGGTTTACCGTGCACCGAAATTCCGAACAGCCGAGCCATCTCGCGAATCTCCGCTTTGCGCAAACCCGCTTCGGCCAGGGGCGCGCGGGCGCCGGCATCCGCGGCGGCATCGTGGCCGGGCCGGTAATCGCTCAAATCGTCCACGTTTCCTCCGTAGAGCAGGTGCTTGAGGCCGTGGGAACGGGCGAAATTTCCCAGATGAAAGTAAAGGTCGGATTTACAATGGAAGCAGCGGCGGGCGTCGTTGCGGACATAGGCGGGATTGGAAAATTCGGTGGCGGAGTAGATTTCCAATCGCAGTCCGAGTTCCTGCGCGGTTCGCACGGCTCCGGCGTATTCGCGTCTCGCTAAGGAGGGGCTTACGGCCAGGCAGGCCAGAGCCTTGTCTCCAAGCACCTGCGCAGCCGTTCCCGCCAACAAAGCCGAATCGACTCCGCCCGAAAAACCGATGGCCGCCGATTCGAGGGAAACCAGAATGCCGCGCAAATGCGCGTATTTGCTTCGTAGCCCTTCGGGCAAAAGGCTTTCATCGAATTCCGGATAGGTCATGATGCAAAGCTACCAAGCCGGCGGTTTTCCGGATAGGGGTTTTTATCGTCCAGCATCCCTTTTTCGGGGATGCAAGCCTCCATGCCTTTGGGGTATAATGGAGGCAGGTTTGCCGTCCGCGGATTTTTATTAACTTCCACTCGGCTTCCGACGGAGTTTGGAAGGGGCTGCGCATACCCAACGCGCCGTTCCCGGAGGACAGTCATGAGCGTCGAACTGAAATTGCAGCTTTTTTTCGCTTTCGTTCTGGTTATCACCCTGCTGGGTTCCTTTATGTTGATTATCCGCACCGTCGCCTCGCTTGAATACGCCGTCAGCCGGTTGGAGCAAATCGTGAACATGGAAGTAGTGCTGGCCAAGCGGTACAAAGCGCAAACCAATTTGGCGCAATCCCAGGCGGAAGCCCGTGAAAGGGAACAGAGCCAGCGCAATGAACTCCTCCTCAACATCCCGTTCCTGGAAAAGTTGCGTGAGGAGAACAAGACTTATGGCGCCTGAGTCCGTCCGTCCGGGACGGTTGATTGTTTTTTCGGCCCCGTCCGGAGCCGGAAAAAGTTCATTGAAAGACGCGCTCATGAGCCGCTTTTCCAATCTCAAATATTCGGTATCCGCCACCACCCGCCATCCGCGTTCCGGAGAGTTGGATGGCATACATTATTTTTTCAAGACGCCGGAGCAGTTCCGGGAAATGATCGAATACGGCGAATTGGTGGAATACAACGAGGTCCATGGAAATTTTTACGGAACACCCAAGGAAGCCATAGACCGGGCCCTGGCCGCGGGTCATTCGGTGATCCTGGATTTGGACGTTTACGGCAAGGTGAATTTCGATAAGGTCTACCCCGACGCGGTGGGCATACTCATCAAGCCTCCCAGCCTCCAGGTATTGGAGCAAAGGCTGCGCGCGCGCGGCACCGACGACGAGGAGACCATCGCCTTGCGCCTCAAGAACGCGGCCAAGGAATTGGAATTCGCGGAAACCCACGGCAAGTACGAATACACGGTGGAGAACGACGCTTTCAAGGCCACGTTGCAGGAGTTGACGGATATTCTCAGCCGGGAAATGGGCGTAGAGCCCGACTTGCGCCGGGCCTGA
>CAYNXV010000161.1:0-8075 GCA_964401245.1 uncultured Bifidobacteriales bacterium | reverse complement strand
CCGTGCAACCCATACGCGACGTGGAAAGCATGATGGTCACTCTGCGGGAAGCCTGGATGGGCGCCATCGAGAACGTCCGCAAAGAAGGCGGAGTCAAATATGCCGAAAAACCGTCCGGATTGTCCATCGTCTCCTGAGGAAAAAAGCATCATGCAGACGCTCACCCATCAAATCGTAGGCCATCTCGACGTCCTTTACGGCCATTACCAATTGGCTTTGGATTACGCCAGGAAAATCAGTCCCGAAGAAGACGGCGAAGCCTTGAAGTGGATAGGTTACCGCCAGAAAATCCTGGACCGCACCGAATCCATTTCCCGCGAAGCCGCCGCCATGTTGAGGGAATTCGACGTCATGAAAAACGTTCCCGCTTCGGAGCGGGCTTTGGTGGAGGAAAAGCGGAATCTCATCCAGGATATTTCCTTCAAGATGAACCATGTCGACAATCAGCTTTTGCGTAACCTGCAGTCGCGCCTGTCGGAAGTCCGATTCGAACTTGCCGCCCAGAATAACCGCAAAGACGCCATCAAAGCCTATATCCGGGCGCCCGGGCCAAGCCTGGTCGTGTCTTGAAGCCGGGCGGCGAGTCGGTTCCGCAGCCCCGGCTGCGGTAGCAGCCTATTCCATTAGGCGCTCTTAGGCCGCCTTCGCCCCTTCGAGGGTCCGGAACAGGCGGGCGAACTCCTCCACCGATAAATCCTCGGCGCGTATATCCCCTGAAGCCCCTTGTCCTTCCAGGGCTTCGACCACCTGAGCCTTGGGATAAAAGGGCAGCAGGGAGTTCACCAGCTTCTTGCGTTTTTGCGTAAAGCACCGCTCCACGAAGGGCAGGAATTCCGGTTCTTCCGCGAAGGGCTTCTCGCGCGGTAAAATCTCCACGGTGGCAGAAATCACCTTGGGACGGGGGCGGAAGGCCTCGGGCGATATCTTGCGGAGCAGGCGGGGGACGCCCAGGTTCTGCACGTACACCGAGAGGAAGCCAAAGGCGCGATGATGGGGCTCCGAACAGATGCGCTGGGCCACTTCATATTGCACCATGATATATACGCCCTTGGTGAGGCGGATATGCGGGAGCACCTTGAAGAGGATAGGGGCGGCCCGGTTATAAGGCAGGTTGCCCGCCACCAACGGTTTGGTTTCCCCCGCGAGCAAAGCCTCCCAGTCGATGCGGCTCGCGTCGGCCTGGAGGATTTCCAGTTCCGCCAAATCCGATTTTCCGCGCAGGTGTTCCACCCATTTGGAATCGATTTCAATCGCGGTCATTTTCCCGCATTTGCGGATGAGCCTTCGGGTGAGGGCGCCTTGACCGGGACCGACTTCGATAAGCCTGTCGGTTGGGGTGCAGGGAATATCCTCGACGATATCCCGGATGGCCCCTTCGTCCACGAGGAAATTCTGCCCGAAACGCCTGCGTTGCGAGCGATCATCCTCCTTAAAGCTTCCCTTACGACCTTGCATACCCTTCGATTCTCCCCCGGCTCGCGGCCTTGGACCCGCGCAAGAATAGCAAATTCGCTACGGTGACCCTCCCGTTTTACCGGAAAATAGACATGGAATCGGCGCATCGTTGTTAACTTAGGGCCGGGAAAAGTGAGCTGGAATCCGTCCTAGGAAATCCGGGGGGTACTTTTCCAGGAATTCCACCGGCTTTTTCGTATAATATTTCCCCATAACCATTTCCGGCTTTTTCATAGGCTCCCCATCGCGACCCGAATAGGCGCGGCGAAGCCGTGAAGGGACGGAAGATGCGCCAACAAAGCAGATTGAACGTGATGGCATTTGAATGTTCGCGGCCTTTCCGCAAGACGCCCCGGTCGTGCCGGAATTGAATAATACCATGCCTCCGCATCCCCGCCGTTTCCGGTTCTCGTTATTCACCCTGGTGGCGGTATTGGCGGTTCCGCCCGCCTTCTCCATATACCAGGAAAAAAAAGAATACCTGACCGTTCCCGAATCGGCCGAACCCCTTAAAAACCTGCTTCCCCAAAAAGGGGTGGAAAGTTCCGAAGGACGGGGCTACCTCCAGGTCAACAGCCGGCATTTGAAGCGCCGCCATAACATCAACTTCGACACCCGCGAAGTCGAAATTCTCACCTATTTCCGTCTCCCTACGGTGGAGGGAGACAGCTCTTCCGCGGCCGCCGACTCGATGGCCTTGTCTCAGGCCTATTACGGGGAACTCAATTCCTATTCCCTGGATATGTACGATTTGGCGCTGCGGCGGCAATGGCTTAATCAGTTCATCGGACAGCAAAGCATCACCGACGGCACCCAAATCGGCTTGTTCGACATCGTATTGCCCGTGCAGGTTCCCGATTGGCTCAAGCGGGTGGGCGTCGATAAGCCGAGACTGCATATCAACGGCTCGTATAAATTGGTGGTGGCGGGAACCAGCCTTTCCGGAAGCGGCGCGCCCACCGAAGACGGTTGGTTCCCCAATATGCATATGGACCAGCAGCCCGCCTTTTCGGTGAAGGGTTCCATCGGACGGCTCATCAACATCGAAATCAACAGCGAAGACGGCTTCGGTTCCAACCTCAAGGAGCAGCTCAAGATCACTTATAAGGGAGAAGGCGACGAGCTGGAAGACGACATCATCCAGGAAATCGAGGCCGGCCATACCTCGCTGTCGCTGACCGGCACCGATCTTACCGGTTATACCGAAACCCATAAGGGCATGTTCGGCATCAAAATGCGCATGCGGTTCGGGGGTCTGGAAATGACCACCCTGGCCGCGCAGGAAGGCGGAACCCAGGAAAGACAGACCCTGGGCGCGGGCAGCGAAGTGCGCGAATTCGAAATCGAAGAGAAAAGCATGTCGCTGCACAAGCACTTCTTCATGCTTCCCTCCGATCGCGAAGCCTACCGCACGGGAGGGGGCACCGAGGTTTATCGCCGCGACGGGCGCCAGCGGAATCCCATCGAGGTCTATCAATTGCTCGAAGCAGGCCAGGAGAACGCCTTTCGTGATACGTCGGTGGCGTTCGTTCTGGGACCGGACGATCAGAAGCTCGATAATTTCGCCCCCATACCCGGCAGATGGAAACAGCTTCGCACCGAAGAATATTACTACGAAGAGTCGCTGCGCATGCTCACCGTGCACGCGGGACATCGCACCGCCTCCCTGGCCGTGCGCTTCAAGGGCGACCCCCTGCCTTCCAACGTCGGCCTCAGGCGCAAAGAACTAATTCTCATCCATTCACGGAATCCGGGGCATCAGAATTATCTGGACTCGCTCATGTGGCGCAACGTTTACAACGTGGGCAAGGTGCAAAGCGACGAGCGGAGCACCTTCAGGGTGCAGGTCAAGGACAACGAGGGCCGCGAACGCTCGCCCGGAGACAGTATCTCCTATGCCCGGCGGCTGGGTTTGGAGCAGCGCGACCGGCCCGGCGTCCTCGATTACGATAACCGCGACATTTTCAATTTCGATCAGGGATACATGGTGCTGCCCTGCCTGAGCTCGGGCCTTCCCGGCTTGGGGGGAGACCGGGAAAACTGCCTTTCGCCCATGCGTCGAATCAGCGATGTCACCGACAGAAGTTCGCCCGATATCTACAACACCGCGTCCGACGAATTGCAATCGCTTAATTCCACCCGACGCTTCGTTGTCTTCGGTCGCCAGCGCCAATCCACCTTCAGCGTCGCCGACAACAACTATTCGGTAAGCGGATCCCAGTGCATAGACATCGAGCCCGGCACGGAAAAGCTGGTGCTTAAAGGCGGAGCCGTGCTGCAAAGGGGCATCGACTACGAAGTGCTTTATGAAACCGGTCAAATCACCCTTACCTCCTTGCGCGCCCGCGACCCTTCCGCCGAAATCGATATCAGCTACGAATGCCGGCCGCTGTTCCAAATCCAGGATAAAATCCTGTTGGGCACCCGCCTCGAGTACAAACTCGACCGCATCTCCCGGGAGAGCATGCTGGGCGCCACCCTGCTGTATAAAAGCCAGACCACCACCGAGGAAAGACCCGACCTGGGCCGGGAACCCTTCAATCAATTCCTGTGGGGTCTCAACGCCCGTCTTACCGGCAATCCCAAGTGGATGACCGATGTCGCCAACCTTTTCCCCTTCGTGCAAACCGAGGCCGCGTCCAAGGCGAATTTCGAATTCGAAGTGGCGCAAACCCGTTACAACGCCAATACCAAGGGCGAAGCCTATATAGACGATTTCGAAAACAGCCAAAGCACCGTCTCCATGCCCATGCATATCAACAGCTGGTTCAAAGCCTCTCCTCCCGGCAATACCCCCGAAGAGCCTTTCATTTTCGACGAAAACTTCGACTATCGCCACAAAGGCGAATTCATCTGGCATTCCAATTTGCGCGAGCAATATTCGCGCATCTACGGCAATACCGGCAACAGCCTTACCAACAGCCGCGAGTTGAACCTGCTCATGTTCATTTTCCGTCCCAACGACAATCTGGAGGGAAAATCCTGGGGCGGCGTGATGCGGGCCATGAGTCCCGGGCTTACCAACCAATCGCGGCGGCGAACCCTCGAAGTGGTGGTGCAGGGACGCGAAGGTAATCTCTACGTCGACATGGGAGAGATTTCGGAGGATGTTTCCGTGGCCGGATTCGAGCCCAACCGCACTCTCAATTCCGAGGTGCCTCCGGGCGAATACGTCAACAAGCGCGACGCCGGTTTGGACGGTCTCAAGAAAGAAGACGGCGAAGTGGGCATTCGCTGGGAATGCAAGCCCACCTGTTTTTCCATTCCCATCGATACCGTGAATCGCGATCCCGCGGGAGACGATTACGAAGAAAGCCAGCGCGAAAAAAACATCACCCATCCCCGTCCCGGCATCAACGGCACCGAGGGCAACAACGCGGGATCGGGGGGTTTTCTCTTCGATACCGAAGACCTGGACCGGTCCGGTACCCTCGATTTGACCAACCGCTACATCCGTTACTCCATTCCCCTCGACAGTGCCTGCTCGCGGCAATTCCATTGCGAGACCCTGCAACGCGGATGGCGCAAATACCAGATTCCCCTGTACGACGCGGGAGAGATTATCGATAACAACAACGCCGCCACCACCCGCGAGATACTTTCCAACGTCAAGATGATGCGCCTGTGGATGGGCGGATTGCCTTCGCGGGTATCCCAGACGGAACTCCGTCTGGCCCGCGTCAATGTGGTGGGCCATACCTGGGAGGAGAACGAGCGGAACCGGAGTTACGAAATCGCCGGAGACCTGTTCGCCTCGGGCGATTTACGGAACAACCCCATCCAGCTTCCCGCCGTGGTCGCCGACAGCAACCGCCTCAAGGTGGAAGTGGTGAATACCCAGGAAGAAAGACATTATGTACCGCCCCCCAGTTGGAAAAGGGAGCGCGATACCCGCACCGACGAGCCTTTGGCCGAGCGCGCCCTGGTGCTCAAATACGAAAACCTGCATCCCGGCGAAGTGGTGCACGCCACCCGCATTCTCGGCAGCGATCCCAAGGACCTGACCCGCTACAGTCGCCTTCTCATGGCCATTCATCCCGATTCGGCCATCGCCGCGGGTTTGGGAAACACGAACGATCCCGCCTTTTACCGGCAACATAAGGTGGCCGTGGCCCTGCAATTGGGCAAGGATCTAGGCAATCGCGAGTCGCGCGACTATTACGAAATCCGCGTGCATCTTGATACAGCCGAAATGGCCGGCCTCACCCATCGTGAACTATGGGAGCGCAACTCCTTCAACGTTCCCATCCAGGAACTCACGGGACTGAAAACCGATTCCCGTTATATTGAGTTCCGGGGACGGCAGGTCAGTAAGAATCTCTACCATCAGGGAAGAAACGACAGCTCCGTGGTATTGTCGGTGGTAGGCGACCCCACCTTGTCGCGCATCGATTGGATGCGGCTGGTACTCTATGTCGACTCGGTGGGTGCGGTGCCCTTGCAATCGGGCGAGATCTGGATCAACGATTTGCGACTCGAAGGACTGGACAATTCGCTGGGAACCGCCGTGCGCACCCAATTGCAATTGGAGTTCGGCGACTTCATCAACATTTCGGGCAATATGAAATACCGCGACGGCGGATTCACTTCCATGAGCGAAACGCGCGCCACGCCCGCCAATTCCATGTCCACCGCCGACTACAACACCAACCTTTCCCTTTTCGCCAATAAGTTCTTTCCCGATGAGTGGGGTTTAAGCCTTCCCCTCTCGGCTATTTTCCAGGGGCGGGTGGACAGGCCCTTCGCCCGGCCCTCCTCCGATCTCGGCTTGACCGGCACCGGTTTCATGGATATCGTGGACGACATCCTGGACGGAAACCTGCTCCCCGACGAAAGTGATCCCGAAAGCCGCCTGTCGAGATATTACCAATCCACCAATTTCCAGACGCGCTATACCGCGAGCTATAAGAAAGAGCGGCGCTCCGATAATTTCCTGGTACAAACCTTTTTCGAACGCCCAGAGCTCATTTACAGCTTCTCGGGAACCTCGCGCGAAACCTTCTTCGACCAAAACGAAAGCCGGAATTTCAAAACCCGGCTCATGTACAATCTCTCCCCTTATAGCAACCCCGGCCTGCACCCCTTCAAGTTCACGGAAAATTGGAAGGCGACTCCGGGTTTCCTCAAGGATTTCACCGTCACCCCCCTGCCCGAAAAACTCAACCTGACCGTGGGCGACCTGTCCTATGTCCGCACCTTCGACCTGTTCAAACCCATGGATGCCATCGATATTCCGGTGGAAAACACCAATTATACGGTGGAGCTGACCCACGGTCTCGACATGGAATGGCGCCCCTTCAATTTCATGAATTTCGGCTATCGCCTTTCGGTGAACCGGGATTTCGACCGGGAGCATTATTGTTTCGATGACAGCTTTTTCAATTTCGAGCAAGAAGAATCGGGCGATCGTTGCCAGATGGGCGTTTTTGCCTACAAACACCTGTTCGGCTGGGACGAGGACGAAGTTATTCTGGGAGACGGCAATACCACCCAACGGTTGGGCGATAAGTATTTCATACTCGACCGGGAGCGTAATCGCGACCAGAGCTTCCATCTCGACTTCAATAATTACACCCTTCCCTGGTTTACCACGCGCGCCGGCTTCACCTCAGGTTATCGACATACTTTTTCGGAACTCACCCGCAGCCTGGATGGCAATTCGATTTCGGAACCCGAGCATTTCGACGCCAATTCCGACCATGAGGTGAGACTGTCCGGCAGCTTCAGCCTGCCGGGTCTGTTGGGCTCGCTCAAGGAGGCCATGCCCTTTCTGGAAGGGACGCGGAAGAAAATGGACGATTGGCGGCTGCGCAATATCGACCTGAACTACACCGTCTCCAACCGGTATAACGGCGAGGCCTTCACCTACGATTTTCTCGATGAGAAGGGCATATCGCCCTGGGACCTCTATCAATACCAATTGGGATGGCTATACCATTTCGGAAACCTGGACAGGATTTTCAAAGGAGAGCCCCAACCCTATTCCTTCGATCATATGATGGAACCGGCGAACAGTCTCTTCCAGGACGACTTCAACCACCGGGTGGAGCGTACCGTCGATCTCGGGACGGGATTCACTATCCCCATCGTCGATCTCAGCCTATCGGGAAACGCCCGCTGGAGGAACAGTTACACCCTCTACCGGGGGGCCGTCCAACCCAGCGACACTTCCCATGTTTTTCCCGATTACACCCTGACGGGAGGTTTCGGCGATTTTGCTTCGAAGGTCCCCTTTCTACGCCGCCAATTCCGTTCCATGACCGCCACCAGCACCTTCAATTATCTGCAGGAGGAGCAGCGGGCCGCCTTCAGCTCCCGGGAAGACATGCATAAGAAATCCTATAAGCTGAATCCGCTCCTCCGGCTGGCGGCCACTTCCAATTCGGACTTGCGCCATGAACTCACCTTCAATTACACCTGGGACGAAAACAAGCAATTCCAGAAAATCCTTATCCAGGCCGAACCCCTGCCCTTTCCCATCTATGGGGGCAATTTCGTCCCCTTGCTGGCTTACCGTCCTGACAAGAGCAATTTCACCACCACGAACAATGTCTCTATGGGCGCGGACTATTCCCTTTCCTTCGACGTGGAAACCCAAAAGGGAATCCAGTTCTGGCGTT
>CAYNXV010000160.1:0-8197 GCA_964401245.1 uncultured Bifidobacteriales bacterium | reverse complement strand
GGCCATATCAAAGGCACTCCGGCCTTTATGGCTCCCGAAATATTCCAGGGCCGTCCCGACATCGATTGGATGCGCACCGACATTTATTCCACCGGAAAGCTCCTGGCCCAATTGCTTCCCAGAAATTGGAAACCGGAATTCATTGCGAGCCTGACCGAAGATGAACCCGCGCGCAGGCCTGCCTCCGGCATGGAAATCCTCGAGCGGTGGCGTCATTTTTCCGACTTGAAACTGGGATCCGGCGCCATCGAATGGCAAAGCCTATCCGCGCATCTCGCCTCCGAAATGCTGGCCAAAAACCTGTACCTCGCCTCCCGCCAATTGGGGGGCGCCGGCCGCACCGAAGAGGCCTATTGGCTGGTCACCGAATGCCTGGAAGAGAATTCCGAATTTCCCGATGCCTTGGAGTTCATGGAATCCCTGCCCGGCCTGGGAAAAAAAGCGCAGCGCCTGCGCATAACCTGGGCCGCCTCGGGCATCCTGCTGTTGCTGGTAATGGTGATCGGCGCCTTTTTGTTCGGACGCCAAACCCAGCGCGCGCTTCCCGAAATGCGGATGAATACCTCCTCCGGCAACTCGCTTTTCCTTTTGCCGGCATCGGCGTCAAGCCGGCCCTCCCTCGATTTGCCGTTGCAGGAAGTCGGCGCCTCTTCGCATGAACTCAATGCGGGTCTCATGACGCCCGACCTACCCCCTGCCGCCCTGCTTTTCATCGACGGGGAAATCGCGACCCCACAACCCGGAAAACCCCTGGCCCTGCCTTTTGGACGCCATCGTATCGAAATCCGGGATAAAACCGGCCGGGTGCTGTTCCAGGAGCAGATATCCTTTTTACCCTTTCAAGTCCGGGTGCTCCGGATACCCGAATCGTCGACGCCGAACCAAAGGAATCCCAGGCATGAACCCTGAAGACTACCCGATACTGTCCACCCCTTCCGGAGGCGCGGCAACCTCCTTGAAGGGCCGTATTTTCACCTTCGGTTCTTCGCGCAGTTGCGGTCTGGTATTGCCCCCCGGATGTCCCGAGCGCTTGGGGCATTTCCTGTATTCCAACGGGCGATACCAAATCCAATCCCTGAACAGCGGAGCGGTGCGGCTGAACGGGAAACCCGTGCAGGAACCCACGGAAGTGCGTCATGGTGATGAAATCGATTTATCCGGGCAGATATTCCGTTATGCGGAGCATGCCGAAAAGGAGGCCGCGGAACACGAAGGCGAACCTTTGTGGGAATTCATCGATATCATGGTGGGACTTTTACAGGACCGCCGGCCCGACGTTTTCGATCGTCTCGTGGGCAGTGTTTCCAAAATACTGAAATGCGACGCCGCCCGGCTCGTGGGCGAGGATCCCGCGCGTGAGGAAAGGCTCACTTTGGCCCGCTATCCAAAAGAATCCGGCATGGAGCGTTTTTCCAATCGCGCCATCGATTGGGCCCGCGACGCGGAAAAAACCGTCTTGATGCACGAAGCCGATTGGAGCGAAGACGGGGAACATAAGAACTCCGCGGATTCCGTTACTTCGTTGGAAAAAAACCGGGTTACCTCCATTCTCTGCGCTCCCCTTACCGAACAAGGACAGATATTGGGATTTCTCTATCTCGACAGGTTGCAGCGCGACATGCCCTTCACCGAGAAGGACAGGCGCTTTTGCGACCGGCTCCGTCCGCTTTTCGAAGAAATCCTCTCCCAAAGAAGGGAATGGGCCCGGCAGAAGGATACCATCGCGCGGCTGCAGGAGGCGGGCGGGCCCGGCGGCGGCGTCATCTACGGCAGCCGTAACATGGCGCAAGTGATGGAATTGGCGGGACGCGTAGCCGCTACCGATTCCACCGTACTCATCAACGGCGATACCGGCACCGGCAAGGAGGTATTGGCGCGCTTCATCCATGCCCGCTCCCGCCGCGCTAATAAACCCTTTCTGGCAATCAATTGCGGAGCGATTCCCGAAAATCTCATGGAATCCGAACTCTTCGGCTATGAAAAGGGGTCCTTTACCGGCGCCATGCAAATGAAAAAAGGACTTTTCGAAAGCGCCCAGGAAGGAACCATTTTTCTGGACGAAATCGGCGAACTCGCTCCGGCCTTGCAAGTCAAATTATTGCGGGTATTGCAGGAAGGCGTGATCACCCGGGTAGGCGGCAACGAAGCCCTGCCCGTGAACGTCCGGATTCTGTCCGCCACCCATCGGGATTTGGCGCAGGAAGTCAAGGAAGGCAGGTTCCGTCAGGACATGTATTTCCGGCTTAACGTGCTCCAACTCAAGCTACCCTCCTTGCGGGACCGAGACGACGATATCTTGCTGCTCTCCGATTTCCTGATTAAAAAATATTGCCAGCAATTCGGATTGCCCTTGAAGCAATTGTCGGCGGCCGCGCGCAAGGAATTGATGCTGCATAGCTGGCCGGGAAATATCCGTGAGTTGGAAAACGTGATGCAAAAATCGATTCTGCTTTCCACTTCCAGGCTGATTGGCGCCGCTGATCTGCAATTGCAACAATCGCCTTTCGCTCAAAAGTCGGCTGCGGCAACCGGCTTTCTGCCCTTGAAGGAGGCGCGGGCCGCGGCGGAAAAAGACGCCATTACCGCGGCCATGCAACGTTGCCGCGGCAATATCTCCCAGGCCTCGCGGTTATTGCAAATCGATAGGAAATGGCTGATGAAGTTGATGCAGGAGTTGGAAATCGAAGCCGACGCCTTCCGGGATTGAAACGGGCTTAATAGACCCTTTCTACGGGAGCGGCCATCGGTTCGGTATCTTCGGTGGAATCCTTGATTGCATCCGGTTCCGATTCCGGTAGATAGGGACCCGATCGCAAATCCCTCCAGCGCTCATCCACCAATCGCTGCGACAGGGAATCGAGCCTGAGCCGGTCTCCTTCGTTCAAAGACGAATCCACGGGAATCCGGATTCCCCGATACAAAGCGTAATTACGATGGACCCGGGCTTTATGGCGCACAAAGGCGCGGCTCGGCCGACGCGGATCCCATTGCGTGGGACTGGGCAGCAAGCTGGCCAAACCCAGCATTTCTTCGGTATTCAATTGGCCCGGCAATTTGGCGAAATAATGTTCGCCGGCGGCGCGCACACCGAATACACCTCTGTCGAATTGCGCTATGTTCAGGTAAATTTCCAGTATCCGTTCTTTGGAGAGGTAATTTTCCAGCAACAGGGTAATCACCGCCTCCCGCATTTTCCGAGACAATTCCTTATCGCCGCTCAAATAGAGATTCTTGGCCACCTGCTGGGTGATGGTGCTGGCGCCCCGCGCCGGTTTTCCCGATTGATGGTTCGCGACCAGGGCATATTCGATTTGCTCTATGTCGAATCCCTGATGCGAAAAAAATTTACCGTCTTCGGCCACCAGCACCATATCGCGCATGGCTTTGGGTATGCTGTCCAGCGGAGTCCATTCCCAATGAATTCCCCGCTCCGCATCGGTCAGGGATTTATCCGCCAGCAGATCCGCCTTTTCCGCTTCGATAAAAGCCGTCGTGGGGGGATTGATATGCCGCAAAGCGCGAATATCCCAAAGGTGGAAATATTGGGTGACCTGAATCGCCCCCCAAATCAAAAAAACCAGGAGAAATCCCAGGGCTATCTGGTAAAGAGTCCATATGGAAATCCATATTCCCCTTAGCAGGATCAGAATAATGCGGATAATACGGAAGAAATACAGCATGGAGCGGATACCGGTCTCTTTGGAGTCTGGTCGGTGAATGTAGTTTTATACCCATTCCCTCCCTAGAGTGGTGGGAAACATACCCGGAATCCGACTCATTTTCCAGGGGAAAAGGACTCCCATGACGCGTTTCAGGCCTTGCATCGATATTCATGAAGGCAAAGTCAAACAGATAGTCGGCGGCACTCTGTCCGATTCGGGACAGGGCCTTAAAACCAATTTCGTGTCGGATAAGGCGCCCGCCTATTATGCCGGATTATACCGGAAGGACGGTTTGCAGGGAGGCCATGTCATCCAACTGGGTCCCGGAAACGAAGCCGCCTCGCTCGAAGCCTTGGGGGCCTATCCGGGTGGACTGCAAATCGGCGGAGGTATCCACCTCGAAAATGCCGAAAGGTTTATCGAAGCCGGGGCCAGCCATGTCATCGTCACCTCCTGGATTTTTCCCGAGGGACGCCTCGATTTGGCCAGGGTGGAGCAATTGTCTCGGAAGGTGGGCAAGGAACGCCTGGTGGTGGATCTCAGCTGCCGCAAGGTCGGCGGTGGATGGAATGTGGCCATGAACCGTTGGCAAACCTTGACGGATATCCGCCTGGACGCCGGATTGTTCTCGTCACTCGCTCCCCTATGCGACGAATTCCTGGTGCATGCCGCCGATGTCGAAGGCCATTGCCGGGGCATAGACCTCGATTTGGTGCGCCTTTTGGCCGACCTCTCGCCCCTCCCCATCACCTATGCGGGCGGCGCCAATTCGCTCCGGGATTTGGAAGCCGTGGCCCGCGAAAGCCGGGGCAAAGTGGATTTATCCATCGGGAGCGCCTTGGACATTTTCGGCGGAAACCTTATCCGCTATGCCGACTGCGTTCGGTATAATCGCCCCGCCAACCGACGCGGCGACGTTGCGTGAATTCGCTCCTGCCTGCCAAGGTTCCCGTCTATTCCGGCGAAGACCGTTCCAAAGCCATGGATTATTCTTTGGTACTGTCTTCGGAGGGCTTCAAGCATTGGATTGAATTCGACGAAAGCTCGTATCGCTTGTTGGTGGAAGAGCAGGCCCTGGACCGGGCGCACGAAGCTTTGGCGGTATACGAAAGGGAGAATGAGGAATTCTTTCTACCGGATGAAACGCCCCTGTCCCTCGAGCTTTTCCTTGCGCCCTTGGCTATTCTGCTGGTGCCTACGCTTGCGTATTTCGCCGTAGGCTTCAGCGGCGCCTCGCTTTGGTTGAAAAGACGGGGAATGGCCGACAGCCAGGCCATACTGGAAGGCGAATGGTGGCGTACGATAACCGCCCTGACCTTGCACGCCGATCATGCGCACTTTCTGGGAAATCTCGTCTCGGGATATTTCATCCTTAACCTCCTCAATCACAGGCTGCGCCTGGGCACGATGCTATTCGGATTGACGGTCCTGTCGGGTTTGACAAATGGGCTGGTGGCCTGGTATGCCCATTCGCCTCAGCTATCCCTGGGATTCTCCACCTTCGTATTCGCAGCCCTCGGGCTTTTGGCGGCCGTGGAAACCCGGCATTGGCGCGGGGCGCCCAAACGGAATCTTCGGCAGGTCACTCCGCTGTTATCCGCCTTCTTCCTGGCCGTGATGATGGGCTTGGGAGAAAACGCGGACGTAAGAGCCCACTTTTTCGGGTTTTTCATGGGCATGTTCGCCGGGTTGGCCTGCTACCGTAAAGGCGTGAGAACCACCGCCTGGATGCAGGCATTCCTGCTGCTGGGAGGCTACGCCCTTTATGCTCTGGCTTGGCGGCTTGCCGTGAGTTGATTGACGGATGCGAGACCTTGAAGGAGAAGTCGTGCCCCTGGCACCGGGGCAAACCGGCTCCCTGTCTATTCGGGAAGATGCGTAGGCAACAATACGTGGTCGACTTTGAAGATCTTGGCGAAAATGGCTACGCGCATCCACATGCCGTTGCGTTCCTGACGCCAGTATTTGGCCCGGGGGTCTTCGTCAATGGCCGGATCGATTTCATCGCGGCGCGGCAAGGGATGCATGATGACGCCGTCCGGTTTGAGCATGGCCAATTCGTCGAGGCCGAAGCGGAATTTGCTGAAATCCGTTTTCCGCGATTCCCCTGCCACATCGTATTCGTCCTGGATACGCGTGACGTAAACGGCGTCAAGTTCGGACAATACTTCGCGTAGATTTTCGGTTTCGTGATAATTCACGCCATGGTGATCCAGATGCTCCTTGATGTCCTTTTCCATCCGGTATCCCGGAGGGGCGATGAAAACCAGCTTGACGTTCCGGTAATTCTTCATCAGGTAACTCAGGGAGCGCACCGTCCTTCCCCGCTTCAAATCCCCCATCATGCCAATGGTTTTACCGTCGATACCTCCGCGATGCCTGAAACTACGAGCCAAAGTGTAAATGTCGAGCAAAGCCTGGGTGGGATGCTGATCTTTGCCGCTTCCCGCATTGATGATAGGCACGCGTCTCTGGATGCGATCGAAAAGGTCTGCGGCCGCCTGGGTGCGGCCTTCCATCTGGGTGCGCATCACCACCACGTCCACGTAGGAGCTGAAGGTGCGGATGCTGTCGAGAAAACTTTCCCCCTTCACTTCGGACGATGTCGCGGGATCGCGTATTTCGCTGGTTTGGATTCCCAGCACCTGGCAGGCATTATTGAAGGAAAGAAAAGTGCGGGTCGAAGGCTGGGTGAAATAAAGCATGGCCCGCTTGTCCGCCAACAGGGTGCGGAGAAACATAAGGCCTTCCCGCTGTTTGGCGAATCGCCGGATGGCCGTCGTCAAGGCGCAAAACTCGTCCAACAAGGGACGGGTGAATTGCTGGGTTTTGAGGACATGGAACAGCTCGGTAGGATGCTGCGAGTCGGCGGAGGAGTCGGTGTGGGTCGTCATATCGACCCATGAAAATAACTACAATTCAGGTCTTTTCCAGCATCCCCAGGTTGGCCTTCGAAAAACTCTTGCCGTCATAGGTGATTTGCACCCGCATTTCGCTGTTTCCGTCCACTTCCACGGTTTCCAGGTGCACCGGTCGGTCCCAAAGGTATTGGATTTGCCGCATCACCTGCCGGGAACTCTCCTCGTCGAGAGACATCCCCTCATAATGGTGCTTGAGGTAAAGTTCCCGTTTCCCCCCGAAATCCCCGTCCTCCACCTTGACCAGCGGGATGCCCGAATGGGCGAAGGAACGGACAATGGTGTCTTTGATGGAACGCCAATCGGTTTCCTCAACCACGTACTCTTCCATGTTGCCCCGGTTCTTCGACTGATAGATGTAAAGCTGGGCATCTTCCACCACTTCCCGGTTCATGAACTCGTCCAGGAAAAACCAATCCATATGGGTGCGGCGCACTTCGAAAACCTTTTCCAGGCCTTTTCCGACTTTGAGGTCGATATCCCATTTGTCCGGCGACTCGTCCCGTTCCCATTCGGGTCCGAACTGTCCGGCATTATAGCGCTTCTCGATGTTAAGGAAGGTTTTGATGCCCAACAAATAGGGATTGAGGCCGAAGGGATTGCTCGCCAATACCCGTGAGTTGTACAGATTGTAGAATCCATGCTCTTCTTGATTGAGAAAGCCATCCTGGAAAAGCCGGTCCATGATGCGCATGTGCCAGAAGGAAGCCCAGCCTTCATTCATCACCTTGGTGCGGCGTTGAGGCATGAAATAACGGGACTGCTCCCGAATCACGTTGAGAATGTCCAGCTCCCACTCCTCGAATTCCCGGGGCGAGTGGCGCATGACGAAGGCCATGAGATCGGTTTCGGGCTCGGCGGGAATTTTCTTTTTCGCTTGTTTTACTTCCTGGCGTTTTTCGTCGAAGGATTTGACGTTGAGCTGCTTTTCGAAGTCGAACATATCCCCGAATTGCGACTGACGGCGTTCGGGACGAATTAGGGATTCCGCCTTCTTTTCCTCGCGTGCGGTCTTTTCGGCCCCTAGAAAATCCGTGTCGATGTTCATCTGGATGGACTGGGCGGCGTCGATGAGTTTTTCCACCTCGTTGATACCGTAGGTTTCCTCGTATTTCCGCATCCGGGAGGCGGATTCGCTGGCGGAAGTCACCATATCCTTGCGTGTGGGAACGAAGTGCACGTTGTTCTTCATGAAATCGTTATGCCCGTAAACATGCGCCATCACCAGCACCTGGATGGGATAGGGATTATTACGCATCAGAAAGGCTCGCGACGGATTGGAATTGAGCACCACCTCGTAGGGAATGCCGCCCGAATATTCGTATTGCGTACGCTGCTTCTCGAAATCCCGCCCGAAAGACCAATGCGAATAGTTGACCGGAAGGTTATAGGACATGATTTCGAGCATTTTCTGGGCGGGTATCACGTCGAATTCCTGCGGGTAGCAGTCGAGGCCGTATTCGACCACGATTTTCTGGATATGACTGTCGGCCCGAACCAGTCGCTTTAGATCATTTTTCATAAATCATTACCCCACAACAGCTTAGCTATGCCAGTCAAAGCTTTTTCTCCCGGGAGAAAAACACTTTCAAGGCGGGATATACATGGGTTTTATTC
>CAYNXV010000159.1:0-8534 GCA_964401245.1 uncultured Bifidobacteriales bacterium | reverse complement strand
CGGCCAGGGAGGTAATGATGGTGAAATATTTTTTTATCCCCTCATCCGACGAAACAAGAGCGGGTATCATTGCCGGATAGGTCTCCTCCCCGGGAGCCAGTTCCATGGCCTTTTCGAGGTGAGTGGTCGCGGAGGCCGTATCCTTGCGCTTCAATTTGAGTTCGGCTTGTTTGAAATGCAAATAGGCGCTGGACGGTTCCGCGCCCAGGCCTTGATTCAAAGCGTACTCGTATTCCGTTTCGGGACCCGCTTTTTCCAGGTAGCCTAGGGATTTCCCCCGGGATTCGAGATGCGTAGGGTTCTTTATCCAATGGATGAGCCAAATGGGCGCGGCTTTCTCGGGTTTACCTATCGCGTCGAAAGTTTGGGCGGCTTTGAGTATCAACCCTTCGTGAGACGGGTAAGCCGTCAGCGCCGCTTCGAAAAGCGCTACCGCATCGTCCAGGCGTTGCAATGCGACAAAAATATCACCTGCGCGAAAAGTCAGCGCAGTGTCCTTCGCCACGATCGGGATATTTCGGGCGTAAAAATCCGCGGCCTCCGGCAGACGCTGTTTCTGTTCCAGCATGTTTCCGAGCTTCAAGGCGATGGCGGGATCCGACTTGATTCGCAGATAACGTTCCAGACAATGAATTTGCAGGCTGTCGGAACCTTCGAAGGCCAGCCCCGCGTCGAGATACCATTGAGCGGATTCGTATTTTTCATCGTTGTGCGTCAGGGCTTCGGCCATCATCAACAGGACATGCGGGGATTTCTTGGAGATTTTCCGCAAGCTTACCAGCAATTCCAGCCATTCGCCCTTTCGGTGCAGCAAAGTTGCTTCCGCTTCGCGGAGCCTGTCGCTTTCGCCTTGCCAACGCAGGCGTTCGCGTATGAGCGGCAAGAGTTTTACGCCGTCACCTTCCGTATCATTTGTGTCGGAATTCCGAGACAGGATCCTATCGACCAGGGACTCGAACTCCGCGTTGTCATCCGCCGTAATTGTCGCCGGAGCTATCAGTATCGACATCAATACCGTCAATCCCCAAAAGGATCGGATGGAAAGGGAAAACATGGAACCTCCATTTAGCTGGGTCTTTTTCCGCAAAAATGTAAGAACATTTATTCCCGGGTATTCCGAAAGGAGAATCTCGGAAGGGGGCGCTTGCGTGGCAATTTTCGCATTTTAGAGATGTTTGCGGCAAGTTTTAACCGCAACTTGTCGGATTTTCCGGTGACGAAGGGAGGGAAGGCGGCCGTTCAGGCGAATTGGGCGAAGGACAGGGGCTGTCCGTGAACGCTTTCGAACGCCTTCACGGCCTTGTCCATGGCCAAATCGGTGTCCTGATACCTTTTTCGCAGGCAGGCGCAAAGCACTTCCTTGAGAATCTCGCAATCGTAGGTGGCGCGATGCAATTCGGAAGGATCGACGGCAACGGTGATTTGGGGGCCGAGTTTGCGCGCGATCTCGCCCAGCCTGTGTGAAGCGTATTCCGGCATGATTTTCTTGATGAGTTTGAGACTGTCGATAATGGGATTCTGGGGCATCACCAAACCGTTTCTTCGGATGGCCTTGCATAAAAACGCGGCATCGAACGAAGCGTTATGCGCCACGAGGATGGAACTGAGACCGCAAAAGCGCAGGAATTTCTCGGCTACGGGCTTGAGTGACGGCGCGTTTTCCACCATTTCGTTGGTGATTTTGTTGATGCGCGTCGCTTCGGGAGGGATGAACATTCCCGGTTTCACGAGGCTGCTATAGACGCTCAAAGTGCGGGTGGCCAGCCTTCCTTCCTTCTTTTCGAAGGTGAATTTGATGCCCGCCAACTCTACGATGTCGTCTTTTTCGGGATCGAGCCCCGTGGTTTCGAGGTCGAAGGCTACCATGGTGACGAAGGGAATCATCTTGAGCGGGCTCCTTGCGGAAGAAAAGGGGAAGTATAAAAAAGATCAAAGGGGCGTAAAGGATTGCGCCGGACAATGGGGGCAATGTCGGTGGATGGCGGTAAAAAGCGTTCAATGCAGGGAATGAACTTGAACGGCCGGCTTTATCCGGTTCGCTTACTTGAGGAGCCCGCGCAGCGCCATCTGGTTGGCATGCATGGCTTCCGCCATGGCCTCGGGGGTAGGATCGGTCGACGAGGGGCCCAGGCGAAGCCATACCTTGCTGAAGGGGAGGGGAAGGATACATCGGTCCCAGGTGTTGAGGCGGAAAAATCGTTCTGCTTGGACGGCGACGGGAACCCAGGGAACGCCGCCCAGGGCGGCCAGGCGCCCGGCGCCCGGTTTGGCTGCATGATAGGGACCCCTGGGGCCATCCAGGGCCATGCCGGCCGTTCCGCCGCCTTGAACCGCCCTTGTCAACGCCCTTAAGGCAAGGCCGCCCCGGCTGGATGATCCCCTGTGTATCCGGTAGCCCAGCCTTTTCAAGGCATTGGCCGCCAAATCCCCGTCCGCGCTCAGCGAAACCATCACTGCGATGTCCTGATGGGAAAACGCGTGCGCAAGTATGGGAAGGTGTTCATGCCAAAGGATAAGCACGCAGGGACTGACGGGCGGTTTGTCCCCGATCCATCGCAGGCGCAGGGTGGATAACCAACCCAGTCCACCCAGAGCGGCGACGGGTAGAAGCAGGGGGTGCATGCGGGAGCGCAGGTGAATCGCCCCTAAAGGGACGGGTCTTGGGAAAGCAGATCTTCGGGAGGGAAGGGCGGGGCGGCCAAAACCTGGGCCTGCACTGCGCCTTCGTGGGTATTTAGGAAGGCCCGCAGGAATAGTTCGCGTCTGAATTCGCTGCGGTGGTCTTCGCAAAACTTCGGATAAAGAGCTTGATTGGGAACCAGGGCGATTTCGAAATCGCGGGAGCAGCCCATCAAGGTGCATGCGCAAAGTTTTTTCACGCCGCTTTTGTAATTGTGGAGGATGATTTGATTGTTCTTGCGGACACGATCCAACAAAGGGCTTTCAGGCAAAGCCAGTTGGGCCAATAAGGCTTTTTCCACGTTCCCTTCGCGTTCCATAAATTTAAGTATCACCTCTCGCCTGCGAATTGTCTAGCTGTTTTTTGGGCTCATTTAGAATATACCCAAGATGCGGGATAAAAGTCCCGTAACCCTTGCCACGCGGGGCTTTGGCATAATTTTGTTGGACCGGCGAAGCGGATTTTGCTTGACATGCGGCACGGCAGGCGCTAACGCGGAAACGTCGCATACCCGGCCCGGATTTAATACATTCTTCCGCCATGACTACCAACGAAATTCTCATCCTTGTTTTCATGCCTTTGGTTTCGGGGGCCATCGGTTGGTTCACCAACCTGTTGGCGGTGAAGATGCTTCTGCGTCCCCGGCAACCCATTTTCGTGTTGGGACTGCGCATTCAGGGGCTATTGCCCCGCCGGCAAGTGGAGCTTGCGGAGCGCATCTCCGAAGCCATTTCCAAGCAATTCATAACCGAAGAGGATATCGTACAGTTGCTCAAGAAGGTGGATCCCGTTGAAGCTCTGCGGCACCTCATCATAACGAAATGGGACGATAAAATCGGGGAAATCCTGGAGACCATGCCTTTTATCCAGATGTTTCTTTCGCCTGAAAAAATGATCGAAATCCGCGACCGCATCGCCGTCGCCTTTTCGGGCGAAAGCGATGCCTTCATCCGGTTTCTCGGACATTCGCTGGAAGGCAAGCTTGATTTGAAGGAGACCATCCGCCAAAAAATCCTGGCCTTCGATCTCGATAAACTGGATCGCATCATCCACGACATTGCGCGCCGCGAATTCCGCGAAATTGAATTTCTCGGAGGCGTGGTGGGATTTCTCATCGGCCTGGTCCAGGCCGTTCTGGTAATCTGGGTGTTACCGCGATAAAACCTGGCAGGCGGGGCAGAACACGGTGCCTCTTTGCGCCACCACGGTTTTCACCATGAGGCTTCCACAGCGCTTGCAGGGCTTACCCGCGCGCCCGTACGCCAGCAGGCGCTCATAATTGGAACCGGTGGAGCCGTCGGGTTTCCGGTAATCCGAAAAGGATGTGCCCTGAAACTTCACTCCTTTCCGTAGTACCGTCTGGACGGCCTTGAGCAAGGCCTCTTTGTGATCCCGGGTAAGGGCGCGGACGGCGGTTTCCGGGTGTATGCCGCTCAGAAACAAGGCTTCGTCGGCGTAGATGTTTCCGATGCCGGCCAAAAAGGATTGATCCAGCAACAGGGCCTTGACCGGACGCAGGCTTGTCGCCGGAAAGGGGAGAGCGGCCAGCGCCTTCCCCTTCAAGTCGAAGGGTTCCGGCCCCAACAGCTCGATGCGCGGGTGACTGCGCCAGGAGCGGTCCGCCATCCATATCAGCTTTCCGAAGGTGCGAGGGTCGCGAAACAGGAGGCAATCTCCACCCTCGAAAGTTATCACCAGATGGGTATGTTTGTCGATGGGATGGGCGCCCAGGGGTTTTTCCAGGCCGGTAAGCGTTCGGATGAATCGGGGATCCTTGGGAGCATCCTTGGGGGCATAGGTCAACTGCCCGGTCATTCCCAGGTGAATGATAAGGGAGCCCCGCTCCATTTCGGCGATGAGGTATTTGCCCCGGCGGAGCAGGCGCACCAGGGTATTTCCGGCTAACGCTTTGGCCAAGGCCTTGGGGGTGGCGCCCGTCAGCATGCGGGGCAGTCGTAACCGTCCTTCGGCAATCACCCTCCCTTCAATCCGTGGGACGAGCATTTTACGGATGGTTTCGACTTCGGGTAGTTCGGGCATGTTTTGCGGGGATAGGCTATTTTGGTTTCCGGCCTGGAATAGCGGCGTTAAAATAGTAAACTTCGCATGGCGCGCCCTGTGGAGGGCCGACGGAAAATGACGGTTATGACGAATTCGCAGGCTTCGGATACTTCCCCAAAAATGCTGGTGCAAACCCGGACGCTTTCGTTGCGCCTGCCTCCGGAAGGTTTCCGCCTGGTTTCCGGTGCCTGCCTCAAAGCGGTGGACGTGGCCTACGAGGTGTATGGCGACCTGAACTCGGATAAAAGCAATGCGATTCTCATCTGCTCCCCCTTGACCACCGACGCCCATGCGGCGGGATGGCATAGCGAAGCGGACAAGCGTCCGGGTTGGTGGGACGACCTCATCGGACCGGGCAAGGCCATCGATACCAATCGTTATTTCGTTATCGCTTCCAATATGCTCGGCGGCTGCCGGGGAACCACGGGACCGGCTTCCCTGAATCCCGACACCGGCAAACCCTACGGCTCGTCTTTTCCGAAAATCACGGTGGAAGACATGGTGAACGTGCAGCGGCTCCTGGTGGAGCAGCTCGGAATCGATGTGCTGGAAGCGGTTATCGGAGGCAGCATGGGCGGAATGCACGCGCTGCAATGGAGCGTCTCCTTTCCCAACCAAGTGCGCAAGTGCATTTGCATCGCGGCGGCGGCTTGCCTTTCGGCCCAGGCTTTGGGTTTCGAGATAATCGGGCGCAAGGTCATCGTAAACGATCCCGATTTCGCGGGCGGCGACTATTACGACGCCGGCAAACCGCCTGCCCATGGCCTGGCCTATGCGCGGATGATAGGGCACTTGACCTACCTTTCGGCCATCAGCATGCACGAAAAGTTCGGGCGCAACCACCGCGACGGATTCGATGAGAGGCTTTTCGAGACGGGTTTCGAGGTGGAGAACTACCTGCAATACAAAGGCGCCCAATTCGTCGAAAGGTTCGACGCGAATTCCTATCTGCACATCACCTATGCGATGGACCGATTCGATTTGGTGGAGCGTTACGGGTCGTTGCAAAAGGCCTTCGGGTCGTCGCAGTCGGAATTCCTGCTGGTGGCGCTGTCTTCGGATTGGCTTTTCTTTCCGGAACAGACGCGCGAATTGGGCAAGGTATTGCTCGAGCTGCAAAAAGTGGTTTCGCTGGTGGAACTCGATTCGCCCTATGGCCATGACGCCTTTTTGCTGGAAGTGGATCACCTCTCGCAGGTGATAAACGGATTCCTGGAAAAACCGGCGTTTACCGAGGAGAAGCCCGCCTTGCTTCAGGAGCATTTGGCGGCGAATGCCAAGGAAAAGTCGTCAGGCGAGACCCGGTTGGTGAAATCCTTCAGTTCCAAGGACGATTTCAAGCATTTGGAAAACCTGGTAGAGCCGGGAAGCTATGTGCTGGACATCGGTTGCGGAGACGGGGCCCTGATCGATCATCTGTACCATACGCGCGCGGTCACGGGCATCGGCATCGATATCGATTTGGAGCATATCGTGGGATGCCTGCGAAAAAACGTTCCGGTGGTGCAAAGCGACGTGGACGAAGGGCTTTCGCTTTTCAAGGACAAGGCTTTCGATTACGCGATTCTGAACCGGACCCTGCCGGTGGTCAAAAAGCCCGAATTGGTGCTGGGTGAAATCGTAAGGGTGGCCCGGAAGGCGATCGTGAGTTTCCCGAATTTCGCCTGCATCGGAAATCGGACCGGGCTGGCCTTGAAAGGGGTGATGCCGGTAACCGAGTCGCTACCTCATGATTGGCATGACACTCCCAACATCCATTTGTTCAGTTTGCGGGATTTCGAAGCCCTATGCGATCGGCAGGGTGTGAAGATTGAAAGGCTCATAACGTCGGCCCATTCCTGGCCCTCGCGTCTTTGCCTTGCGCTGGGGTTGCCCAATCTCGGCGCGGATTTCGTGATTGCCCTGCTGTCTAAGCGGTAAGAGTGTAGTTCAATCTCTTCAGCCTGTCCCTAACCAGAGACAGGTAACGGGCCTGGGAGTTTTCGCTTAGATACGACTTTTGCAGCATAGCCTCGATGTGCTGGCTTCGGGTTATGAATTTTTCCAAAACCTTGGCTACCCTCATCGGCTGCATCCCGATTTTTCCTCCCAAAGCCGTGAAATCATCTTTAGCGTAATAGGCGTTTACTTCATAGCTTTTTGTTGCAAAGTCGCCGTTGAAAAGATCGAGAGAGGTATCGCCCGATTCATCAGGAAGGTGGAAGCGGGTATTCAGCAGGTCGTAGGCGGGGGTGAGCGTGTAAATACCTTTGCCGGGATCCCGGAATAGGGAGAAGTTTTTCAGATGGGCGTCTCCATTAAGTATCAGATAATTGAAAACGACCAAGTCAAAAAATTTTTCCACTTCGACGGCATAGGGACCGACGAATTCCTTCATGAGGTCCGCTATGCCTTCATAGCTTCCGTCATATTTATACCCTCCGCCGTGGGTATCCTCGGTTTTTTGGGAAAGCTGGGCGAAATCCTCCTGTAAAAATCGCGCTCCATCTTCCCGGCGGTCGAATCTTTTGGTAAGGTAGGCCGGTTCCCCGTCGCTGAAAAAAACCAGGGCATTGTCCGCTACTTTAATCTTGAAAACCTGCCTGGCCAGTTGCATGGTGAAGTGTTCGTTTGCCGGTAGTTCCGAAACATCCCTGAAATTCTCATAGGGTATCGGTTTGAGAATGTATTCTCCGCCTTGGTCGGTCAACTCGAGTTTTCTTCCGGTAAGCTTCAGGGAGTGTTTTATTTGCGCGCCGCTGAGCGAAATCCGGCTGGTCGGGTCGTTTTTGGTGCGATTGAAATCGGGCCTGGAAAACGTAAGTATCGGCGAAACCTTCGCGCCTCCGAATAATGATTTTAGGCAGCTATTGCAGTATCCCTCTCGACGGGGCTTGAGGCATCCAGGACAATTATTCGGTTGCATCTTCTTCCTGAATCGTTATCGCGCCGATGGTTTCCTTGCCCGCGGTTTTAACCAGTCGGGTAAAATGATCCCTTTCGTCTATTTTCAAAATCCGGCATTGCGCTTTCTTGTTTTCACCCTCGGCGAGCAATCCGAAAAAAAACGGGAAAAGGGATTCGCTCCGGTATTCCTTCGCGGATTTGGGGAGTGTCAGGCTGATGGACGGCAAGGCGGAATTTCTCAAGTATTCGTCTTCATAGGTGAAGACGTATTCCTTCCCCGATTTGATGAGTAACCCTGCTGTTACTCCATTATTCAGGACTTTGGCCCTGCGCGCCTTCATTCTTTGAGTTCCTTCAATTCCAATTGCCAGCCGAGCGCCTTAAGAATTTTGGCGATTTGGCTCCAGGTGGGATTGGCATAGCCTTTCTCCAAGGCTTTTAAACTGCGCAGGGATATCCCGGCTATTTGGGAAAGGTCTTCCTGGGTGATGTCCAGAGACATGCGCCTTTTCTTGACCGCTTGTCCGATTTCGGTTGTGGTTTCCATATTGAAGCGGCACCATGAAACGGAATTTGAATAACCCCGTCTAAGAAATATACTATAGTTTAGCGTGTAAGTGCATTAAAATGCACTTTTTGTGACCAGTAAAGGCGCAAAGTGTTCGTTTTTTACGTACGTGACTGGAAGATTCACTTTAGTGCATTATAATACACTTTGGTAAATGGGGGTGATTTCAATTCAGAATGATTTCCCGAGTGCGCTGCTCAATATTGGAATCCGGGGGCGCCACCCGGAACCGGATTGAGCCCATGCTTCGTCCATCTTCGGATTCGACTAATACCTTCCAATCTCCCGGCGGCAGGTTGCGCTTGATGGTATAACCGCGATAGCCGTCTTGCCTACCTC
>CAYNXV010000158.1:0-8690 GCA_964401245.1 uncultured Bifidobacteriales bacterium | reverse complement strand
TCGATTTTCTCGACTTTCACGCCTTCGGCTGGCACTGGCCGGCGTTCAACGTCGCCGATTCGGCGATCACCTGCGGCGCCGCGCTGCTGATCTGGGATGGTCTGCGCGGCTCGAAGCCGTCGGAAAAGTAATATAAGTATTTGTTTTTATTGAATAATTTTATCCGGCACCGCTGACCTCCGGCGGGCCGGAGGTATAATCCACCGCATGCAGGTCCTACTCGCCAATCCCCGCGGTTTCTGTGCCGGCGTCGACCGCGCCATCGAAATCGTCGAACGCGCGCTGCAGCTGCACGGTGCGCCGATCTACGTGCGCCATGAAGTCGTGCACAACAAGTTCGTCGTCAACGATCTGCGCAGCAAGGGCGCGGTGTTTGTCGAGGAACTGGCCGAAGTGCCTTCCGGCAGCACGGTGATCTTCAGCGCGCATGGCGTGTCGCAGGCGGTGCGCCACGAGGCCGAAGCGCGGGGCCTGAAGGTATTCGATGCCACCTGTCCGCTGGTGACCAAGGTGCATGTCGAGGTCGCCAAAATGCGCGAGCAGGGCCGCGAGATCATCATGATCGGCCATCGCGGACATCCCGAGGTCGAAGGCACCATGGGGCAGAGCGCCGGCGGCATGCACCTGGTCGAAGGACCGGGAGACGTTGCCGCGCTGCAGGTGCGCGACGCATCCAATCTCGCCTACGTCACGCAGACCACGCTGTCGATGGACGACGCGGTGCGGACCATCACCGCGATCCGCCAGCGTTTTCCGGACATCGTCGGCCCGAAAAAAGACGACATCTGCTACGCGACGCAGAACCGCCAGGACGCGATCAAGGCGCTGGCGCAGCGTTGCGACGTGGTGATCGTGGTCGGTTCGCCGAACAGTTCGAATTCAAACCGCCTGCGCGAAGTGGCGGAACAGCAGGGCGTGCCGGCGTACATGGTCGACAATGCCGGCGAACTGCAGGCGGAGTGGGTGGCCGGCAAGGATTGCGTCGGCGTGACCGCGGGGGCTTCGGCCCCGGAAGTGCTGGTGCAGGCCGTGGTCGAACGCCTGCGCGGACTGGGCGCGGATTCGGTCGGCGCCCTCGACGGCATTGCCGAGCGGGTGACCTTTCCGCTGCCCAAGGGGTTAATTGCGTAGCCTAGGAATGCTTTATCTAGGGTCTTGACGCCCGGGGTTTAATGCAACCATGGGCATTACGGATTGGTGGGCGCCCCTGAAAAGGGGGGGGTTTGGGCAATTGAAAAGGGTAATTTTTCACGGAAAGGACATTTTTATCCGGAACTTGAGCCCGTTTATCCTTAAGTAACGACCATTAATCGGCGAATACTGGCCTTGATAGGCTGCTTTGACAATCATTCTATCCAGAAAAGGAGCGACTAATGACTAGGGAGAAAGGGTTTACGCTGATTGAATTGCTCGTAGTAGTGGCAATTCTCGGCGTTTTATTGGCAATCGCGGTTCCTTCGTATCGATCCCACGTGATCAAAGGCCATCGAGCTTCCGCACAGACTTTCATGATGGAAGTTGCCAACCGCCAGAATCAATATCTCCTCGATGCGCGTAACTACGCCGTGGGTGCTGGGGCACTGACGACATTGGGTCAAACGGTTCCTGCGGATGTTTCATCTCATTACACCATTACCATTGACCCTGCCGCACCAGCTACGCCACCGGCTTATACCATCACAGCAACCCCCATCGTCGGTACAGCTCAGGCCTCTGATGGCGTGCTTACCTTGGATAATCTTGGTGTCAAAACCCGAAACGGTCAGCCCGGATGGTGATTTTTCGAAAACAGCGTGATTATTCCAGGCCCACTAAGGGTTTTACGCTGATCGAGGCGTTGCTGGTCATTGCTATACTCGCAATTCTTGCGGCTGTCGGCATGCCCAACTTGAGTACTTTCATTCTTTCTCAGCGTCTTAAAAGTGCCAGTTTTGATATTTTTTCAACTTTGGTATATGCGCGCAGCGAGGCCATCACCCGCAATGGCACGATAAATGTTACTCCCGTGGGAGGAAGCTGGAGTGGTGGTTGGACAGTGACGGAGGCATCAACTGGCACGACCTTGCGCAGTCAGGGGGCTTTGAATGGTATATCGATGACCGGCCCGGCTAGTGTCAGTTACGCGGGTATGGGGCGCCTCAATGCTGCAGTAACGCCATTCAGCCTGACTGCTACAGGAGTAAGCGATAGCAATTCGCGTTGCGTAAGCATTGATCTCAGCGGGCGGCCAGTGACGCAGCAGGGAGCGTGTCCATGAGCATTAAACATACACATTCCACAGGGTCAGTCGAGCGTGGGTTCACCATGATTGAAGTATTGGTCACCATCATCATACTGACCATTGGCCTGCTTGGATTAGCGGGTCTGCAAGCAAGGTTGCAGGTTGCTGAGATTGAGGCTTATCAGAGATCGCAGGCCATACTGGTTTTGCAGGATATGGTGGCCCGCATCAATGCCAATAGAAAAAATGCAACTGCGTATGTAACTGTTAACCCATTAGGTGAGGGCAATACCCTGCAGTCCTGCGCCGGTATGACTGGCGCTGATCTGGATCGATGTGAGTGGGGAAATATGCTGCTTGGCGCATCCGAAACCTCCGGTTCACAAAGTGTGGGCGCAATGATCGGTGCGCGGGGCTGCATCTCGAATCCAGTAGCCGCAATGCCGAGGCAAATGAACGTTGCAGTTGTTTGGCAGGGTTTGACGCCCACTGCAGCCCCCACAGATGCCTGTGGTGCTGGTCTATATGGCAATGAAGCCACGCGTCGCGCATTAGTGGCAACCATTGTTATCGGTTGCCTGCAAAATGACCCAACAACCGGTGTATGTGTGACTCCATGATCAAAGCAAGCCCACATGCGGTATTTGTTTCGGGAGCGTTGTCCAGTCGTCACAAGATGGCTGGCTTGTCGCTGGTTGAACTGATGATTTCAATCGTCATTGGTTTGTTAATATTGGCGGCGGTTACCAGCGTTTTTGTGAATACCAGTGCATCGCGCAATGAAATCGAGCGGACCAGTCGCCAAATCGAAAACGGGCGATATGCAGTTGAGTTGCTGTCTGATGATGTGCGTATGGCAGGGTTCATGGGCGAACTCAATGTCGCCGCCCTAGCTGTTCCCGGCGCATTACCGGATCCTTGTTCCGCAACCTTGACGGTACTGGAGTCATCGCTTCCGCTCCACCTTCAGGGCTATCCATTGGGTGCCGGAGCGCCGACGTGTGTGCCGGCGATCAAGGCTAATACAGATATTTTGGTCGTGCGGCGGGTTCGTGCTTGCGTCGCGGGTGTCTCGGGATGCCCTGCCGCTGTTGCCGGCAGCCCTTATCTGCAGGTTTCGCTGTGCGAAAGTGAGGCGCCCACGACGCCATACGTGCTCGGACTTTCCGGTGCGGCATCGTTTTCTGTCCGGATCAAGGATTGCGTGACGCAGGCAAGTTTGCGCCAATACTTTACCAATATCTACTTTGTCAGTGACACCAACGGGGCCGGACAAAACATACCGACCCTCAAGCGCTTGGAATTTACGGGCGCAGGATTTACCGAAACCCCGATGGTGGAAGGCATAGAATTTTTCCGGGTTTCCTATGGAATAGACAACAATGGTGACGGGCTTCCCGATGCCTATACTCCTGATCCAAGCAACTATACCTATGCAGGTTGTGCGAGCTGCACCGCAGTTGAAAATTGGCGGAACGTGATGACGGCAAAGATTTATGTGGTTGCGCGCAATATCGAGCTGACCCGGGGCTATAACGACGGCAAGACTTACACGCTGGGTAACGACTCGGCCGGCAACCCGGTTGTTGTCGGCCCGTTTTCCGACGGTTATCGTCGGCACGTATATACCAACTTGGTGAGGGTGATTAATCCTGCCGGACGGAGGGATGTGCCATGAGGCGAACAGTTCAAGCGCAGCGTGGCATGACGCTGGTGATTGCCTTGGTGATGCTGGTCATGCTTACTTTGTTCGCGGTGACGGCGCTGAATACCGGCACGACCAACCTCAAGATAGTGGGCAATATGCAGGCGCGAAGTGAAGCCATGGGGGCGGCTCAGCAGACCGTGGAAACCGTTCTGAGTACGCCCACGTTCATCTCAAATCCGGCGAATGCGGTGGTTAATCCCTGCGGAGCTGCCAATACCACTTGCACGGATATCAATGGTGACGGCGTTAATGATTACACAACAGTGCTCAGCCCGGCGCCTGCTTGCGTGTTTGTTCGTCCAATCAAAATCGTAGAGCTCAATTTAGGTAATACGGAAGATCTCGGTTGTGCGGCGGGACAGGCACAGCAGTTCGGGGTTACTGGCAGCGTAACGGGCGATTCACTATGCGCCAATACTGTTTGGGAAATCACGGCAGCAACGACTGCGGTCGGATCCGGTGCCAAGGCTACTGTAACGCAAGGAATTGGCGTTCGCGTCAGCTCTGACGACACCACATCGACTTGCCTTTAATCGGAATAAAGCGCGATCTTTGATAGAGGTCTGAAATGAAAAAATTATCAATGCTTCCATTGGCGCTTTCATTAGTGCTTCCGCTGGCGCCTCCTGCTGTACATGCGGAAGACATCGATCTTTTCGTGGGATCGGCCGCCGCCTCGGCAGCCACGCGCCCCAATGTGCTGATCATCATCGACAACAGTGCTAACTGGTCAAATGCGGCACAGCACTGGCCGGAGGGCAAAAAGCAAGGCGAATCCGAACTGGCCTCCTTGCGCAAGGTGGTCGACGAATTGAATGACGGTTTAAACCTAGGCTTGATGATGTTCACGCCGGGCAGTGGCAGCAACAAGGATGGCGGTTATGTGCGCTTCGGCATTCGGCAAATGACCTCAACCAACAAGGCGGCCTTGCAGGAACTGATCGGCGATTCGAGTTGCGTGGCGGGGACGAATAGCCTAAACGGCACGCCGAATTGTATCGCCAGGAATTTTGATGATCCGACCGAGAAAGTCGGAACGGCCAAGACGGATTACAGCGCTACCTTGTTTGAGGCCTTCAAGTATTTTGGTGGTTATACCAGCCCGGCGAATGCCACCACCAATGTTGCCGGCACTCCGCTCAGCGCCAGCCAGTTTGGTCCCTATCGTTACGCCGGTGACCAAGATCCGAAAACGGAACAAGCCGCATTTGTGAATCCGTTTGTGGAATACAATCCGCCGATCAACAGCACCAACAGTTGTGCAAAGAATTACATTATTTTTATCGGCAACGGTTTTCCGACCCAAGATTCGCCGGCGTCGCTGCTCAGCGGCGTGGGCGGAAACACCAGCCAGTTGCCCATGCAGCAATGGAGTACGACAAGCACGACTACAACGGCGATTATTGGCAGTGTTTGCGGAAGCGGTGGTAACACCAACCAGCGCGTTAGTAACTGTACTGCCAATATTCCGCAGAGCTTGAAGGATGCCAATCCTGCTGATAGCTACGAATGTCTTGCTGCAACGGAGAGCGTTGATGCCGCCACTTGTCCAGGCGGAAACAACAGAAAATTTAGCGTTCAAGCGTCCGCTCTGGTTATCACGGTATCGCCCACCGGCGCTGCCACGGTTCCTAGTTCTTCAGATGCGCGGTTTGCTGACGAGTGGACAAAATTCCTGTACACCACGGATGTCAGTTCTGCGCTGGGCCAGCAAAACGTTGCAACCTATACCATCGACGTATTCAAGGACGCGCCGGATTCGCGCCAAACCTCATTGTTGCAAAACATGGCCAAGGTGGGTGGTGGCCGTTACTTCCAGGCAACGAACGAGGGGGCCATTCTCAATGCACTGCGTGAAATCCTGGTTGAAATTCAAGCGGTCAACAGCGTCTTTGCTTCCGCCAGTTTGCCGATCAATGCAACCAATCGTTCACAAAATGAAAACCAGGTGTTCATCGGCATGTTCCGGCCGAATGCCGATGCGAGGCCGAACTGGTACGGAAATCTGAAGCGTTATCAGATTGCGCTGTTCAACAACGAAGCCAAGCTGGCAGACAAGGATGGGGTCGAGGCGGTGGCTGCGGCGACTGGTTTCGTGCAGGCCTGTGCATCCAGTTACTGGACGACCGACAGTGGAACCTTCTGGAATTTTGCGGCGGATGGCGCTGGTCTGTGCCTGACCAGCAGTACCAATGTTTTCTCGGATCTTCCGGATGGTCCTCAGGTGGAAAAAGGTGCCACGGCTGAAGTGATTCGCAGGGGCAATGATCCCACGGCATCCCCGTTGACTTATGCCGAAAACCGCACCATTTATACCTGTACCAGTCCGACAACTTGCGGCAGTTTGGTCGCGTTCAACAACACCAATGTGACCCAGACTGCACTGGGGGCCGCAGATACCACCGAGCGGGACAATATCATCAAGTTTGCCCGTGGTCAGGACGTGCGGGACGAGAACGCCAACGGGATTTTGACCGAAACTCGCGCCTCGTTGCATGGTGACGTGGCTCATTCGCGACCGTTGCCGGTGAACTACGGAGGATCGACTGGCGTCGTGGTGTATTACGGTGCCAATGACGGCGCGTTTCGTGCCATCTCTGGTGCCAGTGGCAAGGAACTCTGGGCATTTATTGCACCGGAGCACCACGGCAAGCTGAAGCGCCTTCATGACAACAGCCCGATTATCAAGTATCCGAGTACGCCGACCGGTATTACGCCAACGCCCCAGCCCAAAGATTATTTCTTTGATGGTTCTGCCGGCATTTTGCAGAATGCAGACAGTTCCAAAGTCTGGATTTATCCAACCATGCGGCGGGGCGGGCGCATGCTCTATGCGTTCGATGTTACCAATCCGACTTCGCCGTCCTTGAAGTGGCGGCAAGGCTGCCCTAACGCCACGAATGACACTGATTGCACGACCGGATTTTCCGGAATAGGGCAGACATGGTCGTTCCCCAATGTCGCCAGCATCAAGGGTTTTGACAGTGGTAACTCGCCAGTCGTGGTCGTCGGTGGCGGTTATGACTCCTGCGAGGACCAGGATGTATCCGCAAATTCCTGCGATCCATTAACAGTCAAGGGAAATAAGGTATACGTCATTAACGCGGATACCGGCGCACTTATCAAGGCGTTTTCAACGGATCGCAGCGTGGCTGCGGATGTGACGCTGGTCGATCGCAATTTTGACGGTCTAGTCGATCACGGTTATGTCACGGATGTTGCCGGTGGCATCTACCGGATCGATTTCATCGACCCGGTCACGCAGGCAACGCGCGCAGATACTGCTTGGACGATTACGAAAATTGCCCGCACCAATGTTGCCGGGGGTGGCCGCAAGTTCTTGTTTGGACCGGCGGCCCTGCCCTCAGCGGGGCCGGATCGGGTGATCCTGACGATTGGATCCGGTGATCGCGAACGCCCGCTTGAAGTTAACTATCCCTTTGTCGAGAACATCCAGAACCGCTTTTACATGTTCATCGATACGTTTGCCACGACAGGATTGCCGGTAGATCTGGATGGCACCAATATCACGGATCTGACCAGCAACGACAGTTGTACGGCTTCGATTGCTACCGGGGCCCAGGGTTGGCGTATCGATCTGAACAGCGGGCGTGGTGAGCAGACAGTGACTTCGTCGGTGATTTTTGGTGGACTGGTATTTTTCAGCACGAATCGTCCGATACCCGCTGCGCCCGGGGTCTGTACCGGAAGTCTGGGTGAGGCACGTGGTTACGCACTCAATCTCTTGAATGGCGCAGGTGCTGTCGGAACCGAAGCGTTATGCGGAGGAATACGATCCGGAACCTTTACCGGTGGTGGTTTGCCGCCTTCACCGGTAACAGGTGTGGTGCCAATTGGGGGCAGGCCGGTATCGGTCATGATCGGTGGCATCAACCGTTCTGGCGGGGCTAGTTCTGCGATTGGATCGCAAAGGGTCAAACCGAATATTGCCCAGAAACGGTCCCGCGTTTACTGGTATTCGCACGGTGATAAATAAATGCTGATAACGGTCATTGGTCTTTATGGCCGATGACCGTATTACAGCCGTATGGATCCAGCGGTATCGAGACGTTCTTCTTGGTGAATCCCGAGGTCTGTCAATATAAATTTTGACTAAATGGTGATTAGCACATCATTTCTGCTTGTTTGGTGGCCACGATCCGATGACTTTATGGGGGTGAAATCGACAGAAGATTAGACAAAGTCCAATCATTGAACTAGAATAAACCCCAATGAAAGCAATATCTTACGATCGCAGGTCATTAATAGCGCTGTTGAGGGCACATGAAATCGTGCCCACCCATCAGCGACTGGAGATTGCTTACGTACTGTTCAGCCGCGGCCGCCACCTGTCGGCCGACCAGATCCTCGCCTTTGTCAATGAGCGCCACGCGGAAACCTCGAAGGCGACGGTCTACAACACGCTCAACCTGTTCCGCGACCGCGGGCTGATCCGCGAAGTGATCGTCGATCCCAGGCGCGTGTTCTACGATCCGAACACGCAGCCGCACCAGCATCTCTACAACATCGAGACGGGCGAGATCACCGATATCGATGCCGACGCGCTCACGGTCACGGGTCTGCCCGAATTGCCCCCCGGCATGGTGACCGACGGCGTGGACATCATCGTGCGTGTGCGCGCCAGCGCCGGGCCAGTGCGTTAAAATACGCGCCTTCCGCAATTTTCCTCTTGCAGCAGCGCTGACGTAGCTCAGTTGGTAGAGCAACTGATTCGTAATCAGTAGGTCGGAGGTTCGACTC
>CAYNXV010000157.1:0-8779 GCA_964401245.1 uncultured Bifidobacteriales bacterium | reverse complement strand
CTGAACATTGACCCGAAGGAGAACCCGACCATGCATTTCCCGACATGGCCCGTCACCGTTTTTACCCTGGTTTTTTGCATGGGGTGCATATTCGATTCCGAAGACCCTTCGCGCTCCGAAGATCGTATCGAAGCGCAGGAAAGACAGGAAGCGGTCAATCTGCCCGCCTCTTCACCCGAAGCTTCCGAAGACCCTGATGACTCCGAACCACCGATTGACGAAAAGCCACCGGTAGTCGATGAACCACCTGTCGACCAAGTGCCGACTCCGGACACCAAGCACGAAGAAATTCCGATTCCCGAAGCAACGGATGCATCGGTCGAATCCGGTGAGACTGCCGATCCCCAACCTCAACCCGACGAACCTTCGACACCGCCCCAGCCCAAAAGCCTTGCCGAACCCCTCCCCGACGTTCTCTTTAAAAGTGACCTGGCGACCGAATCGGAGGATTGCTGGAATACCGGCGGAGTGGCGGGAAAATTCAACCATCCCGGATGCGGGGAATTCAAATCCATCGGCAGCGACGGCATCGCCCTGACCAGGAACGGCATATCCCGTTCCAGCGGAAAGGCCATTGAAATCACCTATCGGAAAAATGAGCAGCAATCCGGCGCCACCTTGAACATCAATGAAAATACCGTTCATTACCGCGCGTATATGTATTTCGACAAGGGGTTCGATTTCGGACAGGGCATCAAAATCGGACGGGTTTCGGCTTTTAACGATGCGAAGAGTGAAAATGATATCGATATCATTCTTCTCGCCGGAAGCCGGGAAGGGGATCAATGCGGTGTCACCGATATGGGATTACTCAGTCTTCATTTCAACGGCCGGCCCTCCGGGTTCGATTGGGGCAGCATCGGAGCTCCGGTATCCTTTCAAAGGGAGCGCTGGTACGCCGTCGAATTCCAGGTTTCACTGAACCAATCCGGCAAGCCGAACGGCATAGCCCGTATTTGGGTTGACGGTGAAATGGTGGCCGAAAGAACCGATATCAATATCCGCGGCAATCTCGGAAATGAGGTGAAATTGAACCGGCTTCGTGTCGGAGGCTGGTATTCGAACAGCGCCAGGGGGAATAAATGCGTCGACCCCAGCCAACCGTCCCGCCTTTACCTTGACGACGTGGTCGTTTCCCGAACCCATATCGGAACCCGATAAACCTACACCCTCACCCCTTTCCAGGAGAATTCATGCGACTTACCCTACCCGCCGCGGCTCTGGCTTTGTCCGGAGCCATTCTTTCGGGATGCGACCTGTTTTTATCCGACTCCGACAATACTCCAACGTCAGAGACTTCGAGCTTCTCCACGCCTGCGCTTAAAACCTCGGCAGGAACATTTTTACCCTTTCTGACCGATTTGGAAAGCGAATCGCCCGAATGCTGGGGACGGCGGGATGCCAAAGGCTTCAACCGCGCCGGGTGCGGAAATTTTTCCAATATCGGACCGCATGGCATGGCTCTCGTCAAAGACGGTATCCGTCATTCAGGCTCCCAGGCGTTGAGGGCGACCTATACCAGGAATGAAGATGTAGCCGGTTCCGTTTTGCGGGTCGACGAGGAAAATATCCATGTTCGCACCCACTTTTATTTCGACAAAGGATTCGATTTCGGCCAAGGCGTCAAAATCGGTCGGGTTTCCAGTTTCAACGATTCCAAACAGGCCAATGATATCGACATCATCCTCGCCGTCGGCAGTTCGGCAGGGCAGCAATGCGGGACGACGGACATGGGCTACCTGGGATTGCATTTCAACGGCCGCCCGACAGGCTACGACTGGGGCAGCATCACGCCTTCGGTGCGGTTCCAAAGGGAAAAATGGTATAGCGTCGAATACCAGGTCAAGTTGAACCGTCCCGGTCAAAGAGACGGCGAAGTGCGACTGTGGGTCGACGGCAATCTGGTGGGAGAGAAAACCGGCATCAATATCCGCGGCGGAGGCGGCTCCGGTGTGCGGCTCAACCGGGTTCTCATCGGAGGGTGGTATTCCAACAGCGCCCGTGGGAACAGCTGCGCCAATCCCAGCCAGCCTTCGCGACTGTATATGGACGATATCGAAATCGCCCGCCAATATATCGGTCCCCAAACCCGTCCCACCCCTTCGGTTCCGGAGCCCATAGCTCAGCCACCGATCCTAATCCCGGACTCACCCTCGGAAATGGATCCCCCTGTCGCCACCTCTCCTATCCCTGCGGAACCCTTACCCACACCCGTCGTCTCCGTTCCCCTGCCTTCCGCCGGTTTGGGAACCGATTTCGAAACCGAAGATGCGTCTTGCTGGAACCAATCCGAAGGCACCCGGACCTGCGGGACGTTTTCGGGAATCACGGGAGCCACCACCGCCCTGTCCACGGGAATCGCGCGCACCGGGCGACAAGCGTTGTCCATCACCTATACCCGCAATGAACAGGAAGCCGGAGCCACCCTCGCCGTAGCCGCCGAAACCCTGTCGGTAAAGGGGGATTATTATTTCGATCGCAGCTTCGATTTCGCCCAAGGCATGGTCATCGGCCGCGTCCAAGGGAACAATCCCGACAACCCAAGCAATGGCCTCGATATCGTGGTTCGCACACACAGCGTCCCCGGAAACCAATGCGGCGTCACCGATATGCGTGGAATCGGGATTTATTCCAAAGGAATGCCGGCCGGCGTTTCCTGGTCGACCGTGAACCACCACTTCGCGTTTGATCGGCAAAGATGGTATGAAGTGGAATACACTCTCGTTCTCAACGCACCCGGCGAGCGAAACGGCGAAGCCCGTCTATGGATAAACGGTGAACTGATTACCGAAGCCCGAGGCCTCGATTTACGCGGAGACCTTTCCCGGGAGGTCAAACTGGACGCGGTGCGGCTGGGTGGATGGTATTCCAATGGCGGCAACGGCAATGGTTGTCCCAGCCCCGACCAGCCCTCGCGCTATTACGTCGACAATGTGGAGATCAATCAGAATCGGCTGGAAACGACCGCCAGGCTCTGAATTCCCCTAATTCCCTCTGAGTTCCCAACTAGGAGGGTCGCCCCCTCCTGCGCCGAAGGAAAAGGCGAAATTATCTATATTACCCCCATGAATGTCGATTTCCGGAGGCATAGCGGCTCCGGACAACTTTACGTTCATACACTTCAACGGGACTTTGTGGGAAAATGGGATTACAAGACCTGCTTTTTATCGGCTCTCTTATTCTGGTGATGTATCTGTTCATCCTGAGACCGAAGATTCGCGAGCAAAAGGAAATGACCAAAATGCTCAACGCTTTGAAGCGGGGCGACAAGGTGCTCACCCAGGCGGGCATGTTCGGCGAGGTGTCCGCCATCAAGGAACATGTCGTAACCGTGAAAGTGGCGCAAAACGTGAACATCGATTTCACCAAGACCGCCATTACCAAAGTGATGGACGAGAAAACCGATAGAGACGCCTCGGTGAAAAACGAAGGCAAAGACGAATAGCGGAAATGTCGACCATGCAAGTCTATAAGTACGGCAGCAAGGTGCTGCGCAAACGCGCTTCGGAAGTGGAAACAGTCACGCCCGAATTGGCCGATTTCGCCGACCATATGCTGGAAACCATGTACCTCTCCAACGGTATCGGATTGGCCGCTCCGCAAGTAGGCAAGTCCATTCGTCTGGTGGTCATCGATTTGCAGTCCGAGGATGAAGAAAAAAAACCCTTGGTCCTGTTCAATCCCGTCATCACCGATAAAAAGGGCGAGGTCTGGGCCGAAGAAGGCTGCCTCTCCGTGCCCGGTGTGTGGGCCGATGTGCTCCGCGCCGAAACCATCACGGTGGAAGCCCTCGACAGGAACGGAAAGAAATTCACGCTCAAGGACGTCGACGGCATGCTCGCCCGCTGCGTCCAACATGAGATAGACCACCTCGAAGGCGTGCTTTTCGTCGATAAAATCAGCCAAACCGACCGGCTGCTCAACGAAAACAAACTCAAGAAAATGGCCAAGGAATCCAAGGCGACATCCGCCTGAGAGCGCCTGAGAGTAAAAGGCCTTGCCTGTCTCCCCCGCTCCCCACTCCATTCCCACATTGAAATTCGGCGGCATTTTCCTGTGCGCCGGATTGTTTTTATTGGCAGCCTGCGCCGGCCCCGCCACCCGAAAGGGTTCCGGCACCTCACAAAGGGAGGTTGAGGAGACTCCCCCCGCTTCAGACACCGTCTCCACCGAGCCTCTCCTGGTGGAACGCATTCCCTACATCCCTCCTCCCATTCCCGAATGGGATCCCCAGCCCCCCGAAAAACCCCTGCCCGACCAACCGGGATTAACCAACGCCCTGGGGCTTCCCGTAAAAAAGAGACCCGCCGGCATCGGCGATTCCGTATCCGTGTTATTGTCCGAAAAGCGGAATCAGGCTGTTCTGAATGCCGTGGGAGACGCAGTCCTCTATGAAAGATCCGGCACGGGTTGGCGGATGGTGAGAAGATTACAGGGTGAAATCAAACTGAACCGACGCGGCGGGCATTGGGATTTGGAATCGGACTCCCGGCGACAAAGGGGAGACGGTGGAGAACTGGCGATAAGGCCCTTGAGCCCGGATACAAGGCTGGAATTGGACGGCAAGGCCTACCGGGGCCAGTTCATCCTGCTACCCTCAGGCCCCCTTTTTTCCGTGGTGAACCGACTGCCGGTGGAGGATTATCTGCGCGGAGTGCTTCCCGCCGAAATGGGAACGCTCGACAAAGATGCGCTGGAGGCATTGAAGGCCCAGGCCGTAGTGGCGCGCACCTATACCTTCAAACGAATGTCGCGGCCTTCAGGTAGGGGATTCCAACTCTATGGCGACATCCGGGACCAGGTATACGCGGGAGCTTCGCGCGAATACCCCTTGAGCGATCAAGCCGTGCGTGAAACCGCGAGACTGGCGGTAGTGCACGCGGATACGCTCGCGCATTGCTTCTATTATTCCACCTGTTCCGGAAAAACCGCCGCCTACCACGAAGTATGGGCGGGCCCTTCCATAGCCTACCTGCAGTCGATGCCCGACATCGACGAGAGCGGGAAGAATTTCTGCTCTGCATCGCGATTTTCGCATTGGGAGGAGAGATGGGACATACGCTCCTTGCCTGCCGTAATGCGCTCCAACCTCGGATCCGCCGGAGTCAAAAATGCTCCCGCTTTCACCCGCGTCGACGACGTGCGCATCTTGACGCGTACGGGCAGCGGCCGGGTGGGGCGCATGCAAATCCTCACGGATGCGGGACCCATCGAAGTACGGGGCGACAAAACCCGCTGGGCCCTTAAACCCGCTTCGCGATCCTACAGCATCCTCCCCTCGGCTTGGTTCGATGTAACCCGCGAAGGCGACAAGTTGGTCGCCCGGGGTAAAGCCTTCGGTCACGGCATCGGCTTGTGCCAGATGGGAGCCATGGAAAGGGCGCGTCGGGGCCAGGACTTCGTGCGCATCATCAAAAGCTATTATGCCGGCGTCGAAGTAGCCGAGCTGCGCTGATTCAACCCCCGCCCATGAATTTCACGATTTCGACGGTATCGCCGTCCCGCAAATAGGTTCTGCCATAGGACAGTTTTTCAGGGACGGCCTGGTTCAATTCCACCACGACCTGTTCCTTCTTGAGCTTGTATTTAAGCAGCAGGCCATCCAGGTTGATGCCTTCTTCGACTTCGGCTTCCCGGCCATTGATTTTAAGATTCATAGGTCGGAAAAATAGCACCTCGCTCTCGTTTAGACGAGTTCCCCAGCCCCTATTGTTGGCGATTTCCGGCAAAAAACGCAAATTGATTCCTATGGATAGTCGATATACGCCGCAGGCCATCGAAGACAAGTGGTATTCCGCCTGGGAACAGGCCGGGGCCTTCAAGCCGCAGGGTGAGGGGAAACCCTTCACCATGGTGATTCCGCCCCCCAATGTGACCGGGGCCTTGCATATGGGTCATGCCCTCAACAATACTTTGCAGGATGTGCTCATCCGCTGGAAGCGCATGCAGGGATTCAAAACCCTGTGGCAACCGGGAACCGATCATGCGGGCATCGCCACGCAATCGGTGGTGGAAAAACATCTCGCCAAGCAGGGCATCAAGCGTCAGGACTTGGGACGCGAAGCCTTCGTGGAGAAGGTGTGGGAATGGAAAGCCGAATACGGCGAACGCATCGTGGGCCAGCTCAAGAAACTGGGATGCTCCTGCGACTGGTCGCGCCTGCGTTTCACCATGGACGAAGGTCTCTCGCGCGCCGTGCGCGAAGTGTTCGTCCGTCTCTACGAAGACGGCCTCATCTATCAAGGCCATCGCCTGGTCAATTGGTGCCCCAAACTGCAAACGGCGCTGGCCGACGAAGAGGTGGAAAACAAGGAGACCAAGGGGCATTTCTGGTCGATACGCTATCCCTTCGAGGACAATCCGGCTGAAGGCATCGTGGTTTCCACTACGCGACCCGAAACCCTTTTCGGCGACGTGGCCGTGGCCGTCAATTCCGAAGATGAACGTTACCGGCATCTCATCGGTAAAAAAGTACTCATCCCCATCATCAACCGGGCCATTCCCATCATCGCGGACGAGCATGCCGATCCCACCAAGGGATCCGGCGCGGTGAAAATCACGCCTGCCCACGACTTCAACGACTTCGAGGTGGGGCAGCGTCATAAAATCGAGCCTATCATCTGCCTCGATCTCAAAGGCAACCTGAACGAACAGGCCGGACCCTATGCCGGCATGTACCGATTCAAGGCGCGTGAAAAGCTGTTGGTGGAACTGGAGGAAAAAGGCCTGTTGACCGCGGTCGAAGACAGGGTCATTCCCATTCCCACCTGCTATCGCTCGGGCGACGTAATCGAGCCCTACCTGCTCAGCCAATGGTATGTGCACATGAAACCCCTGGCCGAACCGGCGCTGCGCTGCGTGGAAAACGGCGAGACGCGCTTCGTTCCCGAACGCTATACCAAAACCTACCGGGCCTGGCTCGAACCCTTCCGCGACTGGTGTATTTCGCGTCAACTGTGGTGGGGCCATCAAATTCCCGCCTGGTACGTGGTGAGCGAAACCGGGGGCGAACGCAGGAACGACACGCCAGTAGTGGTGGGACGGGACGAAGCAGAGGCGAAGCTCAAAGCCGTAGAGAAATTTGGCGCGGGTGCCGTGCTGGTGCAGGAAGAAGACGTTCTCGATACCTGGTTCTCCAGCGCCCTCTGGCCTTTCAGCACCTTGGGTTGGCCCGACAAGACGGAGGATTTGGATACCTTCTACCCCACCGACATCCTGAGCACCGCGCGCGATATCATCTACTTCTGGGTGGCGCGCATGATTTTCTCGGGCCTCAAATTCCTGGGCAAACCGCCTTTCCATACGGTGTACATACACGGCACCATACTCGATGCCAAAGGACAGCGCATGTCCAAGTCGAAAGGCAACGGCATCGATCCTCTGGAGATGATCGATCAATACGGCGCCGACGCGGTGCGCTTCGCGCTCATGACCATGACCACCGAAGGCCAAGACATCAAGCTCTCCCCCACCAAGTTCGAAACCGGCCGCAACTTCGCCAATAAGCTGTGGAATGCGGTGCGCTTCGTTTTGCCCCATGTGGAGGCGGGTCGGGGCGAGATTCACGACGGGCAATTGGAGCTCGCCGACCGATGGATACTTTCGCGCCTCAACACCGTCATACGCGAAGTCACCGCTTCCCTGGAGGCTTTGCGCTTTGCGGACGCCAGCCAGTCGCTATATCGATTCACCTGGGACGACTTCTGCTCCAGCTATCTGGAAATCCGCAAAAAAAGCATCACCCAGGGAGAAGGCGACGAGAAGCGGAACGCCGTGGCGGTTTTCACGCACGTCCTGGAGAGGCTTATCGCCCTGCTGCACCCCTTCATGCCCTATATTACCGAGGAAATCCGCCATAACATCGGAGTTAAGGATTTACTCATCACCTCGAAATGGCCCGAGGCGGAAGCAGGGCGTATCGATGCCGGCATCGAAAGGGAATTCGCGGAAACCTTCGCCCTGGTGGAGGCCGTCCGTTCCCTGCGTGGGCAATACTCCATTTCCCCTTCGCAACCGGTGAACGTGGTGGCGTCCTACGCCGATAAAGGCCAGGCCGGGCGTGTAGGCCGTCACGAGAACATATTGCGCAACCTGGAAAACATCGGCGAGTTGCAACTGGGCGCAAATCTGGAAAAGCCGAAATTTTCAGCCACCCAGGTTCTGGTCGGCGGCGAAGTGCATGTGCCTTTGGAAGGCATTCTCGACGTGGAGCAGGAAAAACGCCGCCTCTCCAAAGAACTGGAAAAAGCCCGTAACTTCGTCGAGACCCAGCGGAAAAAATTGGGGAACGATAAGTTCACCGCGCATGCACCCGCCGAAGTGGTGGAATTGGAGCGGGAAAAGCTGGCCTCCCAACTGGAGAAAATCGGCATGCTGGAAAAGACCCTGGCAGCGCTGGATTGAATCCCCTGGGATTGGGGGGATTCCCATTTTCCTGATTTACCGTGTCCTGCAAGCAAAAAAAACAGGCTGCGCAGGTAATATTCTTGAATTTTCTCCGAAATTCCGGTGCCGAATCGGAAATAGTCCATTGTGCGAATTGGGTTTCCCCACTAGATTAGGGAGAGGTTGCTACGAATCAACTTTAGACCCGAAACGGGTATTCTTGGGAGAAATATGACCTATCAAAAGTTGTCGCAAAAAAAGACGGGTGCCACAGCCCGAAAACTGATGTTGGGATTGGTCATGATGCCGCTGTTGGCAAACCAGCCAACCCATGCCACCTGGACGCCTTTGTTGGAGGTGCACCCGGGATACGATTTGGCAAACTTGAGACCGG
>CAYNXV010000156.1:6860-8818 GCA_964401245.1 uncultured Bifidobacteriales bacterium | reverse complement strand
GGAACCATGGGTGGCGGTATCCAGGGAACCCTGCCTTTCGACGCGGCGGCCCCCATCCGTATGGGTGCCCAGGCCGGAATTTATCACGGGATGTCGGGTAATGCCATCAACGCCAACAATGCCGATGGATATAACTATTTCGAAACCCGGACGGGTCTCGATTTCATGGGCAAGTTGATTCAAACCCTTGTCTTCGGCGACGAAAACCTCGCCTTCAAACTGCATTTCAATGAGGGATTGGTGACTTCGGCGGAGCAGGGGACGGAAGCGTTATTGCTGTTCGCTACCGGCGCCCAGTTCAATTTTTACAATACTGTATTGGGATTCGAAGCCAATGCACGCACCCCCATCAACGATATCTCGATTTCCACCGACCCTTTCTGGATAACGCCTTCCGTGCAATTCCGCACCGCTTACGACATCAATGTCACCTTGGGAGGCGACATCGCGCTTTCCCAGGATCGCGACAACACTTCCGCCCGCGCTCTCGAGCCATACCGCCTTTTCGGTGGCATAGCGTTCACCTTCGATACCCAAGCCGCCAAACGCCAACGTGAAAAAGACAGAGCGCGCCGCGAAGCCATGGAAAAAGGCCGGCTTCAGTCGGACAATCAGGAACTCTCAAAAAACCTGGTAGAACAGGCCCGCGCCGATTCACTGGCCCAATTGCGCTTAAGAGAAGAATCCGATTCCTCGGCGGCTGCCATGGCCGAAAAGGCCCGTCAGGACTCGCTGCAAATGGCCGACAGGGCTCGCCAGGATTCCATTGCCTTGGCCAATTCGGAAAGAAACCTGGCTGACGAGAAGTCCAAGCGCAGCGAAGCGGAAAAGCAATTGCTTTCGACCGGGCTGCTTTTGATGGATGCGGTTTATTTCGAAACGAATAAAACCGATATCTCGATAAACTCCAAGCCTTACCTCAACATCATCGCCAAAATGCTGACGAAATACCCCAAGCTTAGAATCGAAGTATCGGGTCATACCGACAACGTCGGAAGCGCTCCCCACAACCAGGCGTTAAGCCAGGGTCGTGCCGAAGCCGTTCGGGCCTATATGGCTCAGGTCGCTCCCGCATTGAACAGCATGCTGAGCGCCAAGGGCTACGGATTGTCGCAACCCAAGGCGGATAACCAAACCGCTGAAGGCCGGAAGCATAATCGCCGCACTGAATTGCAAGTGCTCAACAAAGATGCCTTGAGCGAATACAACCGCTAAGGTAATTGTTCCCTGGCCCCTGAGGGCTCCCCGTCCCTTCCCGGAAACCCGGGAAGGGATTTTTTTCACCTCCAATTACTCACCTTCATTTACCAAGGATCTCAAAAATGCTGTATACACTTGCCGTCATTCTTCTCGTATTGTGGCTGTTGGGACTCGTTTCCGCCTATACCATCGGCGGTTTCATCCACATTCTGCTGGTCGTCGCCTTGGTTCTGGTATTGTTGCGCATAATCACCGGTAGGAAAGTCATCTGAGCGCCACCTTGTTTCCGGATTGATGACGTTGCGCCATTGGATATCCCCTTTCGGATTCAGGCGCAGCGTTGTATAAGCAGGTGTTCCCGGCGCCGATACTCCTCTCCCAAGGCTTCCATTCGGAAACGCTGGTCGGAGGACAGCGGAGCGCCGGCCGCCGTGGCGCGGTAATTCCACAAATGGGCGGCGATTTCCTCCAAAGGCAGGTTTTTCAGCCATTCTCGATAGCGAAGGCGGCATTCGTTTTCTTGCAATTTCTTGGGAAAAGTTCCGTAGCGAGTACTGATCATTTGTTCCATATTCAAAGAATAATTCGGGTGGCCGGACAGTTTCTGTCCTGGTAGGTGGGCTGATTGCGAGCGTGGCCGCCATGGTCATAACTGGCCTTCCATAACGTACCCATCAAGCAAAATATTGCTAAAATTCGCTTAAAATCGCCAGTTTTACTCCAAATTCACTTCCGCCATCAAACAACCATCAAACAAC
>CAYNXV010000156.1:0-6760 GCA_964401245.1 uncultured Bifidobacteriales bacterium | reverse complement strand
CCATCAAACAACCATCAAACAACTGTCAGGTATTCCCCTGACCTCTAATGACCTGAGAAGCCCAAAAAGGCAAATAGCTCCTGTTTCTTGTTCCTACCTCCGGGTCTCGAACTAATATCATTCCGTCATTCAAAGCTTCATTCAGCAATCGCGAGGCAATCGCCGCGTTTTGTTCCGGGATACCGAATCTCTGTCGAACCGTGGTATTCGTCATGGGTTGGCGAGTTACATAACGCAAGCATGCATGCAGATAACAGGCACGGACACGGTCAGCCCTGTCCATTTCGGAAAAGGGCTTATGGGCGAAGAGAACGGATCGGGTAAAACCATCGGGAACCTCGAACAGAGGTGCGGGTAGTTGGTACAGTTCAACCTCGAAAGCCACTTTATCGATTCCGCTTCCTCTTTCCTCGCAAATCCGGAAACGACGCATGAAAGAGGCAAGTGCCTCATTACGGGATTTCGGAGGCGTATCCAGAAAACGCTGTATATCGACTAGAGGTTTGCCCGGATTGGTTATTTCGATACGGTCCGAAAAAATCTCCACCATCGGCCCCGCCCCGGTAACCGAAAAGTCCTGATGAATCAAGGCATTAGCCACCAATTCTCGAACCGCCAGCTCCGGAAACATGGGTACAATTTTGCGCAGAGCTTGCCCCATCACCTCGTTCGAGGGAAGGATTCCGTTGATGTAGGCTACCAGTCCTTCGAAGCCGTTCGCATACCCTTTTGCCCCCACTTGTTCCTTGAGGGTTTCGATGCGGCCGGTTCCCTGGTATTGGATGACCCGGATGGCCTTACGCTTGAGCCCCGCGAAATCGTCTAACTTTTTCGCGAACAGCAAGGCGCCGAGATTCTTGATGTCCCAACCACCCGCCTCGCAGGGTTGGATTAGGTAGTCTTTCGCCAAAGCATCGAGAATGCCTTCGCGATTGTCAGGCAGAGGGCGTTCGAGTAAATCGAAATAGGCAGGGTAGTCCAACAACCGCAAAACATCATCGGCGGATAGGCGTTGCTCAGCCAGAAGGTTTTCAAAGGGAGTCTCGTCCAGAATTCGCCACAACCTGGGTTCCCGCTCTGGAACGGACACCAGAGGTTTTTTGACTTGGCCCACACGGATATGGGCATTATTCTGAAAACGCACGGGTTGGCGGAAAGCACGGGGAATTTCCAAAAGCACTACGGAATGACCATCTATTTCAATGGAAATGAATCGGAAGTGAATTTTGGGCGTCAGCAGCTTGAGGAGCCAGGTTTCCATGGGTTCATTCCCGACAGTCGAGCCGGCGGGTGAAAAACTCGTGCCTACTATTTCATGATCGGCATTCCGAACGCCCCAAACCAGGTAAGCGTAAGCCTTGCGATTCATGGCCGCCGAATTGGACAAGGCCGAAATGTATTCTCCGATTTCCCGTGGGTCCTTGTTGTTCTCCTTGAATTCGACCCACTCCGTTTCATGAGGAAGCTTGCACAATTCCCTCACCAACCCGACAAAATAATAGTTGGAGCGGTCCGTGGTCATACGGCAACTCCTCCGGGGGTGAACTCGTCCATTTCTTCTGACACAAGGGAAGCTAGGGTTCCGACAAGGTTGGGTATCTCCACGGGCGAAAATTAACATTAAAATTACCACATCCCTAGTTGAGGAAATGGCGGCTCTCCTTTGGAATCATGCCTCCCCGAGGGATTCAGTAGCTATTATTTGTCCGTTTCAGAACAGCTCATGGGAAAGTTGCCGGGGCCGTACGAAGGGCTAATAAGTGAAAATTCTGCTTTTCGACATGCATACAGGCGTTTCGGGAGACATGATTCTGGGAGCGCTTTTCGATTTGGGCGTGGACTTCGATGCCTGGCGAAATGAAATCGATAAATTGCGATTGCCCGTAAAAGTGACTTTGGAAAAAGTCGTTCGGAGCGGCATGGCGGCGCAATACGTTAGGGTGGCCTGCGAGCCGGAGGTCCATGTTCATCGCGGCTTGTCCGCTATCACGGAGATTTTCGCCGCTTCGGGACTGAGTGATTCCGTACGCGAAAAAAGCCTCGCCATTTTCCGGCGCCTGGCCGAGGTGGAGGCGCGCATCCACGGCGTGTCGGTCGAAGATGTGCATTTTCACGAGCTCGGAGCGCTGGACACCCTGGTCGACGTGGCCGGCGCCTGCATCGGCTTTGAAATGCTGGGCATAGACGAATTCCATTGCTCCTCCTTTCCCTTCGGCAAGGGAGCGATTCGCGCGGCGCATGGGACCCTGCCTCTGCCCGCTCCGGCCACCCTGGCCTTGACCGAAGGCTTCCCCTCGCATCGCACCGAAATCGCCGCCGAACTCTGCACGCCGACGGGAGCCGCCATCGTAACGCATTTTGCCCGACCCGTGCCATCCGGGCTTGAAACGCGGCTGTTACGCATAGGTTATGGGGCGGGAACGCGCGAGCTGGCCGAGGGGCCCAATGTATTGCGGCTTTGCCTGCTGGAGAAAGATGCGGCGGCGCCGTCCAACACCGTTTATCAGGTCGAGTGCAATATCGACACCATGTCGCCGGAGTGGTTGGGGCACTCGGTGGGAGTCCTGCTGGAAGCCGGATGCCGGGACGTTTGGCAGGAACCTATTTACATGAAAAAGAACCGGGCGGCCGTAAAACTCTGCGCCTTGGTGGATGAGGATAAGCTGGACGAGATGCTCGGGCTGTTCGCGCGCGAACTGGTAACGGCGGGCATGCGTTACTTTCCCGTTCAGCGTCTGACGGCCGACCGGGAGGCCATTACCGTTTCCACTCCCTGGGGCGATTTGCGCGCCAAGCGTCTCGAATTCGCCGCGCAGGGTATTGTTCGGGTGGAACCGGAATATGAAAGCCTGCGCACGCTGGCTGCCGCCCGTTCCATGCCGGTGCATGCCCTTTATCGCGATGTCGTGGAATTTCTACGACTAAACTAGCGGGAAAGGCGCGATTTTACGCCAACACCGTTTAGCCGAGTTTCACCCAACCAGCTTACGGATTTTCCGGCGTAAGATATCGGGTTCAAAGGGCTTTTGAATGAACATTGCGGACTTTTCGCCGAGTTCATCCTGAATGGTGTGATTGACTTGATATCCCGAGATATAGACCACTTTGATTTGGGGGCGCAACATGCGCATGCATTCGGCCAGTTCGCTGCCGCTCATGAAGGGTGGGATGACTTGATCCACGATGAGGACGTCTATCGCATCGGCGAATTCATCGCTGAGCCGCATGGCTTCGTCGCTGTTGACCGCGGAGAGGACCCGGTGGCCGTCCGCCTCCAGAATCCGCGCAATCAGCTTGAGAACGGATTCGTCGTCGTCCACCAGTAGAAAAGTGAACTTGCGTGCTTCCATATATTTCGCCTCCGCATGAAATTCCCGTCACAATCTAATAAAGTAGAACGGGGATGGGCGGTTTCGTGAACACGAAACCGCCTACTATCGGCCTGCGCGCGCCGGCGTTCGGCCGGGATGTCCGCGAGCCGCTTACAAAGTGGTCAGATGGGACAGCTTTTCCACCCGCGATGGATGTCGCAAACGTTTCAAGGCTTTTTCCTTTATCTGCCTGACCCTCTCCCGGGTAAGATTGTAGCGCTGGGCAATCTCCTCCAGGGTGTAGGTCGTCTCCAGGCCGATACCGAAATACAGGCGCAATACCTTCTCTTCCCGTTCATCCAGGGTTTCCAGCATCCGCACGATTTCTTCGCGCACCGATCCGTCCAGTGAGGACTTGTCGGGGCTCTGCACATTGTCATCCTTCAATACATCCTGAAGCTTTCCGTCATCGTCATTCTGCACCGAAGCGTCCAGCGACATCGGTGAGGAACTGAGTTGCAGGCATTCATGTATTTCGATCACGTTGATGTCCAACGCCTCCGCCAATTCGTCGGCATCGGGTTGGCGCCCCAGTTTCTGTTCCAGTTTGATGCTGGTCTTCCCGATTTTGTGGATCACGCCCACGCGATTCAGGGGAATATTGATGATCCGGCTCTGGTCGGCCAATGCCGATAATATCGCCTGACGAATCCACCATACCGCATAAGAGATGAATTTGAAGTTCATGGTTTCATCGAAGCGTTGGGCTGCCCGAATAAGTCCCAGGTTTCCTTCATTGATCAAATCCCCCATGGGCAGGCCTTGATATTGGTAATTGCGGCACACCGAAACGACGAACTTGAGGTTGGCCTGCACCAATTTATTCAGTGCGTCTTTATCGCCCTGCTTGATACGGCGGGCCAATTCCGCCTCGTCCTGTATGCACAGGGTCTTGTTTCCACTTATTTCCTTCAAATAATTCGAGAGACTGACGTCATCACCCAGAAATTTCAGGTTTTTTTCGGATTTCTTTCGCGGTGGGGCGGTTTTTTTTTCCGCCGTAATGGTTTTGTCCTTCACTGCATTCTCCTTTGAAATATTCGCTGCGGCATAAGGTTTCTGAAGGATTGACTAATGCTAATAAACTCGATAATTTTGACCGGGCTTCCTAAGGCTTTATCCAAGTTCGGAAAAGAGAAGCGAAACCGGGAAAAGAGAGCGACCATGGCCACTAAAAGATTGATTTCCTGGAATGTGAACGGACTGCGGGCCGTTTGTAAAAAGGGATTTTGCGATTGGCTTCTCGGGGAAAATCCCGATATCCTTTGCCTCCAGGAAACCAAGGCGCATGAAGACCAAGTGGTGCGGGAAATGGAAACCCTGGGCGGGTATCACCGTATTTTCACCGCCCCGGAAAAAAAAGGGTATAGCGGGGTGGCGGTTTTCTCGCGGGAAAAACCGCTGACGGCTTCTGTCGGCCTGGGCGTGGAACGCTTTGATCGCGAAGGCCGGGTGCTGGTCACGACTTTCTCCGGCTTCAAACTTTTCAACGTTTATTTCCCCAATGGAAAATCCCGACCGGAACGGTTGGCCTACAAAATGGATTTCTACGAACATTTTCTGAATACGGTTTCCGCCTTGCGCGCGAAGGGGGAGCGCATCGTAATTTGCGGCGATGTCAATACCGCCCATAAGGCTATCGATTTGGCGCGTCCCCGCGAAAACGAAAAAATTTCCGGTTTTTTACCCGAAGAGCGCGAGTGGATGGATCGATTCGTGGCCGCCGGTTTCTTGGACACTTTTCGACTCTTTGAAAGCGGGGCAGGTCATTATTCCTGGTGGGACATGAAATCGGGAGCCCGAGCCCGCAATGTCGGCTGGCGAATCGACTATTTCTTCGTAAGTGACAATTTGGCAAAAAACGTAAAAAGTGCCGGAATTCGCCCGGAAATCCTGGGTTCCGATCATTGCCCGGTCACATTGGAATTGGCGCTGTAAAAGTACGAAAACCTTCCGTCAAGGTAAGGGGCCGGGCGACGGGTATCATCGCCCGGAAATGGTGGGTGAACGGCTCGATTTTTTTACTATTTCGGCGAGTCACTTTTGAGGGATGAATAGCCCGCCGGTGGTTGGATTAGACGTCCGGGACAAAGGGAGAAAGCATGGAAGATCATTGCTTGTCGGCTTCGGATAAGATTCGCGCTTTGGAAGCCGCCGTGCAGGACAACCCCTTCGACGAAAACCCTGTGCTGGAATTGGGGCGCTCCTACCTGGAGGCGCGGCGCTTTCAGGACGCCACTTCGATTTTGGAAAATCTCCGTAGCTGCAAACCCGAGACCCAGGAAATCTATCCGCTGCTCGGAGTCTCATACCTGAATACCGATCGCCCCGGCGATGCCTTACGTTGTCTGCGCCAAGCGGTGGAATGTAATCCCCAGGACGCCTGCCTATACTCCCTGATGGGCGACGCCCTGTTGCGGACGGAAAGATATCCCCAAGCCATCGAGCATTACCGGCGATCCGCAGAGATGGAACCGGGCAATACCTCCACTCTCCGCAAATTGGCGCAGGCCTTTTTCGACGTGGGAATGATGAAAGAAGCCGTCGGCACCCTTGCGGAAGCTTTACGATTCGAGCCCGAAGCCCCTGAACTCTGGAGCAGCATGGGGTGGGCCCAAATCCACATGGCCAGGTACAATGAAGCGGTGGAGTCGCTGAAGACCGCGCTCAAATGGTGCCCCGAAGATCTGCAATGCCTTAAAAGCCTGGCGCTGGCTGCGTTTGCCCTGGGGCGCAAGGAAGAAAGCTATCGGTTTTACGAAATCGCCCGGCAGATTAACCCCCAAGACGAAGAGTCTCTATTCGGCATGGGTATCATACATGTGTCGGTGGGTGACTTGAAGGCGGCATACGGCCTGTACCAGGACTTGCTGAACTCCAATCCTTCGCTGGCCGCCGATCTCTATGTGAAAATCGTAGAGCAGAAGAATCTGAATCCGGCCTGACCGGGTCCCGCTCGAAAAAAATCCGTATCGTTATCGCTACGGATTAGCCGGTTCCGTTACAGGGTTGTCCAGCCTCCCCCCAGAATGTTGTTTCCAATCAAGTCCTGCCTGTAAGCGGGAGATTCCGACACCTAAGGGAACAAGGGAGGTTTCATGAATACATTACTCAAAATTTTAGGAGCATTCGGCTTGGCCGCGGCGGCAATGTCCTTTTTCGGTCGTAAATCGCGGCGCGATGCCCTTTGGGCCGGAAAGTTGGGGTTCGGGGGCGGCGGAACGCTGGGATACGCTAAAGGGTTCGGCAAAGGCATCATAAAAGGTCTTAAATCGGGCTTGCGCTTTCGAGCCTGAGTCACTTCCAAACCCGATTTGTGATGTGGGTGGGGGCTGTGGAAGCCCTCCCAATAATCGAGGCGCAGCGGAACTTTACATTCCGTGCGCTCT
>CAYNXV010000155.1:0-8917 GCA_964401245.1 uncultured Bifidobacteriales bacterium | reverse complement strand
TGCAACCGGTTTTGACTCGTTTGGTCTGATTCAATGCGGAATTCCTCTTAAGGGGTGACGGGCCGAAGCCAAATAACATTAAACCAAATTAGCGAAGGCGATTTCAACCTCGAAACGATGCGCGTATTTGCCTTCTTTCAGTTCCATTTCCATTTTCCCCAGGCGCACCAGGGTTTTTTTCCACAACACCAGCGACCGCGAATTGGCCTGGTCCATATAGCGGAGCTTCTCCATATGAAAAAAGGCTTTCAAATTGAGCTTCTCGCAAATGGCGGATTGACTTTCGCCCCTGTCACTGAGGCTCTTGATTTTCATCAAGGTCGTGAAATGGCTGAAAAGCCGAATCGCCAGTTGAAAGGGGGTTTCACCCCTGTCCATCAGGCTGCGGATGGAATATAGAAGTCGCGTCTTATCCCGCAACCCCATATTGCTTTGCAATTCGAAGACATCGGCAATTCGCCCTGCGTCGACCACGGCCAGAATGGATTGGCCGTCTAGGGGCCGCCCTTTGGGCAGAAAAGAGTCGAGTTTCCGCAATTCCCGGTCCAGATCCCCCAGATCGTTTCCGGCTATATCCTGGAGCAGCCGGGCGTCGGATACCGATAGGGTACGCCCATAGGCCGAGCGACAGCGCTTGGCAAGCCATTGGGGAATCTGGTTGGGCCACGGAGGCTTGAATTCGTGGCAGGTTCCCTTCGCTTTGAAAAGTTTGGCCAGCACCGAACCGGCCTCCCATTTATCGACCAGAGCGAACACTCCGCATTCGGGGTTTTCGTTTTCCCAGATTTTGGCCAAGGCCTTTTGCTGGGCGGCGGAAGCCTTGTCCAATCCCTTGAAAACCAGGGCTTTGCGGGATGAGAACAGGGAAACGGTATGGTAGGATTCCGCCACCTTCTCGACTTGCAGGTCTTCGCCGAAAAAAAGCTCGCGGTTCAGATCATCACCGGATTCAGGACCCAGCCATTCCTGCAACGCGGACTCGAACGCATCCTGCCGTCCGATGGGATCCGCTCCGATGAATGCGAATAATGCCATGGATAATTTACATCCGCTCCCCTAAGGGAGTATGAAAGGGAATCAGCGATACCCGAGGATTTCGAGTTTCAACATCCCCTTGGGAATTTGCACTTCGACGACATCGCCGGCCCTCTTTCCCAACAAGGCTTTTCCGATGGGAGACGCCGAACTGATTTTTCCGTTGATGACGTCCACTTCGTCCGAACTCACCAAGGTGTACTCCTGGGATTTCTTGGAGTTGAGGTCCTTTACCGAAACCACGGCGCCGAAGATGATATGGTCACTTTCGGAAGGGGAGGCGGTAACGATTTCAGCCCGACCGAGCTTGTCTTCCAACTCCTTGATGCGATCTTCCAAAAATCCCTGACGTTCCTTGGCAGCATGGTATTCCGCATTTTCGGCCAAATCGCCCTGGGCGCGGGCGGTGGCGATTTCCGAGATGATTTCCGGACGCTCCTGTTTCTTGAGGCGGTCCAAATCCAGGGAAAGCTTATCATAAGCATGCTGGGTCATGGGAATTCTGTCCGAAATCATGGCGTTCTCCTTCATAGTGCCACCTTATAGATGAGCCTCCCGGCATAGGGAGGCTCCAATCAACCCTGTGTCGGGCCTTGTGCTGAAAAAAAATCCCTAAAAAAAAGAAACACCAATGACCTGAATGGCCAATTAATGTTTCCCTTTGTCCCACTCTCCGCCCAGCCCTACTTTAAGTGGCGCTGATTTACTCATTTCTACCCAAAACGACAAAAATCCTTTGGGAGAAAGGCTTGGGGGACTGTTCGGAATATATAAATTTTAGCCTCCAAAGAACCGAATATCTCACCCAATAGCCTTTTATCCCTTGAAAAAGGCATTCTGGGCATCAAACCCTTCCCGAAAGACCCCCTCAGAGAGGATGGAAACGAAATAATGGAAGCCATTTCCCATCCCAAGGGCTTTTCCTCGCGTGGTACGGCCTGCGGTATCAAAAAAACCGGAAAACCTGATTTGGGGCTTTTGGTTAGCGAGCCACCGGCTACCGGTTATGCGGTATTTACGCGCAATAAAGTAAAAGCGGCTCCGGTATTGCATGGGCAGGAGTTATTGCGGGAGGGCAAGCCCATTTCCCATGTGCTGGTGAATTCCGGAAATGCCAATGCCTGTACCGGTGATACCGGTATGCGTGATGTCCGGCAGACTGCCTTGTGGGTAAAGGAAGGTGGAGACGCCCAAGGCGGGGTTTTCATCAGTTCCACGGGAGTAATCGGAGAATTTCTCCCCATGGACAAACTGAAGTCGGGCGTGGAGCGGCTCCTTGAGGTTTCCCGGGAAAAGGAGGCCGATTTCGCGGAGGCGATTCTGACCACCGATACCGTGAGGAAAGAGGAGAGAAAAACCCTGAATTCCAAAAGAGGGGAAATCCGCATCGGCGGTGTCGCCAAGGGTTCGGGAATGATTTGCCCGAATATGGCTACCATGCTGGCCTATATAACCACCGACATCGAATTGCCGCCCGACTATGCGGAACGGTTTTCCGCCATTGCGGAAAGAAGCTTCAACTCGATAACCGTTGACGGGGATATGAGCACCAACGATACGGCGCTCCTTTTGGCCAATGGTGCCTCGGGAGTGGATTATCAGGGGCTGGACGCCTCGGAGCAAGCGTTTTTCGATACGGAACTGGAAAGCCTTTGTCGCGAATTGGCCCGGAAAATCGTCTGGGACGGAGAAGGCGCCACCAAATTCGCGGAAATCCGGGTGGAAGGCGCGGCCGACGGGGAAGATGCGCGGGCCATGGCCAAGGCGATAAGTCTTTCCCCGCTGGTCAAAACCGCCCTTTTCGGCGGCGACCCTAATTGGGGCCGGGTATTGGCGGCGGCGGGATCCTGCGCGGGAAAATTGGATCCGGAACGCGTGGATTTGGATTTTTGCGGAATGGCGGTCATGCGCGCGGGCAAACCCTGCGACGGCCATCTAGAGGACTTGCGCGAGAAGATGAACCGGCGGGAAGTGGCCATCCGGCTCGACTTGAATCTCGGACAGGGTTCGTGGACTTATTGGACCTGTGACTTCAGTTATGATTACGTAAAAATTAACGCCACCTACAGAACCTAACAGCAAGAGAAAGGCCCACATGCAGCATCTGGAAACGACCGACCCCGAAATAGCGAAAATCATCGTGAAGGAAACCCGGCGGCAGGAGGAAGGAATTGAGCTCATCGCCTCCGAGAATTACGTCAGCAAGGCGGTAATGGAGGCCATGGGATCGGCGCTGACCAACAAATATTCCGAAGGGTACGTGGGAAAGCGCTATTACGGCGGTAATGAAGTGATCGACGAGATGGAGACCCTGGCCGTCGATCGCGCCCGGCGGCTTTTCGGAGCGGAGCATGTGAACGTGCAGCCGCTTTCGGGATCACCGGCGAATCTGGCGGTGTACCTGGCCACGGTGAAGCCCGGTGATAAAATCCTGGGCCTTAAGCTCGATCATGGCGGTCACCTGTCGCATGGACACTCCGTCAATTTTTCGGGCGTTATGTACGATTTCGTCCAATACGGAGTCGATGAAAAAACCATGCGCATTGATATGGAACAGGTGCGCGAAATCGCTTTGCGCGAAAAACCCAAAATGATAATCGCCGGTTTTTCGGCGTATTCGCGCGATATCGACTGGAAGGCTTTCCAATCGATCGCCGACGAGGTGGGAGCCGTGACTTTCGGCGATATCGCCCATATCGCCGGCCTGGTGGCGGGGAAAGCCCTGGAAAACCCCGTTCCGATTTTCGATATCGTGACGACTACGACGCATAAGACTTTGCGCGGGCCGCGCGGAGCCATCATCATGTGCAAGGAGAAGTTCCAGAAAAGCATCGATCGCTCGGTGTTTCCTGGCGTTCAGGGCGGCCCCCACGATCATTTGAACGCGGCCAAGGCCGTTTGTTTCCTGGAAGCCCTGCAGCCCTCCTTCGCCGGTTACGCGCGGCAGGTCATAACCAACGCCCGCGCCCTCTCATCCGCCTTGACCCGGCGCGGTTATGAAATCCTCAGCGGCGGCACCGACAACCATTTGCTGGTGACCGATTTGCGCAACAAGGGAGTGGCCGGTAAGGCCGCCGAAGTCGCGCTGGATAAATCCGGGATTTCGTGCAGCCGCAGCACCATTCCTTTCGACACCCGCAAAGCCATGGATCCTTCGGGGGTGCGCCTGGGAACGGCCGCCGTCACCACGCGGGGCATGCGCGAGGCGGAAATGGAACTTATCGCCGGCTTCATCGACGAGGCCGTGGGTCATGCCACGGACGATGAAACGCTTTCCTCGATACGGTCAAAGGTCAAGGAACTATGCGAACGCTTCCCCCTCTATAGGGAGAAAGTTCCGGCCTGATGATCGTCCCCGTTACGACTTCCCATCCGCAGCGGACCGACTCGCGAGCCTCCGAGGCCCAAGCGGGAAGGGCGCCCGCTCCCGGAACCCTGGTGGCGCGGGCCGCGGCATTGCGGCGCAGCTATGAAGTGGGCGGAAAGAGAATCTATCCCAACGTTTACCTGGCTCCCATGTCGGGTGTAACGGACAGGGCCTTCCGTCGCCTCATATCCAGGCTGGCCGGGGGCAGAACGGGATTGTTGGTCTCCGAATTCGTATCCGTCGAAGGACTGCGGCATATGAATCCCAAGTCCTGCCGTGAAATGGCTTTTACCGAAGAGGAGAGGCCTTTCACCGTGCAGATATTCGGAGGCGAACCGGCCAAGATGGCCTGGGGCGCCAAGAAGGTAGAGGACAGTGGCGCCGATTTCGTGGAAATCAATTGCGGGTGCCCGGTGCCCCGTGTCGTCAAAAAAGGAGGAGGCTCCGGGTTATTGCGGGATACCGAAAACCTGGCCCGCATTGTACGTGAGGTCAGGGCGGCTGTCAACATTCCGGTTACGGTAAAAGTCCGCATCGGTTGGGACGACGACAGCATCAATCTCGCCGAAACCCAGCGCATCATCGAAGGCGAGGGAGCGGCCGCCCTGGTCATCCATGGCCGGACCCGTTTGCAGGGCTACAAGGGATTGGCCAATTGGGAGGTGATGGCCGAGGCCAAAGCCCGCTCCAGCATTCCGGTTATTGGAAACGGCGATATCCTAAGCGTTGAAGACGTGGTGGATAAACTGGAAACCTACGGAGTGGACGGTGTGGCCGTCGGTCGCGGAGCCATGCACAACCCATGGCTGTTCGCGCAAATCGCCGATCTCTACGAAGGCAAGGAACCGAAGGAGCCCACCTTGGATGAACAGGTGGATTTTTTTCACAAATACCGGGATTTGCTTTTCGAGGAGACGGACTATGAAGGACGGGTACTGGGCAAATTGAAGCAAACCTCGGCCCGCTTAATGAAATGCCTGCCGGGCGCTACGCTCGGGAGGCTCAATCTGCTGCGTTCCCCGACGTTGGCCGATTTTTTCAGCAACCTGGAAATTTTCTACCGGGGAGTAGCGGAAAATTATTCCGGGCGCAAGTTGGACGCCGTGCGCGAACTGAACGGAAAGGATCAAGCCGAAGTGGTTTTCGGCAACGACTATAAACGTTGAACAGGCGCCTATCCGGGCGCCTGTTGTTTCAAAGCGTCTGAGGAAAAGCGCCCGAACTATGGGTGCCTGACTTAATGTTTGGCGCCGACAGTCAGCTTGCCGAACTCCTGCAATTTCCCCAATACCAGGTTCTTGATTTCTTCCAGGCGTTCGGGGGTTTTGGCTTCGAAGCGTGTCACTATGCTGGGCTGGGTATTGGAAGCCCGCACCAGGCCCCAACCGCCGTCAAATTGGATGCGCACGCCGTCGATATCTATCACTTTGAAATTCTTGGTGAAATATTCAACCGCGGCCTTTGTGATGCGGAATTTCTCTTCGTCATTCTCCGCTTCGCAGCGGATCTCGGGCGTACCGGGATAGCTCGGCACTCCATCCAACAATTGACTGACTGATTTGCCTGTGCGGTCCAGGATTTCCAGGAGGCGTAGTCCCGCATACATCGCGTCATCGAAACCGAAGAATTTATCAGCGAAGAAAATATGGCCGCTCAATTCTCCGGCCAGCGGCGCCTTTTCCTCGAGCATTTTGTTTTTGAGCAGCGAATGCCCCACCTTCCACATGATGGGCTTGCCGCCCGCCTTGGAGATTTCTTCCTCCATGGCCATGGTCGACTTGACTTCGAAGATGATTTTGGCGCCTGGCAACTCCCGCAGGATGTCCTTGGCGAAAATGAGGGTAAGCAAATCTCCAGGAATCATCTTGCCGTTCTCGTCGATGATGCCGATTCTGTCGCCGTCTCCGTCGAGACCGATGCCCAATTTCGCTCCGGTTTCCTTGACCTTGGCGGACAGCTCAACCATGTTCTCCCAAATGGTGGGGTCGGGATGATGGCTGGGAAAGTTGCCGTCGACCTTGTCGTTGATGGAAATGACTTCGGCGCCTACGCGCTTGAACAATTCGGTACCGAAAATGGCTCCGACGGCATTGGCGGGGTCATACACCATTTTGACCGGATTCTTCAATTTGAAGCGCTGAGTCAAATAATCCATGTAAGCGGGTATGATGTCGCGTTTCTCCCGCGTGCCCTGCCCCTGGAGGAATTTTCCGGCCGCGGCGATACGGCGAACTTCCTGGATTTCGCTTCCGAAAAGGGTGGTTTTGCCGATACCCAATTTGAAGCCGTTGTATTCCTTGGGGTTATGGCTGGCGGTAATCATGACGAAGCCGTCTATGTCCAGATGAAAGGGACTGAAATAGCATACCGGGGTGGTGAGTTGGCCGATATCGATGACATCGATTCCCGTGCTGTTGATGGCTTCGATAAAGATGTCCTTGATCTCATTTGTATGCAGGCGTACATCCCCGCCGACGGCTATGCGCTTCAGGTTTTTGGCTCCCAACATGGTACCGAAGGCCTTGGCGATTTTCTTGACGGTATCCGTGTCGAGTTCCTGAGGCACCAGGCCGCGTATGTCGTATTCCCGGAATATGGATTCGTTCATGATGGATGCTTTCCTCTGTTAGATGACGGTTTCTTTGGGCACCACGACAATGCCGCTTTCGGTTACATGGAACCGCTCCCTATCCTTGTCCAAATCGACGCCAAGACGATATCCTGGCGGTATGCGGACATCTTTTTCCACGATGGCCCTTTGCACTATCGCCCCTCTACCCACGTCGACATTGGGGAAAAGTATCGAATCCACCACGCGCGAGTGCGAATGGATGAAGCAACCGGGGCTGAGTACGGAATGGATGACCTGGCCGCCGGAGATGATGCAGCCTTCGCTGATGACGGAATCCAGCGCCTGGCCCAACCGTTTCTGCGGATCTTCCATACCGAAAACGAACTTGGCCGGCGGCAGATTCCAATTGACGGTGCGCAGCGGCCAATGGGGGTTGTAGAGACTGAACGGCGGGGATACCGCGCATGAGTCCATATTGGCTTCGAAAAGCGCGTCCAGGGTCCCGATGTCGCGCCAGTAGGATTGGCTGATTTCGGGCTCGCCTTTGATGCGGTTTTTACCGAAATCATAAACATATACGGGGTGATGGGGATAGATGCTGGGAAGAATATCCCTGCCGAAATCATGATGGGAATTGGCGATTTTGCTGTCGCTCAGCAATTCCTTGACAAGGAAGTCGGCATCGAAAAAATAATTTCCCATGGAGGCCAACGCCCATTCGGGCCTGCCGGGCATATGCTTGGGGCGCGCCGGCTTTTCCTCGAATCCGATCATCCGCCCTTCTTCGTCGACCTCGACCACTCCGAAGGCCGTAGCTTCGTGAAGCGGCACCGGAATCGCCGATACGGTCGCCATGGCGCCCTTCTGGAGATGGTATTGGAACATCTGGTTGACGTTCATTTTGTAAATGTGATCGCCTCCGAAAACGGCGACATGGTCCGGATGTTCATCACGAATGAGATTCATATTCTGGTAAATGGCGTCCGCCGTTCCCAAATACCAGGTGTTTCCCATGCGCATTTGCGCGGGAACCAGATCCACGTACTGATTGAGATTCCGATTGAGGTTCCACGCTGTCGACACATGGCGGTTGAGGGAGTCCGACTTGAATTGCGTCAAAATTTTGATCTGGTAGAATCCCGAGTTAACGAAATTGTTGAGCACGAAGTCGATGACCCGGTATTTTCCGCCGAAGTGCACGGCGGGTTTGGCTCGATCATTGGTCAAGGGTTGCAAGCGCGATCCTTGGCCGCCTGCGAGAATCATTACGAGGAGGCTGCTGTCCATGGATTACCTTCGGAATACGGTCGTGAGTAGGCTGCGGATGATGGAAATACGAGGAAAGTACATTTTGGGGTCAAAAATAAGATAAGCTTTGCCGGAGCGCAAGCATGAAACGTCTTTGTGACGTATCGTCAGTAAAATGCCGACATTTCGGGAAGGGAAACGAAGAATGGGGGGTGGGTGGTAGTGCGTAGGGGAGTTGAACCCCTGCTTCCGCCGTGAGAGGGCAGCGTCCTAACCACTAGACGAACACACCACGCGCATAAATTTACATTATTTGTTATCTTTTGCCAGTATAGGATTTCCCAAGCTCTGCCTTTTTCAAGCGGATTTTGGCGAAATTGAGACTTAAAATCTACCGGCGGATTCCCGGAATCGAGCCGGTGATGGGAAAGCGTAATATGCGAAGACTCCTGTTGGCCTCAGGGCTGTTTATTGCCGTACAAGCTTTCGGTCAATCCACCACCGATACGGTTTTCGTGGAAATCCGCGACAATCCCCTTACGGCTTGCCCCACCCAATTGGGAACGCAGGGTAGTCCTTATTGCGTCTTGGACTCGGCATTCGTCGGCCTTACGGGCAGCCGAACCGTCATCATGATGGGAACCTTCTCGAATCCGTCCCCCCCCATTGAAATCCCAGCCGGGGGCAGCGAAGCG
>CAYNXV010000154.1:0-9003 GCA_964401245.1 uncultured Bifidobacteriales bacterium | reverse complement strand
CCCGCCGCCTGCGGTGTCCCAAGGGGTATTCCACTTCCACCTTTTCGGAAGCGGATCCGTCTCGGAAAAAAATCCGGACCGAGTTGGCAATAGAGCGTTTGTCGGGGTCGAGGTAGTCACGGGTATAGCGCGCGTCCTCCGCCACCCGCATTTTGGCGCGCAGGGCGTCGATGCGGGCATCCTTCGCCGTTTCGTCGCGATAATGATCCGCGGTGAGCTTTCCGAAGAGAAGTCCTATGGCAACCATGTATTGCAGGCAATGGTCGCGGTCGGCCGGATTGCGCAGCGGCCCCGTCTTGTCGATGATGCGCAGCGCCGATTCCTGGGTATGGATCTCGATGCTTGCGATTTCGTCCAGGCGCGCGAAGGCCTGGCCGTGCAAGGCGATGGCGCATTCCACCGCGGTTTGCGCATGGAATTCGGCGGGAAAGGCGATTTTGAAAAGGATATTCTCCATGACGTAACATCCCGGTTCCTGGCCTAGGGTAAGGGCTTTTCCGGAAAGCACGGTATCGTGAAAGCCCCAGCGGGGGGCGCTCAACGCGGAGGGGTAACCCATTTCGCCACGGAGGGTCATGAAAGCCAGCCATAATCCGCGCGCGGATGCATCTCCGGCGGCCCAGGACTTGCGGGAGCCGGTATTGGGCGCATGCCGATAGGCCCGCAAATTACCTCCGTCGATAAACGCCTGCGACAGGGCATCGGCGATTTGTTCGCGTGTACCGCCGAGGATTTGCGTCGCCACCGCGGCCGATGCCGCCCTTACGAAAAGCACGTGATCGATACCCTGGCGGTTGAGGCTGTTTTGCAGGGATAACCCGCCCTGGATTTCATACGCCTTGATGAGGGCTTGCAAAAGGTTGCGCACACGGAAAGGTTCGCGTCCTTCTGCCAATTCGCGTCGACTGCGATAATCTGCCGCTGCCAGCAGCGCTCCGAGGTTGTCGGAGGGATGCCCCCATTCGGCCGCCAGAAAGGTGTCGTTGAAATCGAGCCACCGGATGAGGGTGCCGATATTGAAGGCGGCCTCCACCGGAGCGAGCCGGTAACCGGTTCCGGGTACCGGCGTGCCTCCGATGACTTCGGCACCCGGTACGGTGGGCCCGAGCAGGCGCACGCATTCGGGGTGGTTCAAAGCGAGCGCGGCGCAACCCAGGCTGTCGGCCAGACATAGGCGCGCCGTATTCAGAGCTTCGGCCGAAGGCCGATGGTAATCGGCGGTATAATCCGCCAGCCGAAGCAGCAAGGCATCCCGCAATGGAGAGGGAGAGGGAGGCGAAAAACCGTCGGGGAGCGTATTCATTCTACCGGTTATCTTCTTTCCGAGATGGGCGTGTACTCCCTTTGAGAGGGTCCCACATAATTGCCCATAGGGCGGATGAGCTTGTTGTCGCTTCTTTGCTCCAGAATATGCGCGGACCAGCCGGTCATGCGCGCCATCGCGAACAAAGGAGTGAATAGGGGAGTGGGAATTCCGCACATATGATAGGCTGAGGCGCTATAGAAATCGAGGTTCGGAAAGAGTTCTTTTTCCTCCCACATCACCTTCTCTATGCGTTCCGAAATCGAATAAAGCATCCGGTCGCCGGTTTCCTGGGCCATGCGCGCGGTCCAATTTTTGATGATATCGGAGCGGGGATCCGAAACCGTATACACCCGATGGCCGAAGCCCATGATTTTTTCTTTTTTCTTCAATTTTTCGCGCAACCCTTTTTCGGCTTCGTTGGGCTCGCTGAATTGCCGGATGAGTTCCATGGCGGCCTCGTTGGCCCCTCCGTGCAGGGGTCCGCGTAAAGCACCGATGGCGCCGGTTATGGCCGAGTAAAAATCCGAAAGGGTGCTGGCTATGGTCCGGGCCGTGAAGGTGGAGGCGTTGAACTCGTGTTCGGCGTAGAGAATCAGGGAAACATCGAGGCAACGGGTAGCACTTTCGGACGGGGCCTTACCGCTCAGGCCTTTGAGAAAAAAATGCGCCGTAGAGCCGATTCTCTCCTCCAACTGAGGCGCGGGTCCTCCCTGATGGTGTTGCCACCAGTAAAGAAGCATGCTCGGGACACAGGCGATAAGCCTATCCGCCACTTGCAAGGCGGGATTGGAGGCGGATTCGGGTTCGATGCAGCCCAGTAAGGAGCAGCCGGTGCGAATCACATCCATGGGATGAGCGTCTTTCGGCAGGCGGAGCAGGGTTTCCTTGAGCGGTGGGGGCAAATCACGCAGCGTCGCGAGCCGGGCACGGTAATTTTTGAAGTCGCCGGGACCGGGAAGTTCGCCCCGGGTCAGTAGCCAAGCTACCTCTTCAAAATTGCTGCGCTCGGCCAAATCATGAATGGAATAACCGCGATAAGTGAGGCCCTGTCCCTCGAGACCCACCGTGCATATCGAGGAGTTTCCCGCCACTACTCCCGCCAATCCTCCCGCTTTGGGCTTTTTCGCCGTCTTCGTTTCCTTCATGCCTACCTCCTTACCCCTTAACCTACTTTTTCGCATTGCCGGACGCATCATTTCCAAATAGCGCATCCAGTTTGCGTTCATAGGCGGAGTAATCGAGCAGCCGATACAATTCATCACGGGTTTGCATTTTCGCGAGACCATCTTTTTGCGTTCCGGCTTGGCGCAGCAATCCGTACATCTCCTGCGCCGCTTTGTGCATGGCTCGGGCCGCGGTAAGGGGATAGAGTATGAGGCTTACTCCCGCCTCGCCCAATTCCCGACGTTCGAAAAGAGGGCTCCGGCCGAATTCGGTGATGTTGGCCAGCACGGGAAGCGCCAGCGCCGTGAAGGCCCGGTACTGATCGAGAGATGCAACGGCTTCGGGAAAAATCATGTCGGCCCCGGCGTCCTTATAAGCCTGGGCGCGCTCCAAGGCTCGGTGCAATCCCTCGTCGGCCAAGGCGTCGGTGCGGGCCATGATCACGAAACTGCTTCCTGCCCGCGCGTCCACGGCCGCTTTGATGCGATCCGTCATTTCCGCCACGGATACGAGCCGCTTGCCCGGACGATGTCCGCAGCGTTTCTGCTGGACCTGGTCTTCGATGTGCATTCCCGCCGCACCGGCCCGCTCCAATTCCCGGACCGTGCGGGCCAGGGAAAAAGCCCCCCCGAAGCCGGTGTCGGCATCCACCAGCAGGGGCAGGTCTACCGACCCGGTGATGCGGCGGCAATCCTCCAGCACATTGTCCAGGGTGGTGATGCCCAGGTCGGGAAGGCCATAGGAGATGTTGGCCACCCCGGCGCCCGACAGGTAGAGGGCCTTGAACCCGGAGTCCTTGGCCATGAGGGCGCAGAAGGCATTGGGCGTACCCGCCACCTGCAAGGGTTGTTCCCGGCGCATCGCTTCGCGGAGCCGGGTGCCGGGATTTGGGTTGATTTTAGCCATTTGACCCACCTAGTTTACTCTAAAAACCATATTTACGGCCACAATTCCCAATTTTCCCCAGGGAATTCCCGGCGCGGGAATAACCGGAAATGGCCCTGTAGGGATCGGGCAACAGGGAGAATCGGGCCCTTCCCGATTCCGGGAACGGCCCGGTCCGTACCTTCCGGTTCCACCACTGGACATGGTAACCGAACCCTCGGCTCGGTCACCCGGCGAGCGGAGCCGTCGATGGTCAGGCCGGCGGAGCGGATATTTTTTGTGCTTACCATCGCATATTTACTTGCCTCCGATCGGTTCCATGCCGCAAAATAAAGGGGATCGAACCGACTATGACGTACAACCACACATTCAACCGTAATCAATCCGTCATGTACTTCACGTTTGCCGTGGCATTTCCGCTATTGGCTTTGTGCGCCATCCCCATGGCGCTGGGTTTCGTCAGCTCCGAAAGCTGCTTCGGCCTGAACCTTCCGGCTGCTTTCCGGAGCGCCGAAGGGGGATTCGCCCTGCATGCCTTCATTACCCGGGCGGCGGTGGGTTGCGCCGGACTGCTGTTCCTTCTGCATTTGCTGGTGGGACGCAAGGTGCGGGAATGCTGCTATGTGTATTACCTGATTTTCATGGTTTCCGGGCTCGTCCTGCTTCCCATGGGAATGACTTTCCTGTTCATTTACACGCGGTGAAAATCCTCCCGCGCCGGCGGGAACCTTGGTTCCGCTTACGGAGCGTCGGCGGGAGCGGGTTGCGCCTGTCCCGCCGCCGAAATGGCCGAGCGGAGTTGCGCCTCGGTGAACCCCAGGGCCAACGTGCCTACCACGGTATGGCCTTTAATCAGCACCAGTGTCGGAAAAGCGCGCACGGAAAAATCCCGGTGGATTGTTGCCGAGTCGTCGTGGAGGGCGGGAAAGGAAAGGGGGTATTGCCTCGCGAAATTTTTAAGGCCCGGTAGCGGTTCATGGTTGACTCCGAAGAAGGAAACCGAGTCTCCGCCGCTAATCGGACTCCATTCCTCGGCGATTTTGTTTACGATAGGCCTGATCGTATGGGAAACATCGCACCAGGTGGCCCAGAAATACAGCACGGTTATTCCCGCCGTCGAATCCAGGCGGAGGCTGTCTCCCGCGTAAGGGGTTCCGGAATACGGTGGGGCCTGTTTATTCAGCAGGGCAGACAAGGCTTCCATCGCGGTCGTGGAATCGAATTCGGATGTGTCGCGCGTATCCGGGCAGAAGCGGTCCACCGAAGCCGAAGCGCTGTCCTGAAGCGAATCGGGGTCCTGCGGTTCGGGTTCTTCCACACCTTCGGGGGCCACCCATTCCCAGGAGGTGTCGCAACTCCACATAAGCAGGCCCATCAGTGCAAACAGGAGCAGGGTTCGAATCGCAGGCATAGGGGACCAAAGGTAGGAATCCCGTCGCGGGTGCGCAATCAGGGTAAAGGTATTTTTCGACCAGACTTTTTCAGCTTCTTCGAGGTCGCAAGACGCTTGACATGCAGCCTCCCCGATGGTTTTTTAATCACCAGCCATGTGGAACGCCCTTCACGCCATGCGCAGATTCCGCCGGGAGAAATATCTCCGTATGCTTGTCAGGCGCGGTCTCAAGCTGGGTAAAAACGTCTATTTGAACGACGGCTTCTTCCTGGATCCGGCGCATTGTTTTCTGATCACCATCGAAGATGGAGTGTTGTTCGGGCCTTGCGTCCGGCTTTTCGCGCATGACGCCAGTTCGCTTAAAATCATCGGTAAAACCAAGGTGGGACTCATCCGCCTCAAGCGCAATTGCTTCATCGGCGCCAACGCGGTAATCCTTCCCGATTCTTCCGTGGGTAGAAACAGCGTGTTGGGAGCGGGAGCGGTGTTGTCGGGGCATGTGCCCGACAACGAGATTTGGGCGGGGAATCCCGCCCGCCGCCTGATGGGAATCACGGAATATCGGGAGAAATTGCTCGCCAAAAAACAAATCGACTTCTGCGAGAGTCGCTACCATATAAGCCGCATCACCTCGGCGAGAAAGCGGGAAATGATTGTGGCCCTGGAATCCCATTCCCTGGGGTTCATGAAGGCCGGATCGGCTTCGCTTCCCATTTCCCCTAAAAGCGCGCTCCTTCCTATGGCGAAAGGAGCGGTTTCGTAAGCTTCCCGAGCATTTCCCACGGGATGGCGGGTATAAAATCCGGCTATTTCCCTGAGCCGAGACGGTCGGGAAAATACTCCCTGAGCCGGGACTGCGTCTCCTCAGGTGGGCTGTCGGTATCCAAAATCAAATGTTCCAAATCCCCTGTTTCTTCTACAGGCTCCCAACCCTGCATGAAGCCGTCCAGCAACTCTTCGCGGGCATCGCTCACGCCGGTCCGGCCCACCCGCTCCTTCAGTCTCCGCCTCAAGGTTTTCGTGTCGGCCCGGCATTCGATAAAGAGAAAAGGGACTTTCAGCGACAATGCGAGGTCGCGCGCCGCCCGTCGCTGGGATCGCGCGCGGAAAGTAGCGTCGATGATTACCGGACGTCCGGTGGATAAAACCGTTTGCGCCAGCCGGAAAACCTCCCGGTATACCTGTTCGGTGGCGTCAAAAGAGTAACCCTCCTCCGATAGCGGTTGTGTCGGCGCGGTTCCCCATAGAAACTTGCGCGTTCGGTCGCTGCTTATCACCGGCGCCGCCATTTTCCTTCCCAAGCCGGCGGCCACGGTGCTCTTTCCCGATGCGATGAGTCCGCCAACGGTCACCAGCACCGGAGTCGGCGGTGAGCGCTGCAGAAACGACAGGGCCAGATGGTAATAGCGGCGGGCCTCCTCTTCGGCGCGGCTTCTTGCTTCGGCCGGTATGTCCGTATCGGCGGCGGTGAGCAAAGCGACTTTGCCCCGCACGCAGGCACGATAACTTTGATAGAAATCGATTAGCCGGTACAAATCGAAATCCTGCGCGGCTTGGGCGTAGGCGGCCAGTAAGATTTCGGCCTGCCTGGGGTAGCCATGGGCGGCCAGATCCATCGATAAAAAACCGACATCGCCCGCGACATCGCCGAAACGGAAGCGTTCATTGAATTCGATGCAATCAAGTATGGTGGCATCGCCGTCATCATCGAGGTATATCTGGCCCAGCCGTAGGTCGCCATGGCCGTCGCGCACCCGTCCCCTTTGTATGCGCTCGGCAAACAACGCCGCATGTCGATTCAGAAAGGAGTTTTGCAACTCCTCCAATGCGTGCGCCTCCGGTTGGGATCGGATCAGGGGTAATTTCTCACGCACCTGGTCGAAATTCTCGCGCACATTGTAGGCGATAGCCTCGATGGTTCCGAATTGCGCGGTATGGGCGTCGCAGCGGGCCTCCGCGTGGAAATTCGCCAGTTTGACGGCCAGGGCTTCGAGTTGGGAATCATCCAGGCGGCCGGATGCGAGGCGACGGTCAAGCCGATGCGATTCCGGCAGACGTCGCATCAGCACAGCCCAATCGACGACCTCACCCTTTCCGGCAAAGGCATGGCGCCCCTGATCGTCCCGGGTCACGGGTATAACGCCCAGATACGCTTCGGGAGCCAATCTGCGGTTCAACACCACCTCGGCTTCGCAGGCGGCTCGACGTTTTTCGGAGGTGGAGAAATCCAGGAATCCCAGCGAGACGGGCTTCTTCAGTTTCCAGACTTCACGCGCCCCAATCAAGACGCGCGAAATATGGGTTTCCTTGAATTCCATCCCCGGCTGTTGTAAATCCTCGAGGAGTAGGCCCATTCGCGTTCCCGTTCATCGCTTCAGGTTTCCGGTAATATGCATTTTTCGCATCGGCGCCGAAACAACCCGGATGGACGAACGGGCGGGGGGGATTAAATCTGCTTACCGTCTTTCGCGGCCTTTTTCAGCTTGTCATTGGCCCAAATGGCCACTTCGACGCGCCGATTGGCCTGCCGTCCCGCGGCGGTGCCGTTGTCGGCGACGGGATTGCTTTCACCGAAACCCGAAACCGTGATGCGGCCGCTTTTGACTCCGCGGCTTTTGATGTGACTCGATACCGAGCCGGCGCGGTTTTCCGACAGCTTTTGGTTATGCGATTCGGTGCCGGTGGAATCCGTATGGCCTTGCACCATGATTTCAGTATCGGGATACTTGTTCAACACCTTGGCGAGCTCGGCCAGATTACTTTGAGCCTCGTTGCGGAGGTCAAAGGAGTTGATATCGAAAAGGATGCCGGATTGAAAGGTGATTTTAATGCCCTCGCCGACGCGCTCCACCTTGGCGTTTTTCAGGTCTTTCTGGAGTTCGGCGGCTTGCCTGTCCATATAATGCCCGATGGAAGCTCCCGCCGATCCGCCAATGGCCGCGCCGATGATGGCGCCGGCCGCGGTATTGCCGGACCTTTTTCCGATCAATCCGCCCAGCACTCCTCCCGCGCCCGCTCCGATGAGACCGCCCGTCCCCGCCCGGTTTGCGCAACCCATCAGCAACGCCACTCCTACTATTCCAACCAACCACTTCATTCGATTTCGCATGATACCTCCTACCGACTTCCTGGCAACACGTCGGGACCGTGCCCGCCGATTGAGCAATAGAGTAAAAAAATACGCGATAGCCGGGCACGCGAGTCTGCGCCAAGTGTTAATTTTGCGGAGTATGGGCAAAATTTTGGTCTTTACCGGCTTGGCGGCGGCCGCAGGCGCCTTTTGCCGAATAGGTGTTTACCGCATTTGTGTGTTGCAAAACCTGCCGGTTTTCTGGGCCACCTTGTCGGTGAACTCCCTAGGGTCGTTCGCCCTGGGCTTCTGCATGATTTTCACTTCGAGTCGTGTTCCGTTTCTGCAGGGGGTGGTTGGTCCCGTGGGGGCGGGGTTTCTAGGAGCCTTTACGACTTTCAGCGCCTTCAGCAAGGACCTCTTCGAATTGCTCGCCACCCGACATTACGGCCTATTGCTGGTGGCGGCCATGCAGGTGCCATTAGGCTTGGTCCTTTATTTCATGGGAATAAAATTGGCTCAGTGGTTGGTAGCGGCGCCCGCCTGAAACCCGGCGCTAGAGAAGCGGGACCTTATCGGACATCGCTCACCTGGGGTTCGCCCACTTCGCCCAATCCCGAAAGGATGACCAGGTCGACGCGCCGGTTACGCGCCCGCCCCCCTTCGGAATCGTTGTCCGAAATGGGGCGGAATTCTCCGTAGCCGGTGGCGGAAATTTTATTGGCGTCGATTCCGTATTCGCGCACCAGAAGTTTTACCACATTGGTTGCGCGCGTGGTCGAAAGCTCCCAATTGGAAGGGTAAAGGGCCGACTTCATAGGAACGTTGTCGCTATGGCCTTCCACCCGGATGGGATTGCGGTACTCCTTGAAATGCGCCGCAAGTTCTTGGAAAACCTCTTGGCCTTCCATCTTCAAATCAGCCCTACCCGACTCGAAAAATCCGGCCTCCTTCAAGCTGATGACGAGGCCTCGCGATTCAATTTCAATGTTAACGCGGCCGAGCATTCCTTTGGTCATGAGAAAGTTTTCCAGCAGACGCTTAATGCGTTGGAAATCCTCGCTCCCGGCCTGTTTCTGTTCCCCTCCATCCGTGGAACCGGATTTGCCCGCAACCAGGGTGGGCCGGTCCGAAGGTATTTGAATGAACTCCAAACTTTGCTGGGGGATCATGTTATCCGACCCG
>CAYNXV010000153.1:0-9022 GCA_964401245.1 uncultured Bifidobacteriales bacterium | reverse complement strand
ATCCGAAACCGTGAAAATCAAATCCTTGCGCAGCTGAATCCCGAAAAGGCTGCGGAACAATCGGATGAGAAACGCGGCGTGGCCTTGCTTATGCGGACGCGCCGTGAGGATACCGAATCGGCTCCGTCTCCCCCGGCCCACGATGGATTCGATGATTTCGCGCGTGTATTTCACGACTATTCCCCGCGAAAGGATGCCAACGTCCGAGAATTGCCCGAAATCGAAGGATTCACCAGGAGCGAGCCGATATCCGGTGAATTCGGAGGTGGAAAGCTCGCGGATGATGATTCCCTCCGCGTCGCAAACGCGAATCCGGGCGGGAGTCACCAATAAGGTTTCATCCACATCGAAGAGATGGAGACTCTTGCGCGCCGGGACCGGTGAGTCCTCGGGGTCATTGGTTAAATCGGCCGTCACAAACTATTTTAACTCGCAATAACAACGAGATCCCCGAGTGTTCACAATAATCTGCAAGGTATTCCGCCTCTTGCACAGCCGGCCTCGTACGGTTCTGGTAATTGCCTGCCTGGCCACCCTTTGGGGCCTGGTTCAAATTGGCAAGCTAAATATAAAAACGGCTTTCAGCGATCTTCTCCCCGCGAATTTCCGGAGCGTGGAACTGCTCCATCGCATCGAGGATAAGTTCGGCGGACTCGGCAACCTTTCCATCGTCATAAGCTCCGACGACCCGGAGGAGAATAAAAGGGCCGTGCATTTTTTTCAAGAGCACTTGCGGACGCATCCCGATGTCAATTTCGTGGAATTCCGCACCGAGGCCGACTTCTATCGACAGCATAAACTCCTCTACATCAGTCTCGCGGACCTGGAGGAAGTGGCGCATAGGGTGGAAACCGGCTTCTGGCTGAGCGAAAAAAAACACAACCCGCTCATCATCAACCTCCTCGACGAAGAGGAGAGGCGGAATTCCTGGGAAGCCACCGACTTCGAAGACCTGGAACGGAAATATTTTTCGCGCCTGCAGGAATATCTCGGCACCCCCGACGGTAAAATCATGGTCTTGCGCGTGTTCCCCGGATTCAACATTACCGATATCCAGCGCAGCCGGACCTTTTTCGCCGACGTCAAGAAAGTGGCCGAACAATTGCGGATGTCCGCGCCCCTGGGCCTGCAAATCCATTATTCGGGAGACGTAATCAAAAACATCCGCGACGACGGAAGGCTCTATTCGGGAATCATCACCTCCGGCAAACGGTCCCTGGTCCTGGTGGCCCTGTTTCTCTTCCTGTATTTCATCCGTATCCCCCTGGGGGCCTTGCTGGCCGGCATTCCTTTGTTGATGGCGGTGATTTGGACCCTGGGATTGACCTATGCGACCATCGGCCATCTATCGGTCATCTCGGCCTCTTTGGGATTCGTATTGGTGGGCCTGGGATTGGACGCCTCGCTCCATTTACTCGCCAGGTACCGGGAAGAAAGACTGAAGCGTTTCAGCGCGCCAGTGGCCTTCGAAACCATCATTCTGGAAACCGGCCCCGCCATTACCACGAGCGTGCTGGTGAGCGCCGGAGCCTTCCTGACCTTGCTGGTCACGGACTTCAAAGGTTTCGCCGAATTCGGTTGGATGGCGGCCATGGGAATGCTCTGTACGCTGGTGGCCTGCCTGGTGGTGTTTCCCTGCATCCTGATTATCGCCGAACCCGCGGGATTGATTCCGGTTTTCGGAAAAACCCAGTATAACTTCAATCTGTTCAAAAGCCGGCCGTACCCTTACTGGAAACTCCATGCGGCCGCCGTTGCCGCCGTTACCCTGGTAGCTTGCATCCAGGGAATCCAGACCCGTTTCGAATTCAACTTCGATAAATTATCCTTCACCGGTCGGGATATGGTAGCCGACAGCCTACTGCAACGCGCGGGAGAACAACTCGCTCCGCCCGCGGTGGTGATGACCCCTAATCACGCGGAGGCCCAGAAGGTAGCCGATTGGATTCGCGCCTATCGGACGGGCGACACCCTGACCCCCACCATCCAGACGGTGATGACGCTGTCGGATCTGCTTCCCGCCGATCAGGAGGAAAAACTCGCGTTGATCGCCAAAATCAAATCGGCCGTCAATCCGGAAATGATCGAAAAAGCCCGCGAACCTCTTCGCGGCAACCTGATCAAATTGCGGGAGAGCTGGGACGTGCGAAAACTCGGGATCGGGGATTTGCCGGAAATCTATCGGCGGAAATTCCTGGGCCGCGACTCCGAATCCGGCGAATTCACCTTCATCTTTCCCTCCCTCGACCTGCGTAAGGGATGGAATCTGATAGCCTTCGCCGAAGACGTAAGGGAAATTCCCTTGGCCGACACCACCTATCACGCCTCGGGTACGCCCGTGGTGCAGGCGGATTTATTGAAGCTGATCATTCCGGACACCGCCAAGGCCGCCATGCTGGCGCTTTTGACCGTGTTCCTGCTGTCCTTCGTGGACACGCGTTCCTTCAAAGGGGCCGTGGTCATCGTAGCGCCCGTGCTGTTCAGCGTCCTCTGGACCCTGGGCATCATGAAATGGGCCGACATGCGGCTGAACTATTACAACCTGATGGCCTTTCCCGCCATGCTGGGCCTGGGCATCAACAACAGCGTGCACCTTTACCACCGCTATGTGGAAGAAGGCAAGGGATCGCTTTTCTTCGTATTACGGAGAACCGGGGAAATCATTTCCGTCGCCTCGCTGGTGGGAATCGCGGCTTTCGTCGGCTTCACCTTTTCGGATCACGCGGGACTGGCGTCGCTGGGATTCACCGCCCTCATAGGCATCACCATGAGCCTGGCGGCTCCCCTGTTGATCATTCCCTTGATCATCGGCTTCATGGAGGAGAAGCGCCTGGTGAAGGTTCCCGAAGCCTGGTAAGCGGGTCGTAGAACCCCGTTCCGTCGGCTCTCTCAGTACCGGAGGTGGCCGGGAGTGCGCGGGAACGGAATCACGTCGCGTATATTCGTCATTCCCGTTACGAATTGAACAAGTCTTTCGAACCCCAATCCGAATCCCGCATGGGGAACGGATCCGAAGCGCCGCAAGTCGAGGTACCAATCCAGGCCCTCCAGGGGGATGGAAGACTCGGCCATCCGGCTTAACAGCACCTCCTCCCTCTCTTCGCGCTGCGACCCGCCGATGATTTCCCCGATTTTGGGAACCAGCACATCCATGGCCCGCACCGTTTCGGCGTCGTCGTTCAGCTTCATGTAAAAGGCCTTGATGCCTTTGGGATAATCGGTAAGCACCACGGGAACCTTGAACACCTCTTCGGTTAGGAACCGTTCATGCTCCGATTGCAAATCGACTCCCCAACGCACCGGAAACTGGAATCGTCCCGCCTCCTTTTCCAGAATGGATATGGCTTCGGTATAGGTCAGCCTCTGGAAATCCTGGGCTGCGATGGCGGTCAAGGTATCCACCACCGTGGGGTCGATGCGCTGCCGGAAGAATTCCAGATCTTCGGGGCATTTTTCGAGCACGGTGCGGAAAAGGAATTTGAGAAAACTTTCCGCCAATTCGATGTCGTCGTCCAAATCGGCGAAGGCCATTTCCGGTTCGACCATCCAGAATTCGGATAGGTGACGGGAGGTATGCGAATTCTCCGCCCGGAAGGTGGGCCCGAAGGTATAGACATCGCCCAGACTGAGCGCATAGCTCTCCGCCTCCAATTGCCCGCTCACCGTAAGATTGGCCTTCTGTCCGAAAAAGTCGGCGGCATAATCGATGCCCGCATCGTTACGGGGAGGTTTTTCTAGGTCCAAAGTGGTGACCTGAAAGGTTTTTCCCGCGCCTTCGGCGTCGTTGGCGGTGATGATGGGAGTGTGAATCCATAAAAAGCCGCGAGTCTGGAAAAACTCATGGACGGCGGAAGCAAGCACGTTGCGGACCCGGGCGACCGCGCCGAAGGTATTGGTTCTCCCCCGCAGATGCGCTACCTCCCGCAAGTATTCGAAACTCATTTTCTGTTTGCCGATGGGATAGAGCTGGGCATCGCTGGCTCCCAGAATGCTCACCTTTTCCGCCTGGATTTCGACTCCCTGCTTCTTTCCTTCCGATAGGGCGATTTTACCCTCTACAGACACTGAAGCGCCTTGATGGATGCGAACGACTTCCGAGGCATAATTGGCCAAGTCCGCCGGCGCCACCACCTGAAGGTTTTGCAGACAAGATCCGTCATTCAATTCCAAAAAGGAGAATCCCCCCTTGGAATCGCGGCGGGTTCTCACCCACCCCTTGACCGTGACCTGTTTGCCGCTTTCCCCGTTCTTGAGAATCGAGGCAATTGTCCGCCGTCCCGCTCTTTCGCTCATCTGAAATTCTCCTGTTTCCTCATTTTAGCTTTTTAAGCCACTTAGCGACAGCTTTGACCTTCAGCGCCGCTTCGACCTCAAGTATCCCTGATTTATCCTTTCGGGAAAGCTCCTGTCACCCGAATTATCCACTAAACTTGTAGGCAATTTGTTATTTTAGCTAAATAGGTTTCCAGAATTGCAAAAAAAGGCCCAAATGCCGCCGGAAATTATGAACTCGCTCTCCCCCGAATCCTCTTCCCAAAAGGGGGGTACGGCATCCAATATGGAAGAAAAACCCGCCTTCAGTCGCAAAATCACCCAGTTGTCATCCCAACCCAAGCATCGGGGTGCCTTTTTCACCGAAGACGCCACCGCCAAGGGTTTGGCTTTGGTTACCGCCAAGTACAAGGACATCAAGATTTACTGGATGGTGGATCCCCAAACCGACCTCATCTACGACGCCAAATTCTTCTCTTATGGAGGTCCGGTGTCGGTGGCCATGGGCGAAGCGCTGAGTTCGCTGGTCAAGGGAATGAAGGTGGAAACGGCCCAGGGCCTCAGCATTGAACAAATGGAAGAAATGCTCCGCGACGAACCCAGCCTACCGGCGGTGGCGGGAGACAAGCAGCAGGCCTTCGGGTCGCTAATCGGTTTATTGAACCAGGTCGGCGAAGTCTATCCTCCCGCCAAAGCTTTGGCGCTCGTCTCAATTCAGATGAAGGAAAGCGAAGCCTCCAGGCCCCAACGAAAGGGATTCGAAGATCTCACGGCGGCCGACACCGAATGGCTGGGAAAAGACAAAGAGGAACAAATCAGGCTTATCGACGAAGTCCTGACCCGCGACGTGAGGCCCGGACTCAACATGGACGGCGGCGACATGCAAATCCTGGATTTGGAAGCCGGCGCCAAGCTGTTCGTGAAATACGAAGGCGCCTGCGGCGGATGCGGTTCGGCCACGGGGGCCACGCTGGCCTTTATCGAAGACACTTTAAGACGCGAAATCTACCGGGAGATGCAGGTGGTGCCGCTGCCTTAGGCGCGCCCCCCATCGGAAAGTCATCATGCAGGAATCCCCATCAAAAGCCGCTTCCCCCGAAAAGCCGGAAAATCCCTATAGCCGCGGCGAATATAAATACGGTTTCACCACCAATGTGGAGATGGAAAGCTTCGGACGGGGCTTGAGCGAAGATATCATCCGCGCCATTTCGGCCAAGAAGGAAGAACCCGCCTTCATGTTGGAATTCCGGCTCAAGGCCTATGCCAAGTGGCTGACCATGAAGGAGCCGCATTGGCCCAACGTGCATTATCCGCCCATCGATTATCAGCAAATCCAGTATTTCGCCCAGCCGAAAAAAAAGCCGGAACTGGAAAGTCTGGACGAAGTGGATCCGGAAATCTTGAAAACCTTCGAGCGTCTGGGCATTCCTCTGGATGAACAGAAAAAATTGGCCAATGTCGCGGTGGATGCGGTTTTCGACAGCGTCAGCGTTGCCACCACGCATAAGAAAAAGCTCCTGGAATACGGAGTCATATTCTGCTCTTTTTCCGAAGCGGTGCGGGAATATCCCGAACTGGTGGAGGAATACATGGGCTCGGTGGTGCCCGTGGGCGACAATTATTTCGCCGCGCTCAACTCCGCCGTCTTCACCGACGGTTCCTTCGTCTACGTGCCTCCCGGGGTCAAATGTCCGTTGGAACTCTCCACCTATTTCCGCATCAATACCGAAGAGTCGGGGCAATTCGAGCGCACCCTCATCATTTGCGCCGAAGACGCCTATGTCTCCTATCTCGAAGGCTGCACCGCTCCCCAATTCGACACCAACCAATTGCATGCCGCGGTGGTGGAACTGGTGACCAAGGAAAACGCCGAAATCAAATACAGCACGGTGCAGAACTGGTATTCGGGGGATCCCGAAACCGGCAAGGGCGGCATCTATAATTTTGTGACCAAACGGGGCAAATGCCTCGGCCGCAATTCCAAAATTTCGTGGACCCAGGTGGAAACCGGATCCGCCATTACGTGGAAATACCCCAGCTGCATTCTGGTGGGAGACGGTTCGGTGGGCGAATTCTATTCGGTGGCCCTGACCAACGGACTGATGCAAGCCGACACCGGAACCAAGATGGTGCATCTGGGCAAGAACACGCGCTCCAGCATCATATCCAAGGGGATTTCGGCGGACCGGAGCAATAACAGTTACCGGGGATTGGTGCGCATCGCCAAGAACGCCACGGGCGCGCGCAATTATTCGCAATGCGACAGCATGCTGGTGGGAAACCAATGCGGCGCGCATACCTTTCCCTATATCGAGGCCGCCAACCGGAGCAGCCAGGTGGAGCACGAAGCGTCCACTTCCAAAATCAGCGAGGACCAGCTTTTCTATTTCCAATCGCGGGGCATTCCCCGCGAAGAAGCCATCTCCATGATCATCAACGGTTTTTGCAAGGAAGTGTTCAAGCAATTGCCCATGGAGTTCGCGGTGGAGGCCCAGAAACTGCTCGCGCTCAAACTGGAAAACAGCGTAGGCTGAGGTCCGGTTTTCGGCGCGCCGAAACTAGTACGGAAAACAATTACAGTCATGGCGGCACAGGCCGCGTCAACCAATGGACGGATTCATGCTCGAGATCATCGATATTCACGCCTCGGTCGCAGGCACCGAAATCCTTAAGGGAATTTCGCTCAAGGTCAACAAAGGCGAAACCCATGCCATCATGGGACCCAACGGCTCCGGCAAAAGCACCCTGTCAAAAATTCTCGCGGGACATCCCGACTATCAGGTCACCGCGGGCAAAGTGCTTTTCAACGGCGAAGACTTGCTGGCCCTCGACGCCGATGTGCGGGCGCGCAAGGGCCTGTTCCTGGGATTCCAATATCCGGTGGAAGTGCCCGGCGTGAACAACGCCGAATTCCTGCGGGCGGCCTACAATTCGCGGCGGCGCGACAAGGGATTGGAAGAGCTCGATCCCCTAGACTTCGACGAATTCCTCGACGAAAAGATGGCGCTTTTGACCATGGACAAGCGGTTCAAGGAAAGGGCCATCAACGAGGGCTTTTCGGGCGGAGAGAAAAAGCGCAACGAAATATTGCAAATGGCAGTGCTTGAGCCATCGCTGGCCGTGCTGGACGAAACGGATTCGGGACTCGATGTGGACGCCTTGAAAGTGGTGGCCGGCGGCATCAACCGTCTGCGCAATCCCGAAAATGCCGTAATTCTTATCACGCATTACCAACGCCTGCTCGACTACGTGCAACCCGATTTCGTGCATATTCTCAATCGGGGCCTCATCGTACAATCCGGAAGCAAGGAACTGGCTTTCGAGGTAGAGGAAATGGGTTATGACAGGGCGTAACTATACCGTTCCCGCCCCTTCGTCGTCGGCTTCCGACACGGACTCCCCGGCCTGGCGGGAATTCCGCGACCGGGCCCAACGTGCTTATGCGCGGTTGGGAGCGCCTCATTCCAAATCCGAAGAATTCAATTATATCCGCACCGGCGATATAGCGCCCTTTCTGGTGCCGGATGCTTCCGCCTTTCCCGGAAACCGGAACCTCCCTTCGCATGAGGAAGTCGAAAAGCATATTCTGCCCGAATCGCGGGAGGCCTATCTCGTGCTGGTGGACGGGCGATATATCCAGTCCCTATCGCGCCCCCCCCAGGGGTTGGATGTCGGCGATTTGTCGGCCCTCGCAGACTCCGAGGTCGGGGACTTTCTACGCCCCTTCGAGGAAACCGACGAAGAGGACCCGTTGAGCGCTTTGGCGCTGAGCCGCTGCGAATCGCCGCTGCGCATCGGCATCCCCTCCGGATGGAAATCCGCTTCGCCCTTACAGATACTGGCTTATGCGGCCTCCCCCGCCTCGCGCACCGACGCGGTGATTTTCATCTCCGCCGGCTCCCTATCGGAATCGCGGTTCACGTTTTTAACGGCGGGTTCCGAGGGAAAGGCGCAACCGGCGCGCATGGACAATTTTTCCGTACGCTGCGATTTGCGGTCCGGCGCATCCCTTCACTGGCAGCAGGCCGAAAACGCCCATGACGAAAATCTGCACATGTGCAAATTGCAGGGAAGGCTCGAACGCGACAGCCGTTTCTTCGCCCTGAGCGCATCGCCCGGTTCGCGCCTTACCCGGCGCGTCTTTTCCTTCGACTTGGCGGGCGAAGGCTCCGATTTGGAATTGAAATGCGTAACCGCCGCCGCAGGCAAAAGGCAATCCCATAACCTGGCGCAGATAAACCACCTGGCGCCCCATTGCACCAGCCGCCAGCAATTCAAAAACGTGGTGGCGGAGCAATCGCGCTCGAGCGTGAACGGAACCATCCATGTGGCCCAAGCCGCGCAGCAAACCAACGCTTCGCAGCTTATCAACAATCTCATGCTTTCGGACGAGGCCCATGCCGATACCAAGCCCCGGCTGATGATTTTCGCCGATGACGTAAAGTGCTCTCATGGAGCCACCGTGGGCCGCCTCGACGCCGAACAATTATTTTATCTGCAGGCGCGAGGCCTTACCGACCAACAGGCGAGAACCTATTTGACCGTGGCGTTCATCGAAGAGGTGCTGGAATCCGCGCAATCACCCTCCCTGCGAAGCCGGCTGGAATCGTTGCTGCTGGAGCCTTTGATGCGCCATCTGGCGGCGCCCGGAAAGGAGAGCTGAAATGCCCGCGCTGGACACCCTGGCATTGCTGGATATCAAAAAGGACTTTCCCTTATTGAACCGCAAGGAGCTTGCGCCCCTCCACTA
>CAYNXV010000152.1:5703-9128 GCA_964401245.1 uncultured Bifidobacteriales bacterium | reverse complement strand
CGGCTTCGGCCGTGCCTTCCATATAGGCGTATCCCACGTCTTGCTTGCCGTCCGGAGATGTAACGCGCACCGTATAGTTTCCCAGCGGAGCCGGGGTGCCGTCCATTTTCACTCCGTTCCATTTGACTACGGCTTCGCCCGCATTCTTGACTTCGAGCGCGGCGATGGCTTCTCCCTTGGCATTTACGAAACTGACGATGGCTCCCGGCTGCTCCGCGTGGATGTTCACGGATATGGGCTCGGAACGGTAGGCGCTGACATTGATGGTATCGGAATCGGCCCTGACCTGTTTTCCAATCAAGGAGGTGGCGGATGCATTCGATAAGGTTTCGGCGGAGGCGTTTTGATTGCCCACCATCTTCTCGAGATTGGTGGCGAGTTTTTCGATGGAGCTGTTGATGTTTTGCGTGCCTTCGAGACTGGAAAATTGGGCCAATTGGGCCACGAATTCCGTATTCTCCGAAGGGTTCAGGGGATCCTGAAATCGCATCTGGGTCACCAACAGGTTGAGAAAGTCCTGCTTCCCCAGGGTTTTGGATGCTTCGCGGAAGAGTTTGTTGTCTCCGCCTTCGACGGTTTCGGAAGCGATGCCGGAGTTGGTAAAGTCGGCGCTGACCTTTCTTTCCTTCACCTGCTTGTTCAGCATTTCGAGGACGTCAAGGGGTGCGGTTTCGGTAATGGGATTCATGATTGCTTTCCTCACATGGGTTCCGCGGATTTCACGCCACTATTTCCAGGGTATTGTAACCCCAACGTTGTCCGGTATCTTCGCCCGCCCGGGTTTTCCGTTCCGGAGCTTCCTTCTCGTCGTCCTTTCCCTGCCCGCGTTGCTGCCGGCTGTTGAAAAAGGATTGGGCGTTCTGTCCTTCGGGATTGAGAAGGTTGCGATGCGAATTGTTGATGCTGACGTCCATTTGTTGGACGCGCACGCCCTGGAGTTCCAGGGTTTCGCGCAATTGGGCGAGGTTGCCTTCGACCGCCTGCTTGACCTGTTCATTCACCACGGTAATCTGCGCTTTGAGCACGCCGTTGGCGATGTCCATGGTAATGCCGACCCGCCCCAGATGGTCGGGGCGGAGTTGGATTTGAATCGACTCCTTGCCCTGCAAGGTGAGGGTCTGGAGTTTTCCCGTAATCTGCTGAAGCACGGCCTGATGCGAAAACGAGGAATAGGGTCTGGCCATGACCGCTTGCGAGGCCGCCGATTTTTCCAGTCCCGACAGCGAATTGGAGCTGGAGGAAAGGCCCGCATCGGGGTTTTTTCCGGTGGTTTCGCCGGCGCCTGGTTTGTTGCGTCCGTCACGGAAAGCGGAAGAATTTTCCTCGAATCCCGCCGACAGACGACGAGCCGCCTCGGCTTCCGCGCGGGGAGAACCTTCCACTGGTGTGCCTTCGGTGGGGCGCTGCGCCCGTTCCTCGCCCCGTCCTTCGGGTCTGGTGGCTTGGATGGCGGACTGCAAGGCCGGCGTTTCGGATATTTTTTTAACCACCGAAACCGTGGCGGATGCATCGGAGATTTCTTCCGTCGGCGCCGGCCTGTCTAGCGCGGGTCCGTTCTGCGACATTACTGCCCCGGAAGAATCCGTAACGGCTATGCCGGGACGCGGCATGGCGGAAGACGGGGAAACGGGCTGCTGCGGCAATGTGGGTTCTGATTTAGAGGCCACGGGAGAGGCATCCGCCGGACGCGTCAATTTCTCCAAAAGCGTCTGTACCTTCGCCAAAAGTTCCGATTCGGTTCCGGTAGCCGGTTTTTCTCCGGTCAGAGGTGAACCGTTCGCCAATGTGGGAGTCTTGATTACTGCCGAAGCATCGGGATTCTTTGCTTCCGCGCCGTCTTCGAAAACCTTTCCTATCACCTTACCGTCGGCGGTCGAGAGGATTGGAAGATCGGATTTCGCCGAACCAGGTAATGCGGATTCTTTTTGAGGCATTTCGCTACGGATTTCATTCATCAATACCCGCAGACGTTCGAGTCCGCCGGGCTGGGACAGCATGGCTTCGAGATTGCGCAGAAACCCGCGGCTTTTTATTTCCTCGGGCGTGAAGTCGAGGCCCAATTGTCGCAATAGGTTTTCCAATTCCTGATAGACGGAAGGAGCGGTCAGGTCGGCAAAGACATCTTTTGCCTCTTCGGACATCTCGCCGGCATCGGCTTCAAAATTCGTTTCCGTTTCGTCGGAATCAACCGTGATTTCGGATATTCGCTGCGGAATTTCCTTTCCGTCTTCTGCAGGCCCGGTTTTAATGGCGGTATCGGATTGCTTTTCGGCTTGCTCCGTTCGTTCCGGAGCCGTCTTCCGGCTTTCACCCTTGCTATTCGGGGCCTGGGCGGTTTTTCGGTTTTCTGCTTCCACGGAAGCGCGACCCGATTCCAGTGTCGATGCGCGTTGCTTTTGGCGAACCGGAGCCGTCTCATTAGTCGGCTTGTCTTGTATATTCTGTTTTTCCAGTCTCGCCGATTTCGCTTCCGCTTTTTCGCGAAGCTCGCGCTCGCGGGTTTTTTCGGCGGCTTGGGTCGAGCTCTGATTCCGCCGCAGGCTCTCCTGCAAGCTGCGGAAAAAACCTTCGGGTCCGGAACGTTTGGGTTCGTGGCCCGGAAGTTTGGGCTGGCGTGAATCCTCCGCGGAGGGTTTCACCAGATTCAATATGTCGTTGGTATGGGACATCATGCTTCCTGACTAGGCTCCGGGTTTCTTTTCGGGACCCTTGGCAGCCTTTCCGTCTAAGGGCTTTTTACCCATTTTTTCCGTGATACGGGCGGCACGCTTTACGTCCAGGGCCGCCATGGCAGCCATTACCTTGGAGGTCGCGCGCGCTTCGGGAATCTTCTGCAGAATTTGGACAATCATGACATCTTCCAGGCTGAGCAGTATGGGAGCGGCTTCTTCGGGCCGCATGGCGCCGTACACTTCGGCCAGGGAAGCGATTTTCTTCGACTGCAGCATTTCGCTATCTTGCACCAATTCTTCGATGCGTTTGCGATTGGCCATTATTTCTTCTTTGGCCTTGATGGTTTCGAGCTTGAGATTTTCGAGACGTTCGATTTCGCGATTGACTTCGCTTTCCTTGGCGCGCAGGGCTTCTTCCTTCATTTGCAAGGCTTGGAAGGTTTTGGTCTGTTCGGCTTCGGTCTCTTTATAATCGTTGTGGGTGCGCAAATAAGCTTCTTGCGGCTTGTCCTTGCCGTCGCCATATTCCAGATGCACCACGCCCATGGCGAGCATAATTCCCACCAGCACCACCGGGAAGAGGAAGAGCGAGATGAGTGAGATGCCTATCAGGTCTTTTAACTGCATATATCCACGAATGGTTTCGGGTCCAAACGGGATGAGAATGCAAGTCGCGTGCCAAAGGAAAAAAGGCCTTTACGTCCTCATTTCGAAGGCGTAAAGGCAATTACTGCATGGGGCGGGGGGCGGAGA
>CAYNXV010000152.1:0-5603 GCA_964401245.1 uncultured Bifidobacteriales bacterium | reverse complement strand
ATGATACCGGAAAGAACCTTGGGCGCGAAGAAGGTGGATTTTTCCGGCATGACGATGTCCGGATTGTCCAGTCCCGCATCCGCGACGGCCATCAATTCCGCCAGGGAAACGGGATTAAGCGCGACGGCGATTTCATATTCGCCTTCATCCACCTTGCTTTTCATGACGGTCAGCTCCGATTCGGAGTAATAGTCGAAATGCTTCTTCTGGGTGATAAGGCTGTGATCGAGATCGAGCGCGGGATAGAATTCGCGTTCCAGGATGCTGCAATCCAGGCGACCCACCACGTCTTCGGGCACCCGTCCGGCTTTGAGCATGAACACACCTTCGCGCGTATACAGGCAGAACTCATGCTTGGCGGGCGTGCGGAATTCGTCGACAGGAATAAGGTTCAGTTCTTTGCGGGCTTCGGCGAAGGGTTTCCGTCCCGTAATGACCCGGTTATAGGCCAATATCTCGGCCTTTTCGACGATGTAGGCCATGGCATGGCTTTGTCCACCCAACAGGGCGGCATGATAGCGATGGTGTCCATCGGCTATATATAATGGCTGCGTCCGCACCGCAGCCGCCAGGGCCGCGCCCGCTTTGGAATTTTCTTCGATGCGGAAGATGCGGTTTTGGATGCCGTGCAAGTCGTTGTATCCGCCGAAGTCGGTGGCGAACTCGTATGCGGGTTTATCCGTGCGTGTGACTTCTTCGAGCACGCTTTGAATGGAAGCTCGGGTGAGCAGGAAAATGGGTTCGAGGGTAAGGCCGGTTTTGCGGGTAACCTCGATGCGCCCCTTCACCTTTTCGTCGAAGGTCTTTTCGTGACGGATGATCTGCTTTTGCGAATAGGGAGTGACTTCCACCGCCGCAAAAAATCCCAGGCGCTTGCCGGTTGCCCAAGTTTGCTCGTAGACATAATAGCAGGGGTCGGGGTCTTCCTTCAGCAGCCCTTCTTCCTTGAAGCGGTTCAGCGTCTCCACCGGGTTGTCACCCAGGGTAGCATGGAAGAAGGAACGCGGGTTGCTCTTAAGCCGCGCTTCCAGGGGTGAGCCTTCCTTAATCACGTCGTAGGGAGGCGCAGTAAAAGAGGCGATATCTTCCGTCCGGGGCCTGAGGCCCGCCAATCCCGCTATTTCAGCCATTATTCCTCCTTAAGAAAGCCATCTTGCGAAGGAATGGCTTCCCTTTTTACTTGCACATTGCCAATGAGGGGTTAAAAATAAAACTTATTGGGTATGAACCAAGGACGGACGGCCAGTCGGCTTCCCCGGCTTCCGTAAAGGCTTCCAAGAGGGCTTCCATGAGCAGTTGGATTTGGGTGGGCTCGCTATTGGCGGGCATGGGATATGTGGCCGGAATCCACGCCTGGGTTTACCGGGACCGGATTTTGCCCGGGATTTTGGCGGTTTGCCTGTTGTTTCCCATGTTTATCCATTTAACGGCCTCGGTGAACGCCCCCATGCTGAGGGTTCTACCCCTGGTCGGCCTGGTGTTTTTCGTGCACCGCTACGGCCTGTCCCTTCTCCTGCAAATCAAATTGCTGTGGTTTTCCACCCTGAGCCTGGCCACGGTGGTAACCTATTTCCTGGTTTTGCGGCTGGCCTGGGGCTGAATCGAAAGGCGGTTCCCCCTCGGGCGGGTTGGATTTCCGCCAAAAGTGGGTATTTTTCCCATTTCTTCGCGCCACTTTAGCTCAGTTGGTAGAGCGACTCATTCGTAATGAGTAGGTCATCGGTTCGATTCCGGTAAGTGGCTCCCTATTTAAGTAATTAGAGCGTAAGTTCTTGAACGTGGTCATTGATTCATGAACAAAAGAATTCCCGGCAAATTCCCCCAAAAGCGTGTGGTAGTAATTGCAGGGGCAAACGGAGCAGGGAAAACAACATTCGCTACCGAATTTTTAGACAAAGAAGCGAAATGCCCAAATTTTATCAACGCAGACCTAATTGCGAAGGGGCTATCGCCATTCAAGCCTGAAACTGTTGCAACCCAAGCCGGCCGATTGATGTTGAACCAAATGCAAATGCATTTTTCGGCAGGAGAATGTTTTTCATTCGAAACCACTTTGAGTGGATTGGCCTATATTACCAAGCTGAAGGAATGGAAGGCTTCTGGGTACTACATCATCATTATTTTCCTTCGGATTTCCTCGGCAAGCCTCGCCATAAAAAGGGTTAAGAATCGAGTGCGGCAGGGTGGGCACAATGTCCCTAAACAGGATATTATTCGCCGTTTTCAAAGAGGGCAAGAAAATTTCAGTAACCACTATAAGGACTTGGCGGACCTTTGGCTCCTATATGATAATACCTCCAAGAAACCTAAACTAATTGCAAAGGGGCATGGCAATCGTGCGAGTTGATGCAAGAGCTGAGCAATCATTTCAAAAGGGCATAGAAGCCGCTTTTCGGCGAGCCCATAAAAAGGCTCTTGAATTCGCAAAATTCACGAAGACATCCTTCTTGGTCGAAGAGAATGGCAAGCTTATCGACCTGGTTAAGGAAGAGACGGGAATAAGAAGAGCCCGGTCCGAAAAAAGCCGAATTTCGGTTAAGCCCCGGAATAGCAAGTCTGGTGCTAAGGGAAGTAAGAAGTAAAAGAAACCGCACACCCGCATCAGCCCCCGAACTCGCTCCGCCGTAACCTTCACGCTTTTTGCGGCTAAGGTAGCAGAACTTCATACCGGGTGCTACGGCCACCGCCTTCCAGCTTTCTGAAAACGCCTATTTTGATTAGCTCGCTCAGGTCGCGGGTGGCAGTTGCCTTAGAACATCCCGTGATCCCGGTGTATTTTTGCGCGCTCATGCCGCCTTTGAAGCCTTCGGAACCCTCGCGCAACATACGCTGCAACACTTTGGCTTGACGTTCATTAAGCTTGTCGGTAAAAGTATCCCAGAAACGCGCCTTTGAGAGTACGAAGGTGATTTGTTCTTTGGCTTGTTTCTGCGCGTCCAGCACCAGGCCGGTAAACCAGACCAGCCATTCGGTGATATTCAGATCGCCTAAGCTCGCCTTGTTGAGCGCATCGTAGTATTCTTGCCGCCGACTTTGAATTGTTGCAGACAGGCTTAATATTGCGGGATGTCCCAGTTCCTGAGATAAGGCAATTTCCGCTATGGCGCGCCCTACACGGCCATTACCGTCGGAAAATGGGTGAATGCATTCGAAATACAAGTGCGCCACGCCTGCTCGCACAACGCCTTTAAGATTGCGGCTGCTATTGAACCAATCGATAAATCGCTTCATTTCGTCGGGTACCCGTGCGGACGGAGGCGCTTCAAAATGAATCTTTTCCCTGCCAATTGCTCCCGAGACAATTCGCATCGGTTCCGGATTGGTCCGCCACCGGCCTACATCATGCCTGGTGCGCTCATAATGTCCGTGGATGATTTTATCCTGCCATTCACAGATTCGCGCTTCGGTCAGATCCTCGGAAAAATGATCCCGCACGGAAATCATCAGAGCCGCTATGCCATTTGCCTTCGGGTCCCGCACCGGTTCCGGTATGGCATTCAAGCCAAGCTGGTTGCGGATGGAAGAGCGTACATCCGCCCGGTCAAAGTTTTCACCCTCGATTTGCGAAGTTTTAACGGCCTCCGCCACCATCAGGTCGATCAGCGCCTCTGATTTCTGGCCCTTCGACAGATGCTTTATTTCACCGACCAGACTGCCCGCTTCAAGAGCATACGCATAGGCATTCCGGTCGATAGCTACACTGTCCCAGGTAAAATTTGGCCACCCATTGCGCTCCCAGATATACTTCACATTTGCCTCCAGGCCTGTTTTAAGCTCGACTTGAGCTGATTATACTCCTTATTCGGCTCAAAAAATAGAAATATATGAGCCGAATAAAGCCCCTATTCGGCTCATTCCCTGCCGCACGTCCTGCTCTAGGGGGCTGACAAGTTAATTGGTTAGTCGCAGCGGGGGATTTAGGACAGGGTGGAGCTCCGACCAGGAATGCCGGGAGCGGGGAATGGGGCGCGCGCTTGACGCTGTAAAATTGAAGCGGAGTCTTCGAATCGATAGCCGGAATTTTTTGGGGTGGGGGGTGTTTTCCCTGGGGAGCTTTCCCGGCCATTGGGTTCGAACAGTATTGGATCTATATCGAGATCACAGTTGGAAATCCCGGGGGGCGGAAAGACAAAGCGGAAAAAAGGTGCAGGCTACACCATCCCAACTCGCCGTAGTACGATCTAGGTGCGGGTTACGGCGAGTTGTAGGAAATAATGCCGCGCAACAGAAAAGAAAGCGCCGCTCGTCCTGAGCGGCTATTACTTGGAAACCATTTTTATTCTAAATAGCTTTGAATTGATTTAAAGGCGGAATATGGCAATACCAGACTATCAATCAATAATGAAGCCCGCTCTGTTGGTTCTCCGTGATGGTACTGAATGGTCCGTAAAGAAAATGACAGAAAAAATGGGCGAAACATTTGGCCTAACGGATGACGAAATTAAATCTTACCTGCCAAGCGGTGCCCAAACAGTTATGGCGAATAGGACGAATTGGGCCCTGTACTATTTGAAGCGTGCTGGTATTGTAGAAAATGCAAGACGAGGTGTTTACAAAATTACGAATCGTGGCTTATCCATTCTCGCCGAAAATCCAAATAAAATTGATTCGGAATATCTCCTTCGGTTCCCCGAATTTGTTGATTTTAAGGAGAAGAAAAGTGAAAATGGGACGCCTATAGCTTCCGCAGTAGAGTCAATTCAAGACGAAAGCATTACCCCCGAAGAAACCCTTGAAGCGGCTCATTTGAAAATCATAAGTTCGCTTGCTAGTGACCTGTTGGAGAAGGTCTATAACCAATCATGGGAATTCTTTGAGCAGCTTGTAATTGAATTACTTGTGAAAATGGGATATGGTGGTTCGATAAAAGAAGCTGGCAAAGCCATTGGAAAAACTGGGGATGAAGGAATTGACGGGGTAATCAAGGAAGACAAATTAGGCCTTGATATCATCTATATCCAAGCAAAGAAATGGAAGCTCGACAGCGTTGTTGGCCGCCCAGAAATTCAGAAATTTGTTGGGGCACTAGCTGGTCAAGGAGCCAAGAAAGGCATTTTTATGACAACCTCCCGTTTTACAAAAGATGCTTTGGACTATACGCCGAGAAACGAAACGAAGGTCGTATTGATAGATGGCCAAATGCTGACAAAATTGATGATAGACTATAATCTTGGCGTTTCCACAATCAATGTTTTCGAACTTAAGAAAATTGACAACGATTATTTTGAAGATTAGGCGGAAATCTGGGATGCAACTCACCCGTCCATGGGTTCGTCGCAAGAGCGCGGCAATACTTCCTACAACAAGCGCCATGGCACGGCGCTCGAAATGCTCGCTTGGGGCTTCGCCCAAATGACTTTTCAGGGCGGCCTGGTAGTTCAGGCTGGGATTTCGAGCGGCGCGAACTTCGCTTGGCACCTACGTCCGCTTGCTCTCAACCCGCCTTCACTACATACTGCGGGCGCGCGCTCCGGGGCACTTACGACCCACTCCGCGCACGTCCTCGCATAGCAGGCCTGCCCTTCAAAGCCACTTCTCCATGGCGCAGCCGTTGCCGAGCAATTGTCGGAATGCGGTCCTATCACAGGTGTCCATCGTCCCTG
>CAYNXV010000151.1:0-9178 GCA_964401245.1 uncultured Bifidobacteriales bacterium | reverse complement strand
ATAGGCTGGGAAAACTCCCGGATTCTGGATCGGGAAATCCTGAAGTCCATCGAAGCCGGCTGTCGGCATATCGTCTTCAATCTCGACGACGTAAACTTCCTATGCTCGGGAGGCATTGGCGCCCTGATTTACAATATGAAAAAGGTGCAGGAAAAGGGCGGCGACATCTACATCGTATCCACCTCGGATTATATCCAGTATCTTTTCGCCACCATCGGCTTCAACATCATTTTCAACAACAAGATCTTCGCCACTTTCGAAGCCTTCTCCGAGAAGATTCTCCAGCCCAAAGGCCTGTATCTGAACCTGGGCAACAGCGATTCCGGTCTCATCGTCACCGATGAACATAAGGTGAACGGTAAAACCGTCAGCCTGACCTAGAGCGCCTAACCCCTCCCCGTACTCGCAACGCTCCGGGAATCCCGGAGCGGTTCAGATCTGAGGGTCAGCCGATTTGGAAGGCGGAGAAATCTCCCAATTTGAGAACCTGGCTTCTGACTTCCCGAAGCAGGCGCTGACGGTTTTTTCGAATGGCTTCGTCCGGATCGTTGACCATGACCTCTTCGAATAGACGGTTTACCGGTTCCCGCAAAGAAACGATGTAGGGAAGAGCCTCGGCGTAGCGCCGGTTGAGAAGAAGCGTCTCCGACCGCTTGGCGGCTTCCTGAAGCGCGTCCCAAAGGGCTTGCTCCGAAGGTTCGCGCAAGTGGGCGGTTTCCAAAGGACCCGCCACTTCGGCCGGCAGGATATTGGACACCCGTTTGAAGGTTTCGGAGACACGGGGAAAATCCTCCTGCCCGCGGAAGCGGTGCAGGGCTTCGAGACGTTGGGCCAAATCGGACAAATCATGCCAGCCGCGCATGCCTTGGGCCGCAGCGTCGAAGGTGTCCCAGGCATAACCGCCGGGAAGTTCCGAACGCTTCTCCTCCTGGAACAGATGTTTGGCGCGGGCCAGGAAAAAATCGAGCAGCTTATCCAACAACCCTTCCGCTTCGTTGGCGGAAAGAAAGGGGCGGTACGCGGTATCGATGGCATCGCTTAAAAATTCGCGGAGGTTGAGCGACAGGTTCCGGGAGAGTATCAAGGCGATGGCCGACCCGCAGGCGCGGCGCAAAGCGAAGGGATCGGCGGATCCGGTGGGGATTTTCCCTTTTGCGAACATGCTGATAAGGCTGTCGAAGCGGTCGGCCAAGCCTGCCAAGGCGGACTCCGTCGCCTGGGGAAGGCTGTCGCCTGCATGGCGGGGCAGGTAATGATCACGTAACCCATCGGCCACCTTGGGGTTGAGTCCTTCGGCCAGGGCATAGTAACGGCCCATGATTCCTTGCAGTTCCGGAAATTCGCCCACCATCAAAGAGGTGAGATCGCATTTGCTGAGGGAAGCGATTTCGCGCGCGGATTTGATTTCGTCGGCATCGATCTTCACATGCCGTCCCAGAATCTCCACCAGGGTTTCCATGCGGCGTACCTTGGCGCCCAGGGTCCCCTCGGCTCCCAATGCGGCCAGGAAGGTGATTTTGTCCAGGCCGGCCTTTCTGGCGGAAAGCGGAGTTTGCTTATCCTCCTTGAGGAAGAATTCGGCGTCGGCGAAGCGCGCGTGGATAACCTTCTCGTTTCCGCTGCGCACCAGGCTGTAATCTTCGCATACCATATTGGACACGGCTATGAAGGCGTTGGCCAGCTTGCCGTCGGCACGGGTAAGGGCGAAATATTTCTGATGTTCGCGCATTTCGGAGATGAGCACTTCTTCGGGAATCGCCAGCAGGTCTTCGCGGAAATGACCGATGACGGGAACGGGAAATTCCACCAGAAAAGTTACTTCGTTGAGCAGGTGAGGATCTTCCTTCCAGGTTAGCCCCGCCTGTTTCGCGGTTTGTCCACATAGGTCGGCGATCACGGATTGGCGCTCTTCGTGATCGACCAGTACATGCGCGGCGCGCAGGGTATCGAGATACTCTTTTCTTCCGGCGCGCACTGTCACGGGTCCCGGATGCAAAAACCGGTGGCCCCGCGACTCGTTGGAGGCGGTATGTCCCGCGAATTCCATGGGGATGACGTTTTCGCCCAGCAGGGCGACAAGCCAACGCACTGGGCGCACGAAAGGCGTCTTTTCGCCTTCACCCCAACGCATGGTTTTGTACCAGGAGATTTCACTGAACACGCGCGGCAAAGCCTCGGCCAGGATTTCGGCGGCGGGGCGGCCTTTTTCGTGTACGGAGGCGAAAAGATATTCTCCACCCTCAGACTCCTTGATTTGCAAGGCATCGGGCGCTATCCCGTTTTTGCCGGCAAAGGCCAGTGCGGCCTTGGTCCAAGCGCCCTTTTCGTCCTTGGCGATGCGCGCGGGGGGGCCTTTGACGACGAGGTCGCGGTCGGGCTGTCCCAGGCGGAGCGAGGCGATGGACAGCGTGATGCGCCGGGGTGAGGCGAAGATCCGGATGTCTTCAGCGTCCAGCAGGGTACCTCCCAGATGTTTTTGCACCAGGGTAGGCAGCTCCTTGAGCAGGGGGACGAACACCCGCGCCGGCATTTCCTCGACGCCGAGTTCCACCAGGAGGGGCGCCGTTTGGGAAGGGTCGGAGGGGATTTTACCTGTCCTGGCCAACGGGAGCGCGAGGGTCTCGCCGGCAGAGTTGGTGGTCACCTTGAGCAGGGGATGATCCAATTCCTGCCGGTTGTGAATCCACGCGTCGGCTACGGTTTTGGCCAGAGTGCGCACCCGCAGGATATACCCCTGCCTTTCATTGACGGAAATGGCACCGCGGGCATCGAGCAGGTTGAAGGAATGGCTGGCTTTCATGCAATAGTCGAAAGCCGGCGCGGGAACGCCGGCCTCGCACAGTCGGAGGCATTCCTTTTCGAAACGGTTGAATAATTCGAAATGCAGGGAAGCGTCGGAAAGTTCGAAATTATGCTTCGAGAATTGCACTTCGTTTTGGTGGTAGATATCCCCGTAGGTATAAGTGTCGTTATAACGGATGTCGTATACGCTGTCGACTTTTTGCAAATAAGTACAGATACGCTCCACGCCGTAGGTGATTTCGCCCATTACGGGTTTGAGATCGTATCCGCCCACCTGCTGGAAATAGGTGAACTGAGTGATCTCCATGCCGTCCAACCACACTTCCCAACCCAGCCCCCAGGCCCCCAGGGTGGGGGATTCCCAGTCGTCATGGACGAAGCGGATGTCATGTTCGCCGACATTGATACCCAAGGCCTCCAAAGAGCCGAGGTAAAGTTCCTGGAAATTGTCGGGATTAGGCTTCATTATCACCTGGAACTGGAAATAATGTTGCATGCGGTTGGGGTTTTCGCCGTAACGGCCGTCGGTAGGGCGTCGGCAGGGCTCGATAAAGGCCGCGTTGAAAGGTTCCGGTCCCAAAGAACGCAAGAAAGTGGTCGGATTGAAGGTGGCCGCGCCTTTTTCAATATCATAGGGCTGGGCGATTAGACAACCCTGGTCGCTCCAATACTTTTGCAATGCCAGCACGACGTCCTGAAATGTCATTTAATGGCTCCTTTACGCTATAAAGATGCGTTTTTTTGGGATTCCGGCCAATTCATGTAGGCGCAACCATCATTCGCCCATGCTTCCCAAGCGGGGCATGGGATATCACTCCCAGGGAACCATTTCACCCCAAGGCTTGCGCGAAGTCGCCCAACAAATCGTCAGCGTCTTCGATACCCACCGAAACCCTGATGAGCGATTCGTCGATGCCCATTTCGGCGCGGCGCTCGGGTCCCATTTCGTAGAAGATGGTATGGGCGACGGGAATCGCCAGGGTGCGGGTATCTCCCAGGTTACTGGAGAGAACGACCAGCTTCAGGCGATTCAAAAAGGCGAAGCAGTCGACGCCGTCCGCGAGCACGAAGCTGAGCAGCCCTCCGGACCGTTTGAACAGGGTTCGCGTCAAGGCATGTTGGGGATGGCTTGCGAGCCCGGGATAATTGACCCGCTTCACTTTGGGATGGCCTTCCAGCAGACGAGCCAGTTTTTCCGCGTTGTCGCAAGTTCTCTCCAGCCGCAGCGCCAGGGTTTCGGAGCCTACGGAAAGCATATGCGCGGGTTCGGGGGCGAGAGTGGCGCCGAAATCGCGCAAGCCTTTTTTACGGATTTGCACCAAGGCCCACTTTTCCGGCTCCTTGCCTTTGTAGATATCGTAGATGCCGGGAAAGGTTTTCCAATCGTACAGACCCGTATCGGTAACGCTGCCGCCGAGGGCGTTTCCATGCCCACCGATGTATTTGGACAGGGAGTTGACGCTGAAGGTGGCGCTCACATCCACCGGGCGGAACAGCCAGGGGGAAGTCATGGTATTGTCGACGACGTAGATGAGTCCCCGTTTACGGCACAGTTCTCCGATACGCGCGAGGTCGGCCACCTGGGTGGCGGGGTTGGCGATGGATTCCACCAGTACCATGCGCGTATGGGCCGTCAGGGCCTTTTCCACCGCAGCTGCCGAGGTGGCATCCACGAAAGTGACGTTGAGGCCTTGGGCTTTCAAAGTGGAGAGCTGGCTATTGGTATTGCCGAAGAGGAACGCGCTGGATACGATATGATCGCCCTCGCGCAGCAATGCCTGCCATAACGCCGCCAGGGCGGCCATTCCCGTGGAAAAGCATACCGAACCCACTCCCCCTTCCATGGCCGTGATTTTTTCTTCCAGAGCCGCCACGGTGGGATTGGCCTGGCGCGCGTAGGCGTATCCCTTGATCCGGTTCTGGAACACGGCGGCCAAATCTTCGGCCTTTTCATACCCGTAGGTTATGGAGGTATGGATGGGCTTATGCAGCGATCCGTGCTCCGGCCGTCCCAGACGATCGGAGTGCAGATTACGGGTGGTGAATCCCAAGGGAGGATTGACGTTCGGTTCCAAGTTTCGGTTCCTTAAGTGAGGGTCCGGCTAAAAGATTCCGAACTGCATTCCCACAAAATAACGCGGGCTGTTGATGGCGTCAATATAGGCGTTGCGCAGCCGGGAGTCCGTGGCCTCATCGACTTCCACCGAAATGTCGCGATAATCGGTAGGGTAAAGCGCATGGGGTCGCAAGTCATTGATGGGCTGAAATGCCTGAAAATACGCGGTGATGGGGAATTGATGGTAAAGCCGGAAGGTTGCCGAGATCCGTACGCCCAGGTCGGCCAACAAATGATGTTCCCTGTCGACCACGGCCGAAACCAGTTTGTCGGGAGTGCGGTTCAAAGTGAAGCCGGCATTTCCCAAGAAGGCCAATTGCAGGCGGTATAAAGAAGTGGGGCCCACCGGTATGCCGAAAAAATGCTTCAGTTTATACGGGAATTCCAGGGAGAAGTGGGCAGTGGCGGCGGCGGTGCCTTCCAGAATATTCCGGCCCCGGTAATAAAGCGAATAGGGATATCCGGGGAGCCGGAAAAGGCCCAGTTTATAAGTCATGGGCCAGAGTTGAGGAGCCGGGTTTTCCACCAGCTCGGTGGGGGGGATATCGTCGGGACGGCCTTCCATGGGGAATTTTTCCATGAAAGAGCCCGCTTCCACGCTGGCTTTGAGGGAGAAGACGCTGTCGTAGGAATAAGCGCCGGCGGTCCAAAAGTCTGCGCTCCACGGCGCGAAGTCGGATTGCAAGGCGACGCTTTCGCTGATGGGTCTCTCGTTGTATGCTTGCTGAACTACAACGGGTTCGATGTTTTCCTCGAATCGGGAAGCGTAGCGGGCCCACCATTTTTGCGCCCCCAGGAAAACCGAAAAACCGTTGGGAAGCCAGGTAGCGTATTGGCCCTTGCCCCAGCCCCATCCCAGCATGGCATTGACGTGGCGGTGCAGGGAGGCGTCCTCCAAACTGAGAAAGCTAAAGGATTCCTCGTCCACGGTGCCGTTTTCGAAATCCTCTATGCGCGCCGATTCGGAATACTCGCTGGTAAGGCTTTGTTTCCAGTAGCGGCCGGTCAAGAAGAAGTTGAGCGGGAGACCCATGGAAGCCGAAGCCTGATTGATATGGAAAACACCTTTCTCCTGGGCATTGATGGTGACTCTGCCGTCGAACCCGATTTCCTCCGCGCCGAGGATTTCCGAACTTTGATTATGCGAGTGAAACGTCGAATGCGAAAAACCGTAGTTCACGTTCGGCATCCAGGCGAAAAGGTTGTGGTGGATGGCTTGTCGGCGGATGCCGCCGTAATAAGCGAGGGTGTAATCCAGAGGTGATGCCAAATCGAATTGTCTGCCGATTTCCCCTACAACGTATTGGTTTTCCCCGAAAAGCAGATCACCGAAAGCCAGTTGCAATCCGGCGGAAAAATGGGTTGAAATGGTATCGGTATAGAAGCGGGGCGAGAATTCCACGTAGGGATAAATGCCCCAGGCCACGCGATGGCCGCGATATTCCCCGGTAGCGGCGGCTTTTTCGAAGTCCCGCTTTTTGGGTCTTACGTTGGGAAGCGAATCCCCTCCGGTGGATGGGACGGGGTAGGCAAGTCCGGTTTTCACCAGGTCCAATGGTGTTCGATAGATTTCGAAGCGTTGGCGTTGGTAACCCTGGTAGTAGAGATCTTTGCCTGCCAACAAGGGTTCCATGGCCTGTCCGCGCACCCGGGTGGCCTGGTAAACCGTCGAATCTCCGCGCACCTTCGCGAATACGTTGAAGACCTGGTTCTCCTCATTGGAAGACCACAGCAAGGTGTCTCCCTGAAATCTCAAATCCCGGAAGGTGGCCTGTTTGAACGGAGTGAAAAAGGACAGCGTCTCGCCTCGGGCGAGGTAGAGCGAATCGGGAAACAAGGCGGAATCCTTGAGGCTGGCGAAGGGGTCGAACCCCGGAGCTTCGGCCGACATTCTCACGATGGCTTCTTTTCCGTCCACCCCCAGGCTGAACCAGATGGTATCGCCCGCCGGTGAGAACCGGGGATGGTAAACCTGCTGGCCTTCGCGGAAATGGGTGATTTGCCGGATGCGGCCGTCGTTATCCAAAATGGCGACGTTACGGGTACCGCCGTTTTGACGTACGTACACGATTTTCTTTTCGCTGGGGTGGTAGGCGGCGTGGGCGGCTCTTTCCTTCCAGGTCAAGCGATGCCAACGATCCGCTTTGAATTCGTATTCGTAAATGTCTTCGAAAGAACTGTATTCGCCACGCCGGGTGGTCAAGAGGCGGGTATTGTCCTTATTGAATTCCAGGCCGGTCGATCCGATTTCATCGCTGCGTTCGGAAGGATGCAGCCTGCCTTGATGCGGCCGGACGTCGCTTCGGGGTTTGGCGAAAATGAAAGGACTCGGCCGCGAAGACAACATGGGCGGCAGTACCCGGGAGTCGGATGGGGCGGCGTGTGAGTGTTCGGAGTGTTCATGCGAGGTGTGGAAACCCGGCTCCTCCTTGCCTTCGGCGGGCGGGACCGATGGGGATTTGTTCACGGGCTGACCCGATTTTTTCACGCCACCGTCTTTCGTCGACTCCCAGAATATCCAATTGAGAGGTCCTCGCCTTTCGTCGTTGCCGAGCCAAGCACGATAGTTTCCATCGGAGGATAGCGCCAGGCTTTGATTGAACGAGCCGTTGGAGATTACCGGCTTGCCTTCGGCTTCGGCCGGGAAGTCCGCATATTGCTTTACCAGCGACAACTGCCATTCCCGGTAAAGCTCGGTCAGCGATCGCCCCAGGATTTTTTGCACGGACCAGGCGAAACTGAATACCGGTTTGGGCTGGGCCAAGCCTCGTACCTTCTCGATGCCGTAACGATCGCGAAGGTAGCGAAGAAAGGCGTAGCCGGTATTGTAAACCCTTTCGGAAGCCACCCAGTCGCCGTCAAAGGTTTCGATGTCGGCCAAGGACGGCAGGGTTTTGGTGAAAAACGCGTCGCGGACTATCATATCGCGTTGCGAATCCCAGGTGTCGAAGCCGTGCTCTTCGGCTTCCAATTGGGCGATGCCTTCGATATACCAGTTGGGGGCGACCAAAGGCACCCATGCGAATCCGAAGGCATAGTTCACTTCGCGGTTATAGGTGGAGGCCCTCATTTCGACGGCGTCGATGGGAGCAAGCCAGGCGGCCCGGCGCAGGGAGAAGATATGGGCCAATTCGTGGGTGACCACGTTGCCCACCCAATTGGCCCTTCCGCGCATGACCCAATCAAGATGGGGAGCGTAAATGACGACACGCGACAGGCTGTAAATGGCATTGCCGTTGGCGTCGTCCGAATTGTCGGTGAGAAAAATCTCGATGGTTTTATAATGTTCGTAGCTGTCGTAGGCGCGGGCCAGGGTCGGCCATACCGTTTCCGCTATTTCCAGGACTTCACCCGCCAATTGTTTATGCTCCGCTTCGAAGTGGATACGGTAATGCGCGGATTCCAGGGACTGGAATTTCTGGGCGCAAACCGCGGTTGCGAGGCAGGAAATCAGCGTGAGGGGAAGAAGAAATGAAGCGAGGGTTCGGTGGTGCATGTATGAAGCCGCCTGCGGGATAAAGGGTTTACGCGGTGGGTTGCAAATCTGCTTTGTCGAGTATTATCGGAATTTAGCCATAATTTCCCAGGCTTGCCCGCGATATCCTCCCCCGAAAAGGAGAGCGTGGTTAAGCACATGGACGAGCTGGTGAATTTCCACCCGTTCCTTCCAATCGGGCGGAAGCGGATAGCTCTCTTCATAGGCGGAAAACACGGACGGGGGGAATCCCCCGAATAACAGCATCATAGCCAGTTCCGCTTCACGATCGGCAAAATAAGCGGCGGGATCGATAATCGCAGGACCCCGTCGGGAGAAAAGAAGGTTACCGGTCCATAAATCCCCGTGGATGAGACTGGGCAGGGACGCGGGGTTGAGGAGCTTCGGAAGATTTCGCAGGAAGTCCTGGGCGAGGCTTTTTTCCTCCCCGCTCAAGCGCGAATCCAGGGAAGTCAGCAGCGGCGCGATTCTTTTCCTGGCATAGAATTCGGGCCAGGAAGCGGTCCATTCGTTGGATTGAGGCGTGGTGCCCAGAAAATTATCGTGATGGAACCCGAAAGCCCGGCTCTCGACCTGGTGCAAGGCGGCCAGTCCCCGGCCCAAAGCCTCCCAATTTTCGCGGCGCGCCGGGCCGGTTGCCGGTTCCAGATATTCCATGAGAATGAATGCGGGTTTTTCACCCGGGTCGGAAACGGCGATTACCTCCGGTACCACCAGTCCGCAATTCGCTTCACGAAGGTGGCGCAGGCCTTCCGCTTCGCGCG
>CAYNXV010000150.1:0-9231 GCA_964401245.1 uncultured Bifidobacteriales bacterium | reverse complement strand
GGTTGAGACTCCGTCATTTTCATGGCTTCCGCTTTTTGGCGAAGACGGGATATGGTATCCAAATAGGGCGCCGGTTGCGAAGCTGAGTAATTCGGATAGGCGGGTTCCGGCCCCCGCAAATCATTTCCAGGGGATCGTCCGACCACTGGCTCTCGCCAATGGAATTCAGGAAACACGGAGGGCAAAGTCGCCTGCGGCACTTGCCTAACTTGTGGAATTTGTAACGATTCCGGCGCATCGTGCTTGGCAATGGCCTGGGATTTTTGTTGGAGACGATTTTCGAGTTCCCGGATGGTGTCCTGGGCGGCGGCCAGACGCTGTTCATATTTCAGACTCTGACTGATAGCCTTGTCCCCTCCTTCCAACCAATGGAAAAAGCCCTCAAAGCAGGCGAACAAAGGACGATCGAGCCGGTACCGATAATTGACGATATCGTATTTCAGGTTGAGACGCATCCATAACAGCCAAAGCGTGACAATGGGTACCGAAAATAAAGGCCATCGAAAAACCCACATGTCCCGGCCGAAATTGCTGCCGACGAACCAGCTCCCGAAGCCCCATAACTCCACCGCGGAGGCCCATTGGAAAACCGGCGCGGCAACAATCCGGGATAATACCCAACCGATTGCGGATATGAATGCAATGGGTAACAGGATGTCGTAGAAGAAAACGTGTCGTTTGGTCATGGGCTCCCTTTTTTCGCGTTAGGACTCCAATCCTCGGCGATAAGCCTGCGGCCATTAAATTAACTACACGAGACGGATAATTCGGGATTGAACCTGGATATTTGTGGATTTTTAGGTGAAGTATGCCAAAATTCCCGGAGATCAGCGGAAGTTCAAATTTTCAGTGATTCCCACCTTTTTTGCACCACGATTTCAGGCAGGGGCCCACTGACTATAGAATTAGAATCGGAACCCTTCGATACCGGTTTCTTGGATGCCCGAGCCTTCTTCTGGGGGATCGGATCGGGATGCGGGGTATAATCCGGATAATACCCCGCACCGCTTCCTGAGACTCCTTCGAATTCACGCAACCGATTTTCCAGTTTCCGGATGGTGTCCTGAGCCGTGGCCAAGTGGTACTCGTAGACGCGACGTTGCTTGGAAGCCGAGTCGCCGCCTTCCACCCATTGCAAAATCGCCTCGAACAACCGGAATACGGGCCGGTTCATTTTGTGCCGATAATTCAGGACATCATATTCCAGGTTGCTGCGCGCCCAAGCCAGCCACAGCAGCAAGGATGGAAGGCAGAACAGGAGAATGCGGTGTCTCCAGAGATCCCGACCCAGGTTGCTGCTGACGAACCAGTCCCCCAAGCCCCGAATTTCCACTCCGGCCAATGCCGTGAACAATTCAGCGGCGAAGAGGTGCGCAAAAATCCATCCGGTACCGGCAATCAGGCAGGCAGGGAGCAGCAGGTCGTAAATGAAAATGTGCCTTTTGGTCATGGATTCTCCTCCGGAACAAGTGGCGAGCAAGGACATTTAATCTAGCGTCCGCGACAAATAAAACAACTGCAGAAGTAAGTTGGCTTCAAAAAAAGCTTGAAGTTGTTGGGATATTTAGGCTTGGCGCAGCCCAATAAGTTCAAAATCCATTTTTCGGCACCATTCCAGCTCCGAAACACGGGTTCGCTTTTCGCAGCCGGCCCGGTAGATCTTCAGCTTTTCAAGTGCGATGTCCATAACGTCGATTCTTTGCGAGGGAGCTAGGACCGCGGTTTTAAGGAGCTTGATAAGAGCCATGACCCGGTACTTATCGAGTCCCGGGACCGATGCCGATAGTTGGTCGGAATGTCCGCCGTAACGGATGAGCAGGTTTTCGGCCAACAGACCCACCCGATGCCCACAGGTTATTCGCAACCATAAATCGTAGTCTTCACAGGCGGGAAACTCCGGGTCGAATCCGCCGGTGGCGTCCCATAATTTCCGGGTCATCATTACGGAGGAAGGGGTTATCATGCAATTCATCAGCGAAGCCGAAAAAAGATCGCCTTGGGATTTTTCCAGATGGGCGGGAGCATTCACCCGCTTCCCCTTGCGGATCCAGATTTCGCGGGTTTGCACGATATCCCATGCATGGGCGCGGAGGTAGTTCACTTGGGCGCGCAACTTTCCCGGCAGCCATTCGTCATCCGAATCGAGGAATGCGACGAACTCCCCCTTCCCCATCGCGACACCCGTATTACGCGCGGCACTTACGCCTTGATGGGATTGCCGCAGCACTTGGAGCCGGCCTTCCTGCTCCAACGGTTCCAGATAGGCGAGGGTGTCGTCCTCCGAGCCGTCGTCCACTACGATGAGCTCGAAATCCGCCTGTTTTTGGATAAGCACCGATTCCACCGCGCGGGGCAGCAAGGCAGCGCGATTAAAGGTCGGTATGACGACGGTTACCTCGGCCAGGGCAGAAATTCTCCGATGAAAATAACCTCGCGCTCCAAGGTGACTCCGGTTTTTTCCGCGACGATGGCGATGATTTCGGAACTCAGATCGAAAATATCCTGGGCTTTCGCATCGCCGGTATTCACGATGAAGTTAGCATGCAATTCCGAAACCTGCGCTCCCCCTCGGCGCAGGCCTTTAAGCCCCGCCTGCTCAATCAGGGTTCCCGCGTAATTTCCCGGAGGTCGCTTGAACATGGAACCCGCATTGGGCAATTGCAACGGCTGCTTGGCCTTGCGCTTGAGCAGGGTTTCCCGCATTTCCGCCTGTAAGGCTTCGGAGTCTCCCGGAACCAATTCCATGGTGGTTTCCAGAATGACTTCGCCCAAAGTGAAGAATTTGGAATGCCGGTAGGAAAATTCACATTCGGTATTGTTCCGCACGCGGATTTCACCATCATAGGTGCTGGATTTTACCTCGGTGATGACCTGGCACAGCTCCTGCCCGAAGGCGCCGGCGTTGATATAGGCTCCCCCTCCCATGGTTCCGGGAATCCCCGCCAGGTTCTGCATGCCGGCAAAGCCTCGTTTGACCGAATCTACCACCACCGTATGCAGGAGCGCCCCGGCCTGGGCCGTTACCCGGTTGCCTTCCCAGCGGATACCCTGGAACGACTTTCCGCTTTGGATGATGAGCCCGTCATATCCCCGGTCGGAAAATACCAGGTTGGTACCGCGCCCCAGGATATAAGGTTTATGCCCCTCACGGGCCGCCCAGCCCAAGGCCTCGGCGAAGTCTTCCGCCGACGTTGGCTCGCACAGGTAACGGGCGGAACCGCCCACCTTGAACGATATCAGCGGGGCCAGCGGTACGTTTTCCTTGATTTGCAATGCCATGAATCCGGCGAACTTTCCGTAATTGCTATTTTTTAGGGTATCGAGAAGAAAGGAAGCCCGGAGGCAAAAGCCCGAAAAACCCGTCCATTCCCGTCCATCAGCCTCCGCAAATTTAACATACATGGCCTCTTTTTCCTCAGGCAACTTCGGCAACTCCGGGGATTTGGAAGCCCTGAAAGCCGCCAATCCTCTGCCGGAGGTGCTCCTCGAATTGGGAGTGGCGGTGGAAAACAACCGCTTCCGCTGTCTCAATCCCCAAAACCATAAGCATGGCGACCGCACGGCTTCGGTGACGATATGGCCGGAGCGGGGATTTTTCAAATGCTGGGTCTGTCCCGATTTCAAAGGCGATGTCATCGATTTGCTGAAACAGATCAAGGGAATCACTTTCCGGGAGGCAGTGCGCTATCTGGAAAACCGCAGCCCGGGCGGCGCGCCTATCCATAGGCAGCGGACCCCTCCTTCCCGTACTCCAGTGGCCTCCAAACCACCCCCTCCACCGACGCGGGCAACCGATTCTCCTTCGCCTCCTCGCGCGAATGCCCGGCAAACGGGGCTGTTCGAAGAGGGATTTGCGCCGGGAAAACCATCCGCCTCCCCTCCTCCCGTGACAGGCGTATCGGAAACGCGCAAACTGGAAATTCTCGGCCGCTTCCTGGAGCTGCTGGAGCCGGTGGACGGTAAAGCCGCGGCTTACCTTAAAAAACGCCGCATCTTCAAAAAGACCTGGGATGCGCAGAAAATCCTGCAAATCAAAAACTATTCCGAAACCGATAGGCGCCTGAGCGCCCTGTTCCCCATTCCCGAATTGGAAGACGCGGGATTCTTCAGTAAACAAGGTCACCTACGCTTTTACCGCCACACGCTCATTTTCCCCTATTATGATTTCTCGGGCCGGCCGCTCTACTTGCAGGCCAGGGCCATCGAAGACCTGGTGCCCAAGGAACTGTCGCTGAAAGGGCCCATTCCCCTACCCTACAATGTGCGCATACTCGACGGGTCTTCCGGCCATATCTATCTCTGTGAAGGCGTTATCGACGCCCTGACCTTGTTGGAACAGGGATTTCCGGCGGCAGCGGTGCCGGGGGCGCAAAACTTCAAACCCCAATGGGCGCCGTTATTCAAAGGCAAAACCGTACATGTGGTTTTCGATTCCGACGAGCCGGGCGAAAAAGGCGCGGCGCGAGTGCTGACAGTTTTGGGTGAAGCGGGCGTGGAGGCCAGGCGTTTGGCGCCGCCTCCGGGGATGGATATCAATGAGTGGTTTTTGAAGGGGGCGGCTAGGCGGTGAGGATAAATAAGGGGAAATTGATTATGGACTAATAGGCCCACTTTTCATGCCCCAGCGGTGAGGCATTCAGCTCCTGCCGGTAAAATCTCCATTTGGGCATATGCTTATCCATCAGGGCAAGAAATGCTCCGTTGTGGTTCCGCTCCCTCAAGTGGATTAGCTCATGAACTACGATATATTCCAGCGCCTTCCGGGGCTTTTTCATCAGTTCCAGGTTGAGCCAGATGCGGCGGGCGGCGGAGTTACAGGAACCCCACTTGGTTTTCATTTTTCTTACACCCCATCGAGACACTTCCACCCCCAGGATGGGCTGCCACTTTTCCAACAGGACGGGAATGAGATCCTTCAGCTGGTCGCGATACCATTTTTCCAACACCAGCTCACGTTGAGTCGCGGTACTTTTAGTTGGAACATGGAGTTCAAGGGTAGAGCTGCTTTTGATAAATACGCCCCGGACGCCTACGCTGGATACCACTCGCAGACGATACGGCCGGCCCTGGAAATAATGAGTCTCACCATCCAACATTTCCCGCTCGGATTGCCGGGGTTGCGCCTCGAATTGCCTTTGCATCCGTTTAATCCAACTCAACTTCTGGATGACGGCCACCCGGACAGCGGAGTCGCTCACGGCGAAAGGGGCCGCGACACGGACACGCCCAAGAGGGGGATATACCCCCAGGTGCAGATTTTTGATGGGCTTGCGAATAATCTGAACCGGCAATCCACTCACCATGATTTTCCGCGTTTCAGTATTCATGTTGGTTTTTTACGAGCTCCAGAACCCTGTTGGTCAGTACATCGATATCTTCCGGCAAATAAGGAGGACGGAGGGGCTCGGTACCCAGCTCGAATCCGCCATCTTCTTCCGAATCGGCAGGCCTGCCGAAACCGAGGATGGCATTTTTTATCAACTGTCGCGCCGCGCGCAGGCGGATGGGGTAATTCCGCCATTCGTCTTGCAGTCTTCCCCGAATAGCTTCGTCTATCGCCAAAGCCCATGCTTGGTTCTGGTAGAGATTGTCGTAGAGAGCCTTTTTGGCGGGAGTGTCCAAACTTGCCGGATATGCGGCGGCGGCAGGCCCCGATTTCACCTGCTTCGTCAGCTTGACTATCTCGGCCAAATACTTCCGATAATCCATCGCCCCCTTTTTCCGCTGCACTATCAAGGCATCCAGGAGTTTGGACATCTTCTCGTAATACTTGGGGTTGATGGGATTTTCATCCAGAATCAGCTTACGGACATTATTTTCAATGGTTTCTGCGACAGCAGGCTCGCTCTTGCGTATTCCCTCCGGCAATCCCTTGACCGCATCCTCCCCTCGCTCGACAATCAGTTGAATCAGGGAAAGGTCATCAAAGGCGGATACCGTTTCGCTATCCTCCGCCCGGATATAGGAGTCGATCAAATGGCGCATGGCGGGCTCGTATTGCTTCAAATCAATGGCGTCGCCGCTATGAATCTTGATCTGGCTGCGCAAATTTTCATAAAAAGCGACTTCCTCCTTGATGGCCGCAGCCTCGGCTTCCGAATATCCGGCTTCCGTCATCTCATTGGCCAGGTCGGCATAGGCGCGAATTAGCGCGGCCGTCAGTTTATATAAAGCCAGCCGCTGTGACTCATTGGCTTTCAGCTGTTCGACGTCCCCATGGTCCTTGGAGGAGAAATAGCGATAGAAGGCATTATCATCCTTCGGTGGCTCGACGGGCTCACACAGCGCCCGTATCGCCTCCAAGGCATCTTCCAATCTCTCATTGGCCTTATCGAGCCTGTTTTCCAGTAAACCCGCTACATCTTCCTTATCAAAACCGCTCAACGACTCCGAAGCATAATCCTTTACGGCTCCTTCCAGACTTTTGAAAAGGTCTTTGTAGTCGATGATATACCCATATTCCTTATCCTCCCCATCCAAACGGTTTACCCGGCAGATGGCTTGGAAAAGCCCATGGTCGCGCATTTGCTTATCGATATACAGATACGTTGCCGAGGGGGCGTCGAATCCTGTTAGTAGCTTGTCCACCACTATCAGCAGCTTCATTTGCCCGGGCTCGTTGATGAATTTCTTTTTGACCGCCTTCTCGAAATCCTCCACCTTTTTGACGGCTGTTTCCGGTGGTTCATTGAACCAATCCGCCAGCATTTGGCGGTAGATTTCGTATTTGTCCGTTTTTTCCGTAATCCCTTCGCCACTCTCCTCGCCCTTGATATCGGCTACCGTGGGTGCATAGGACGTGACGATGGCGCATTTCCCCTTGAGACCCTTATCCGAGAATAATTCATAAAACTTGCAGGCTTCATAAATACTCCCGGAAACCAGCAGCGCATTGCCATGTCCGCTTTTAAGCCGATCACGGGTTTCCAGGTCCAGCAGAATGTCGTCCACAATCTTACCCAGACGACTCTGGCTGGAAAGAACCCGCTGCATGGTCCCCCACTTCTGCTTGAGCTGAGCCTTGGCGATGTCGGTCAATCCCCGGGTCTTGGCTTCGAACCATTGATCGATTTTCGCCTGGGAGGTGATATTCTGGTCGATGTCTCGCGCCTCGTAGCGAAGATCCAATATCACCCCATCCCGGACGGCTTCCCCGAATTTATAGGTATGGATATAGGGACCGAAAATTTCCACACTTTTCTGCTTATCCGCCTTCAGCAAAGGCGTACCCGTGAATCCGATGAACATGGCATCGGGCAGAATCTCCTTCATGGCCTTGTTCAAATCACCGGACTGGGTGCGATGGCATTCATCCACGAATACGAACAAGTCGCCTTTAGCCCGGAACCCTGCCGGCAGTTTTTTCAACTCTTCCAGAAAGGCGGATGATTCAGAAGTCTGGGACTCGCCCTCCTCCTTGCCCCCGAACTTATGCACCAGGGAGCATAAAAGCCATTTTTCATTGGCATTCAGCTTGGAGATGAGATCGCTTCCGCTTTTGGTTCGATAAATCTCCTCGTTAACCCCCGAGAAAACCTTTTCAATCTGCTCGTCCAGCTCGGTTCGGTCAGTAATAATCAGCACCCGGGAATCGGCCACGTTCTCCCGAATCCACTTGGCCAGCCAAACCATGATCAGGCTTTTGCCCGAGCCCTGGGTATTCCAGATGATTCCGCCTTCGCGGCGATGGATATGCTTTTGCGAAGCCCTGACGGCAAAATATTGGTTATGACGACAAAGCTTTTTAGCACCGGCATCAAAAACAATAAAGTCATGGATCAGTTCCAGCAGTCGGGCCTTCCCGCATAGCTGGATCAGGGAGCGGTCCAACAGATTGGCGACCGAACTTTCTTCCTTCCAGGTCAGATAATACTTTTCCCGGGTCTCGATGCTCCCATACCGCAAACCTTCGGTATCGCTGCCCGCCATGATGAGCTGCATGGTGGAGAAAAAAGGCTCAATAAACTCCTTCTTCTGATTATCGAGATTTTGCCGAATACCCTTGGCAACGGAAGTGGTGGAACTCTTCAATTCCAGCACGCCCAAGGCTATGCCGTTGACATACAGGACAATGTCGGGCCGTTTCCCGTTTGCCTTGGCATTGGCCGCAGGAACAGTGACCTCCTCGGCGATGCCGAAATGGTTCCGCTCGGGGTTTTCCCAATCTATGAGGAAAATCGTTTCGGTTTTATCGCCGACTTCAGGCCTTACGGATACACCATACCGGAGAAGGCCGTATACGGCTCGGTTCCGGTCATAAAGGGATTTGCCGGTATCGCCGACGGCCTTTCCGAAAACATACAGTGCCCGGGAAGTCAACGCCGGGTCTGTGCCCTGTTTCATGAGCCAGGCGCTCAGGATTTCAGATTCAAGATTGGAGTTTCCGGGTCGGTCCTGCCAGTCGCCAAGGTAGTCATAACCCAAGGTCTCGCGGAACAGCTTGACGACGCGATTCTGGGTTATCCGTTCGATTTGGCCGACTGTGCTCATGGGCTCAATCCTCGCATATTTCCAGGGCATGTCGGTATACATTGGCCGGGAGGGCCTTGAATGTGTTCCTTGAATTCCTCACCTTGAAGGAATGCCTGAATACCTTGTAACTGATCCGAGACATTTTCATGCATATACCAAAAAGGGGACCCGTCCAAATTTTTCGCCCGGTTTTTCTTGCCCTGTATCGTTCCTTGAAGGTGGCCCACCCATTTCCGTCACTATCCGCAAATTGAGTATAGCGAAAACAGGCCAAAATCGCCGGAAATGTCCTAAAATTGCCAAAAAATTCATATTTGAGCTATCCGCAAATTGAGTATACTCGTTAAATCAATGGGGTGCCTCAAAATCCGAAACCTACAGACTCACCCTCGAATTACCGTGCCAGACATCAGCTTTTGTTCATGGTCATCAACATGATCCCGAAACGATAACATGATCCATGTTACCGTTCCAAATCTATGTTATAAAAGCCTTTTTTTGGAAAAATTCAATGTTAAAACGCGATTCACAGCTCGGCTTGGCCATGCCGACCTCAAGGACAGCCATCTATATCAATCTGGTTTTGCCGGTAAGGAGTTCCTGCATCATGCCTTGCTTGAGAAGGCGGGTTTTGTCGCGGCGTTGCTCCAAGGCCGCCAGTTCCTCGTCCATCTCCGTCAGTACCTCCGCAATAGCGGTTTGTTCGGGAAGAGGCGGGAGTGTAAACACCATTTCGCCAAGTTGCTTGCTGTTTAGGGC
>CAYNXV010000149.1:0-9321 GCA_964401245.1 uncultured Bifidobacteriales bacterium | reverse complement strand
AAGGGCAAAATTACTGCATTTATTTACCGGCCAAACCGAGTATGATCGAAAATTCCGCCGCGGTTACGGGTTGCACCGACAGCCGCGACCCTCTTTTCAATACCTCCATTTTCTCCAACCCGGGAACCTCACGTAATTCGGGCAGGGTTATCATCCGGGAAAACTCCTTTTCGAAGGTGACATCGACCATGACCCAGGGATTTTTATCCGGTTTGGCGCGGGCATCGAAATAGGGCGATTCGGGATTGAGGGCGCCCGGGTCGGGATAGGCGGTTTTGGTAATCTTTACGACGCCTACGGCTCCAGCCGGGGAGACGCTGGAATGGTAAAACAGGGCCAAATCCCCTTTTTTCATGGCGCTGAGGTTGTTACGCGCCTGGTAATTACGCACGCCGTCCCATCCTTCGGTTTTCCGGGGTCTCTTGCGCAAATCCCAGATGGAAAAAGAGTCGGGTTCCGATTTCATCAACCAATATTGTAGGGGCACGCGAGAGTCCTTTGCTGATGCTTTTTTGGAGGGTTTCCGCGGGAATAGTAGTTTTAATCCGGCTCCATGGTCCACGGGGCTTCCAAGGTCAATCAGAATGCGCAAATTCGAAGTAGTCGTAATAGGCGGCGGTCATGCCGGCATAGAAGCCGCTTGGGCATCGTCCAAGCTGGGTCGCTCCACGGCCATGGTTACCCTGGACGTGGAGGCCATCGGGCGCATGTCGTGTAATCCGGCCATCGGAGGCGTCGCCAAAGGCCAGTTGGTTCGCGATCTGGATGCCTTGGGAGGCTTGATGGGTTTAGCCGCCGACGAGGCCGGCATCCAATTCCGTATGCTCAACAGTTCCAAAGGGCCCGCAGTATGGGGGCCGCGCGCGCAAATGGACATGGAGGAATACGCGCGTTTCATGCAGGGCTACCTGCGGCGCATGCCGAATCTTTCTCTTATCGGGGGAGAGCTGTTGGATTTTCGCCGACAGGCGGACGGCTCCTTCATACTGGACTTGGGCGACGCCGGCAGCTTGGAATGCCGGGCGCTAATCATCACTTCGGGAACTTTTCTCGGCGCCGTAATGTACACGGGTCTTAATCCCATTGCCGGTGGCAGGGTGGGGGAGCCCGCGGCGGAGAGGCTATCGGTGACCCTGCGCGACCAGGGTTTGCGTACCCGTCGCCTTAAAACCGGAACGCCGGCCCGCCTGGAGGCGGATTCCATCGAATATGCCCGCGTCGAGGAACAGGCAGGCGACGATCATCCGTTTCCTTTTTCCTTCCGGACTCGCAGACCGTTGCAGAACCGGGCTATTTGCTGGATAACCCATACCAATGAAAATACCCATGCAGTATTGCGTGAAGGTTTTCACGAAAGCCCCATGTTCACGGGAACCATCAACGGAATCGGTCCCCGCTATTGCCCCTCCATCGAAGACAAGATTTGTCGCTTTGCCGACAAGGCCTCGCATCACCTTTTTCTTGAACCAGAAGGCCTGGGCAACAACCGCATTTATGTGAACGGATTTTCGTCTAGTCTTCCCGCGGCAATCCAGGATCGTGCTTTGCGAACCGTGCCGGGTTTGGAAAAGTGTCGGGTGATTCGTTATGGCTACGCCGTGGAATACGACGCGGTGGACGCCCTGCAATTGCATCCCACCATGGAATGCAAGGATATGCCCGGGCTGTATTTTGCCGGGCAGGTAAACGGCACCTCCGGCTATGAAGAGGCCGCAGCCCAGGGTCTGATGGCGGGAATAAACGCCGCTTTGGGTTTGGCGGAAAAAGAACCCTTCGTACTGTCCCGCAGCGAATCGTATATCGGAGTGCTATGCGACGATTTGGTGAGCACGGATTTGGACGAACCCTATCGCATGTTCACCTCGCGCGCCGAATACCGTTTGCATTTACGGCAGGACAACGCCGAAGAGCGGCTGCTGGAATCGGGGCGCAAGCTGGGTTTGGTGGATGACGATGTCGCCCGCATGTACGAAGCCTCGCGCGCCCGCATCGAAGGATTCCGGAAAAGACTCAAAGATTTCCGGGTGTCGCCACAGGCATTCGACGGTGCTTTCGATGATAGGGCTTTCAGTCCTTTGTCCGCGCCGACGGATGCGTTGAACCTTTTGAAAAGGCCGGATATCGGAATGAAGGAGTTGCTCGAATTGACCGGATTTGAAACCGAATTGGATCGCGGCGAATTGCTCAACCTGGAGGCCTCCGAAAGTTACCGGGGATTCTATGAGCGCCAATTGCGTGAAATCGAAAGAACGCGCCGCCTGTCGGATTTGAAAATTCCCGTCGACTTCGATTATTCCGCGGCCCATGCCCTGTCCACCGAAGCCCGGCAAAAGCTGGCGGGCCGCCGTCCTCTCACGGTAGGCTTGGCCCAACGTATCGCGGGAGTAACCCCTGCGGATATCTCCGGTTTGCTTTTTCATTTGCAGGCCAAGCCCCAGGTCAAGACTGAGTTAGGCTGACTCAAAATATTTCATATCAACGCCTTATCCGGATTTTCACCGAAATTTCCACGCGCTGCGAAAGATCTTTTCGTCGTGTCGTACAAATATTAGCTTACCAGAGTGCCGCCCGAAATGAAACAAAGATAGCCCTTCGCAACGACCGCCCGGTCGGACTGGAGGCTAAGGAGGTGAACCGTGGAAGCATCGTTCGGATATGCGCGTCAAGACAGGGAGGGCTCTTCCAAGTTCTGGCAATCTCCCCGTTTTCTCGCATTTTTCTGGCTGTTCATATTGCTTTCGACCTTGATAAGCCAGTGGAATTAAGCGTTAGCGCTCCGTTTCTCCGTCCCGATTCGAATTAAAGGGTCATATCCCGTATTCGGCATCCGTTTGTACATTAAGTACAATATCGGATATGCCTGCGGCTACCAAGATTTCTCCCGGGAGACCCTCACTGGATTTAAAACGGTTACCGTTATTGTACGCCTATGGCCGGGCCTATCCGTTTTTACTGTCGATGCTACTGGGGCCATTCGCTCCGGGATTCGTCCTCAACGGCAAACAGGCCCGACGCAATCCGAATTATCCCGGGGCCCGCAATCTGGCCCTGCTGACGGCATTGAGCTCTGTCTATTGCGCGCTGCTCTTTTTATTGCCGGTTCCCTATTACCTGCTGATTTTTTCCCATCTGGGATTGTCGGTATTTTCCGGTTTCCGATTATCCCGATATGACCTGGGAGGTTTCCGCTCCTCCACCGACAAGCGAAGCGGCAAAGATACGAAAGCACCCGTGTTCGAATCGCAAATGCCTTTCGGCCATTCCCTGCTGTCGCTGGCCTTGGCGGTTTATCCGCCGGTATATTTTTGGGCTTTGCTCCGCAAACTGGGGGAGATGGCGTCGTTCTCCGTTCACTTGCCCAGCGCGGTTTTTACCGAAGCCTTGTTGGCGACGCTCTGGGTCACGCCGCTGCTGATATTGGGCGCCGTGTGGATTCATTTCACCGGCTTTCGTTTCGGATTGCGGCAATTGCTTTTCTTTTACGCCGCCTTTCCGGTATTGCTCCTGTGGATGATTCTATGGGAAAGAATCGATCTGGCCTGGCTGGAATTTTTGGGCATGACTTCGCGTGAACCGCTGCTGTTCGATTTTGCCGCCGAGTTGAAATATCGGGAATGGACGCAACTGTGGTTCTATGGTTGGGGCGCTTTGTTGGGGGTTGCCTACCTGGTCCGGTCGCCCAAATCCGGGGTTTTCCTCAGACGGGCCATGGCGCTCGGGCTTCCCATCTTAATCGTTTATGTGAACTTGTCGTTTTATTCCGGAGAGTGGAACCGGTACCTGGGAGGAATCGGAAATCTCCTGGGAGAACATAAGGCTTACGGAGTCAAAGCCTCAATCCAACGCCTGCAATTGGCGCGCACCCCTATGGCCTATCACGCGCCTACCTGGGAAAAGGATTTGTTGGAAAGGGATTATCAGGCGGGCCGTCTGGAAGAGGCCAAAAATCGATTGGAGAGTTTGATAAAAAGGGCTTCGCGCAAGGGATATCACGGAGAAATCCATTTTGAAGCCGAGCGTATGTTGCGGAATTGGAATGCCGCCGGTAGCGAAGAGAAAGGGGCGGCGGATTCGTCGAGTTTGTTGGAATTGCCCGTTATCCGGAAGGCGGATTATCTGGACGAGAACTGGTATGGCCTATTGAGCGCCATGGCATATCTGAATCCGGCGGAAGATGATTTGCGCTTGAAAACGCATTTGCTGGAAATTTCCACCACCGTGCATATTTCGCTGCCGGATATCTCCACACTCCCTGCTTTGGCTCCGGTACTGCGCCAATTGTCCGTTCCTTATTCGCCCGCGTTTTTGGATGGAGAACGCTTACGGAAGGCCTTGGCGGCAGGTTCGGTTCCCTTTCTTTATCTGCATGGTCATTGGGTGGCCCTTTGCGGGTATGACCCGTTGCGCGGGGGCTATTATTATCTGGATTACGAAAAAAGCCGGACTCGCACTTCGATGCTGTGGGGTGAATCCGACGATTTGTTCTCGCCCCTGCGGAATGGGGAGGGGGGAAATCACGCCAGCCGAATGAGTGCGGACGCGGGGGAATCCGGACTTCGCCGTTTCGCCTTGGCGGAGGACCTCGAGGGCTACCTGCATGAAATAGGCGGCGTCGGCGTGATTCTCGGTGACAGTGCTTTCGCGGATGCGAGGGAAAAGCACGCGGCATTTCTGGTGGAGTTGGGAGATTTACGCTACCAACAATACGTCGATTACCCCAATGCGGCCCGAAATTACGGTGAGGCATACGCGCTTTTCCCCAATGAATACATCGCTTCGCGCATGCTCTTTTTGCGGAATCTGTACCGGCAGAATCACGGTGATCCCCGTAATTACGCCACTTTATTCGCCGAACGCGGACGTCCCGCCTGGTTCGAATACGTTCGGATGGATGCCGCGACGGATTCTCTGTTGACGGACAAAATGAATCGGGGACTGCTTGGACGTTATCTGTTGATGGGTTGGTCTCCAATGGGCGCGGGTCCTTCCACTCTGGACGAAAGGATGTATCGCGATAGCCTGCAATTGAAGGCTTATCAGGTATTGAGCGAACGGAATCCCCATGAAGCCCTCTTTGTCGACTCTTTGGCCGGCCTGCATATGCGCCTGGAAAATTGGGAGGCGGCGGAAAACTCCCTGCGGCGGCTGAGGGAAATGCTGCCCGGGATCCACTCCTATGCCGCCTATAGGCTTGCGTGGACCTTGTTCAAGGCCGGTAACTTCCCGGAACTGGAAGCTGCGCTGGCGGAAAGCCGGGGATTCGAGAATGAAGCCCGGTACCTTACGATGGCGGGCGCCTTGGCGTTGCACCGGGAACGGCCGAAATCCGCGCGGCCTTTGCTCGAAAAAAGCCTGAAATTGGACAAGGGCATGCCGGAAACCCATGCCATGCTGGCTGAGCTGGCCCGTAACCGGAAGGATACCGCCGCCGCGGAGCTGCATGAAAGATGGCTGACCAGAACTTCGAGGCCGGCATTATGACGTCCTCCGCTTCACCTAGAGCCGTATTGCCCCGTTTCGTAGGCTTCCTTGTCCTATTGGGAGGGTCTTGGACGGCTGTACCTTTCATGACTTCGGCTTTTCCGCGGGCCATGCGCTTAGGTTTTTTGCTCGCGGGGCTTCCTCCTTATCTACTTCTCGCCTTGTCACCGGTTTGGTGGATTCCCTTGGCGGGTTTCCTGGCGTGGAATTTTCCCTTTTTCCTCTATCTCACGGCCCGGCATTCCGCTCCCCGGCCTAAAGGTTCGCACCGCCGCCTGGATACCGCGCGTATCGCCGTGGCATTGACATTGGCGGGTGCCCCTTTCGGGGTTATGTGGAGCGCCTTGGAACAATGGCTGGCCGATGCCTTGTGGAGTCAATACTACCCCGTAAACGCCTCGTTGGACGGTATTTCCACCGGACTGGGATTGGTATGGAGTACGCTGGTCGTTCTGCTGTTCTTCTCGAGTTTGAAATTGGCGAAGCGGGGACGCGCGCCTTCGCTTCCGGTATTCGCCTCGTTTTGCCTGTTGGTTTTCTGTACGCATCTGGTTCTCTATCAATTGTTTCTCATCACGGTGGTGATTCCGTTGTGGCAGGTGGAGTCGCTGGAACTGTTCCCCGCCTGGTTCGAGTCGGTAAGGCTTTCCCTGTTTCTGCTCCTTTGGTTGCTCGTCATTCCTTCCATTGTCAGTCTGTTCAGGAATGGAAGCGACGAACCGTTGTCGTTCAGGCGATTCGCTCCGGGATATTTCCGGGGTTTGGCGGGACTGATACCGGCCATGGCCGGTCTGGCTTTGTTCACGGGTACGCCGGTCAGCTATGCGTTGTTGCTGGGACAACATTTCGAGAAGCAGGGAATAACCGCCTGGTCGGTGCCTTTCTACTCGCAAGCTTTGGAATGGACCGATTCTCCCTCTCTGCAATCCTATTTGCAGTTCCGAGTGGGACTGCTGCATCGGAAAAACGGCCGCATGCAAGAAGCCAGGGAGGCCTTCGTCACCATGCTGGTGAAATACAATCGGCAATCGCAGCTGCTTTTGGAGGCCCATGATTTCAAGGATAGGCTCCAATCCGCCGAGGAGGGCCACCGTCGCGTCGTGATTCCCGGTATCGAGGCGAAAACCGAATATAAAAGCGCCTATTGCGTGCCGAATTCCTTGGGACTCATCTTGAACTATTGGGGTGATCGCGCGGGCGCCAAAAAGATCGGAGCGGAAATCACCCATTTGGAAGAAGGTAGTCTGATGACGGACGAGGTCTTCTACGCCGAATCGCGGGGCTTCCGGAACCTGGTCATTCCCTTGCGGAGTTTGACGGATATATTCCGTCTCATCGATGCGGGTATTCCCGTGCTGACTTTCATTCCGGGCCATGTGCTGGCCGTATTCGGATATGACGAGGTATTGCAAACCCTGGTGACCTACGACGTGAACACCTACGATATCTGGGACGATCAAAGATGGACCCGTTTTTCGGAGGAATGGAGCCGGCTCTATAATACGCTGGCGGTAGTGGTGCCGGATTCCCGTTACGACGAGGTGCTCGAAATACTGGGAGGAGAAGTGGAATCCCAAAGTGAAGCCTATCTGCAATATCTGTTCGCGCATACCTCCGGGAAAAATCTTCGACAGGTAATCGAACATCTCGGCCGGGCTACGGATAAGGGACTGCATTTCCCCGATTGGGAATACCAGTATTGGACCGGCATCGCCTCGACCGAGAGCCGGCGGGATGCTTCCATGTCCGATTTTCTAGTGAAGCACCCGGTTTACGAAAGCCAGATGCTGGAATATCTGCGCAATCTCTATCAACGCGGAGAATATGCCAGGGCGGTCTCCTTCATCCGCCTTTACGGACGGGAACGCAGGCTTTCCGGCGGCATGGCGACCTTGTTGGCGGGATGCCTGTTGCGTCTCGACAGGCGCGAAGAGGCTCTGGAAACCATGTTGTACCGAATCGATAGCGATGAATTGGACGCCCTATCCCTGGATTTTCTATTGCGCCAGCCTGAAATCCAGGGCAATCCCCAAGTTGCCAGGGGGTTGGCATTGAAAATGCTGGGCTTGCAGGACGGCCTTCCGGCGGCATCCGCGTCGTTGGCTTATTGGACTTGGCGTCGGAATACCTTTATCGACAATCGAAACATCGACGAGGCCTTGATAATCGCGGAAGACTATCTGACTTTTCAGAATCCTTTCGATAAGCCTGCGCTGGCGGATTTCCTGGAATTCTTCCCGCTTAAGCTTTTTAGGTCCGACGACGAATGGAGCCGCAAAACCTGGGATAAGAAGATGGCCGCCTTTGCGAGCCGACTCTCCGTTTTGGACGAGGCCCGGCAATGAAGAAATGCCTTTGGCGACTACTTCGGAAGGCCGCCCTATTGCTGCCGGTGATGGCCCTTGTGAGCGGTTGCGCAAGTGGAGGAGCCGCCTCGAATAGGGGTCCCGCAAACCCGGAAGCCGCTGCCGAGGTGGAAAAGTTCTTCCTGTCTTTTCGGCAATCGCTGCAGGCAGGAAAAACCGAAGCGGTGTTGGATGGGCTATCGATCCGGACCCATGATTGGCTCCAGGACATGCGCTATGCGGCCCGGACCGAACGCCTGGATCGCTTGCGGGAAAGACCGTTCTTCGAAATTCTCACGGTGCTGGCTTTACGGATTGAGCAGCGCCGCGATCCGACTTTCATTCCCACTCCGCTTTCCATTCTCGAAAAGGCCGTTTTGCAAAGCTCTCCGGTACGCAAAAGTATTCTGATGGGAGGCCTGGGAACTTTCCATGTCAAGGGCAATAGCGCGGAATTGGGCTTCGCCAAAGCCGATAAGGTTCCCGTTTTCCATTTCGTAAATGAGCGGGGCGGCTGGAAGCTCGACTTGTATCGCACATTTCCCCTGATGCTACAAGGGGCCGAAAGTCTGGCCCGACGACGCGAGTCCGACCCCATTCGACAGGCGGTTTACCTGCTGGAAAATTTCGGGAATGTCAGGGTTCTGGCCGACGACCTGCGCTAATCGCATTTGCTAACTTGCGAAAGGCAACCGTTCCCTTGAATTCTTTTCCCCGAAAAAGGAAAATGCAATGAATCAAATGTCCGATCCCAACGCAAATCCCAATCCGACTCCACCGGAAAAATCCGGGTCAACGCCCGAAGACGACATTTTCGGTAAGCCGCATTGGACGGAAACGGTCAGTAAATCCCTGGTAATAGGCGGCTTCATTGCCATCCTGTTGGCCGGATTGTGCTTTTATCTCTATCGGAATCACCCTTTGCAATACGACGACTTCGTAATCGACGCCAACCAATTGGGCAAATACCTGCTGATGGCCGGCGCCCTGTCCTATTTTCTGGGCCGAATCATCTTTTACCGGAGTCGTGTGGGAAAGGGGAGGAGTAGACGCGGATGATTCGAATATCCCAATTACGCAAATCGTATCAAAGCGAATTCCTGCGCAAGCCCGTGCATGCCTTGAAGGGAATCGACCTGGAAGTACGTGAAGGGGATTTGTTCGGATTCATAGGTCCCAACGGTTCGGGAAAATCCTCCACCATCAAAGTGGTGCTGGGTTTGCTGAAGGCTACGTCGGGAGAGGTCATGCTGATGGGGAAGCCCGCGGGGCATCCCGAAAGCCGGAGACAGGTGGGCTATTTACCGGAGCAGCCGTATTTCTACGACTATCTAACGGGTTTCGAATTGCTGCGTTTTTACGGGAAATTGGGCGGTCTCAGGGGCCGTGAATTGAAGGAGCGCATCGACGAAGCCGCCGCCCAGGCCGGCGCGGCTCCCGCCTGGCTGGATCGCCGCCTGCGCTCCTACAGCAAAGGCATGCTGCAAAGGGTAGG
>CAYNXV010000148.1:0-9338 GCA_964401245.1 uncultured Bifidobacteriales bacterium | reverse complement strand
AAAGAATTTTCTTTTTGACGCTCCTTTTCCCGAATGGAAATCTCTTCTCCATGCCGAAGCAAGAGAACGTCAAGATGCCGCCGCAAATCCAATGGGGATTCCAGGAGGGCGGAATAATGGAAAAGCCCGTGCACAGCGCGCATCAGGGGGAAAAGGTGAGTCGGTGCGCCCGCCATGAAATTCCATCTTTTCGTTCCTAAAAGCGTTTCCGTCCTGGCTTTCCGGTTCCAATCCTGCAATACAAAGGGATATGGGGATAGAAATGGTTCGCACAGAATCATCAAAAATTCCTGCAACCGGTTTCGTAAGGGGGCCAGACAGTCGGAATCAAATCCCAGCTTAATCAACCAAGGATAGACATCTCCCTTTTCGGAACCCGTCGTCTTCATCAATCCTAACAAGGCTATTTTATGGTCGACGGCCATTTCGCGAACATTGCCGTAATCATAAACTATCAGCTCTACTCCTGATTTTCCCATACGGAATCCGAAGTTTCCAGGGTTGGGATCGGCATGAATCATATTCAGGGAGAAAAGTGATTCCATATAAAAACAGGAAATCAGTTCGGAAGCTTCCCGTTTTTGGCTTGGAGACGCCTTGGCAATGAATTCATGGATGGAATCCGAATCCTGCCATTCCATCAGGATGTGGGTTTCCCCGCTTTCCTGGGGATATGGCATGGGAATAATGATTTTCGGGAATTCCCGAAAATGCCGATAAAATCCCATTTGCCGTTTTACTTCCAGCTGATAATCCAGTTCGTTCCTTAATTCCGCCTGGAGGAATCGCTGGTATTGTCCGATATTAAAACCGTTGCGGAATTCTCCGAAAATCTTCGTCATCAAAACCATAAGCGAATTATCCAGGTCCATCGCGGGTCCGATATCCGGATAAAGGACCTTAAGCGCGCAATTCCTACCATTGCGCGTTTTTGCCCTGTGAACCTGGCCTAAAGTGGCAGTCTTGGCATCCTTTGAAAGCGTCAATATTTCTTCGTTCAAGGAAGGCATGGCTTTGCGCATGATTTTCCGAACCTGGGTAGAAGACAAGCAGGGTATGCTTTCGATGGCCTGGGTATAGATGTTTTCCTGTTTTCCACCACCTTCCCGCATCGCCATGAGTTGGGCGAATTTTCCGGGCGCACCGCGCATTTGCGCCAATTTCCGTGCGAACTCATTATGGACGGCCTTTTGTCCGGTGGATTGCGGCAATAAATTCTGCATTCCTCCATAGGCTGCCAAGCGGGCGTACTCGATACTTCGCGTTAACCCGGAAATTTTATTTGCCAAAACAGACCTCGTTTATTGAAGGCGGTACCCGTGTCATTATGACCAATGTTCCTGGGAGTTAGCAATCTAGACGACCTTTCTTGACTTGCTTTGAAGCAGGACATAGAATGGAAACACCTATGAAAATTCTGATTGTCGACGACGATGTGATATCGCGAAGGATACTCTCGGCTATTTGCAGGGAATTCGGAGACGTCGATGTCGCATGCGACGGTAAAGAGGCGTTGGCAGTCTTCGATGCGGCCACGAAGGATGAAGATCCTTACGAATTGATTCTCCTGGATATCATCATGCCGGTGATGGACGGAGAGGAAGTTCTGCGTCGCATCCGGGAAATTGAAACCGAAATCGGGATTTTCGGAAAGAAAAAATGCCGTATCGTGATGTCGACCTCCTTGAAAGACAAAGACCATATAATGGGGTCGTTCCGGGAAGGCTGCGACGGATACATCGTTAAACCGTTTTCGAAGGATGGAGTGATCCATGACCTGAAAAAACAGGGAATCATTTCCGCCTGACGGGTTCGTATCATGTCTGAAGAAACCAACGCCTCCAATGAGGATATCAGGGAATTCCTCCTTGAATCGTCCGCCTATCTCGACGAGGCGGAGCCCTTTCTCGTGGAAGCCAGGGATTCCGGAATCCAAAGTCCGGAACAACTCGCCGCTCTGTTCCGCGCCTTCCATTCCATCAAGGGAGTATCGGGTTTTCTCGGTTTTTTGACGGTGCAGGAGGTTACCCACCGCGCCGAGGAAATACTCGACCAGGTGCGGACGGGAAAGCAATCTCTTGATTCAGCGCTGTGCTCCGCCCTGATTGAAACCTGCGATTTACTTCGGATCCTGCTTTCTTCGATAGCGGATTCGGGAAAAGATACCGGCTTCGATTCCGACAAAGATGCCCTGATCGAAAAGCTTAATGTCTGCCTGGCTGGCGGTAACCTCCGCGATGAAACAGTAACGGGAGAAAATTTATCCGCGGGATTTTCGAACGGGCTGCTTTTCGATGAATTGTTAAGCCCGGATCTTCTGGCAAAGGTTTTGAAATCATTGAATGCCTGGCTTGAACAGGGCGAAACCATCCTCATCGGAATCTTGGAGCACCCGGGGCAGCTGGATATCCTGGAAAATACGGCAAGGCACATAGAAAGGTTTCGATTCAATGTTTCGGTCTTCGGGCTGAAGGATGCGGAAGCGCTTTCTCTTCAATTCATAAACTGCCTGAGACACGCATCCCTTGGGAACGAGGTATTCCAAACGGATGCCATGACTCTTTTCTTTTCGACGTTCAATTGCATGAAGTCGCTGTGCGTATTTCCGGAGCCGGATGAGGCCGTAAAGGCTTCCGCCCAGATACTGAAGATGGAGCTTGAAAAATCAATATCGGCTGCACCGCCAAAGCCGATTGGAACGATGGACGCGAAGGACGCGAAGAAGGATGATGGAGACAAGCCTTCCGCGCCGGCGAAAGGCGCGGTGTCGCCCCAAAATGAAATCAGGGTGTCCATAGAAAAGCTGGACCGGATGGTGGACCTGATCGAAGAGCTGGGAGTGGTTTCGGGAAGTCTCAATTTCTCCTCGCTCGACACAGGAAACGCGGAAGACACGCTGGCGCAGGTTTCCGGAAAGTTGCGCCAGGTTACCGAGGAATTGCAGGAAGTGGCCATGTCCGTCCGGTTGGTGCCCCTATCAGTTGTATTTCGGAAAATGATGCGCCTGGTCGGCGATGTTTCGGGAAAAATGGGCAAAAAAGCCCGTCTTGAAATTGTGGGCGAACAAACCGAAGTAGACAAAGACGTGGTTGACTCGCTGCAAGACCCCTTGGTGCATATACTGCGTAACTCTGTGGACCATGGCCTGGAAAACCCCGAAGAAAGGTCCGCCGCGGGTAAGCCGGAAACGGGCAGGGTACAATTGCAGGCTTGGCATTCCGGTGGAGAGGCGTGCATTTCCATTTCGGACGATGGAAAGGGAATGGTAAGGGAAAAAATTCTGGCCAAGGCGATGGAACGAGGGCTGGTGCAAGGAGGCGGCGAGAAACTTACCGACCAGGAAGTGTTCGGATTCATATTCCAGCCCGGCTTTTCGATGGCGGCCCAAGTGACTGAATTTTCCGGACGCGGCGTGGGAATGGACGTCGTGAAGAAAAACATAGATAAGCTAAAGGGAAAAATCGAAATAGACAGTAAACCCGGATTGGGCACCACCATCCTCATAAAGATTCCCATGTCCAGCGCGCTTACGGAAAGCATGTTGGTGCGCGTGGGCGCCATTAAATATGTCATCCGCATAGCAAGCATACGCGAAACATTCCGTCCGGAGAGAAAAAACATCACGGTTACCCCGGATGGCGAGGAATACATTTATCTACGCGATAAGCTTTTCCGGATTCTACGCCTGCATTCCCTTCACAGGGTCGCGAATGCGATTACGGATTTGGAGGAAGGTCTTTTGATTGTTGTCGAAAACCGGGGCAATCAATTGGCCTTATTTGTCGATGAAGTGGTCGCCAAGATTCAAGGGGTTATCAAACCGTCTCCCGATTTTCTGAAGTTGGCCCATACCCTGGCCGGCTATTCGATAATAGGTACGCAAAGCGACGATGTAGCCTGGTCTCTGGACATAGACAATTTGCAACAGGTAACTCCGTCCGCTACGGTTACCGCCCTGAAATGAGGCCGGCATGTTGAAAGTAATGATAGTAGACGATGCACCGACCAACCGAAAGATTCTGGGGCAAATGGTTGCGTCTTTGGGTTACATCCCCATCCTGGCTGCCGACGGCGCGAGAGGATTGGCATTGCTCGAAGACAATTCCGACATCGCGGCAGTGGTCAGTGATTGTCAAATGCCGAACGTATCCGGGTCGGAAATGGTCCGGACCATCCGTAAAAATGGGATTCGGGACCTTCCGGTGCTTTTGTATTCATCCTATATCGGGGTCAAGGAAGTGGGAAGCCTTTTGGATGACGGAGCCACCGCCTTTTTGCGTTATCCCCTCTCCCGCGAGAACCTTAAGGAATATCTCGATAGGTATCTCTCCCATGCAGCTTGAAACGCATCGTGAATCGAAAGCACAAGCATGAAATTAATCATCGCCACCGATGAGCTTGATACCTTTTTAGCCTTCTTGGAAGAATCCCGCGAGCACATGGAAAACATGGAAGAGCAGATTCTATCCTTACGCGAAGACCCGAATCCGGATTTGATCAACGTCATTTTCCGGGCTTTGCATTCCATATAGGGAGTGGCCGCGTTTCTGATTTTGGAAGTCATTCAGAAAGTCAGCCATTTGCTTGAGTCCATTCTGGACAATATGCGGGAGGGAAAGGTAACGGTTTCCGAAGAGGTCTTGCACGATATTCTGGGTGGTATGGATCTTCTCAAGTCCCTACTGCGGAATTTGGAAACCGCCCTGGAGCAGCGGTCCACAGGTAACGATAAGACCTTTACCATCGAATTGGGGGAGTTCGAAGGGCAATCCGTAGTTTCCGGCCTCAATGCGTTGTTACCGGCGGAAAAGGCTCTAGGTGGTGGTAGAGTCGACCCCGAAGAGCCTGAAATAAATGACGAAATGCGCAAAGCCTTCGTAAAGGATTCCGACGATTTATTGGATAATCTTGAGCAAACCCTTCTTGAGTTGGGAAAAAATCCGGAAAATTCGGATCTTTGGTCACAGGCTTTCCGGCATGTCCATACCTTCAAAGGGAATTGCGGTTTCTACGGTTATGCCGACCCGGAGAAACTGAGCCATGCACTTGAAACAGAATGGGAATCGTTGCAGGAAAGGCCGTTGGAAGAGCTGCAGGGAATACTCGAATCGGGCCTGGATTTGTTGGATGTATTGAAGAAGTGTATTCGCTCTATCGATGTCGAGGGGAATCCAGCCATACCCGATTTGGCTTCACACTTGGCGAAAATGCGCAGCGCAGTACCGGAAACCAGTGAGGAAGCATCTTCAAGGCGGCCATTGGGGGAAATTCTCCTGGAGCAGGGGGTGATTTCGGACGATATTCTGGAAAAGGCCCTTGATACCCAAAGAAAGGAAGCGTCCGGGGAGAGGGTTTTCACCGGTTCAAAGGATAAAACCGGCGGATCGACGGTACGTAGGGATTTGCGGGTTGAACTCAGCAAATTGGACCTTCTACTCGATTTGGTGGGCGAATTGGTGATTTCCACCGGTATGATTCTGAACCACAAAGCTTTGCAATGCGCCGAATCCGAGGATCTGGAAAAAATCAGCCATCAACTACGGACCGTGGTAAACGAATTGCAGAATGTGGCTTTGGGTGTCCGAATGATTCCCATCGAAGGCGCCTTTCGCCGGATGAGCCGATTGGTGCATGACCTTTCGGGTAAATCGGGAAAAAAGGCCCGCCTTGAATTGGTCGGGGAGAAAACGGAAGTGGACAAGAATGTGGTCGACAATATAACGGATCCCCTGGTGCATATGATCCGGAACTCCATCGATCATGGATTGGAAACTCCCGAGGAACGCGAAGCTTCCGGAAAACCCACGCAGGGTACGGTCCTCCTTTCGGCTTCCCAGGAAGGGGGAGAGATTTGCATTACCGTCCGGGATGATGGCCGGGGCATGAATCGTGCGCGCATTCTATCGAAAGCGGTGGAAAGAGGGTTGATTTCGGCGGATCGTGCGGAAAAACTGCCGGACGAGGATGTTTTCCAATTCATTTTCCATCCGGGTTTTTCTACGGCGGAAAGTGTGACGTCCACATCCGGACGAGGGGTGGGAATGGATGTGGTGAAATCCAATATCGAAAAACTGAACGGCCGCATTTCCATCAAAAGCCAATTGGGAAAGGGTTCTTCGATTACCCTCAGGATACCCCTGACTTTGGCGATTTTGGACGGCATGCTGATTCGTGTCGGAAACATCCTATTTCTGCTACCCCTTCTTTGCCTGAATGAAACCATCGCCGCCAAGGCCGATCAGATTTCTCGGATAGCCGGGGATCAGGAAGGAATTTTATTAAGGGGTAGGTTCTTTCCGATACTTCGGCTTCACAAGTTGTACGGAATCGATACCCAAGTGAAGAATATTTCCGATGGAATCCTGGTGCTGATCGAATCCCAAGGAGAGTATTGTTGCCTATTCGCCGATGAAATCCTCGGCCAGCGGCAAACAGTCGTGAAATCCCTGCCCCCTTCCATGGGGAAGGTTGCGGGAATTTCCAGCTGTTCCATTTTGAACACCGGAGAAATCAGCCTTATCCTCGACGCCGCGGGAGTTTTCGCCCGGGGCAGGGATTTGTCGGATACCCTTCCGGAAGTGGCGGAGACGGTATGAATGAAATCGGAAAAGAGACCATAGACGGTCAAATCGGGTTGCAGCTTTCGGATGCCGAATTCCAGGCAATCCGTGAATTCGTACATACCCGATTCGGCATCAGCCTTACGGCGGAAAAGCGTTCCCTGGTTCTGGGTCGGATGCAGCGTCTCTTGCGCGAAGGGGGATACGCGGACTTCCCCACTTTTTTCAAAAGGGTGCTGCAGAACGGATCGGGAAAGGAGATAAGCGATCTCATCGATCATATCTCCACCAACCATACCTTTTTCAATCGGGAAAGCGAACATTTCGATTTTTTCCGGGAGAAAGTTCTTCCCGAAACGGAAGAACGCATCAAGCGAAAGGGCGCGCATGACCTGCGTCTCTGGTGCGCGGCATCCTCGACGGGAGAGGAACCCTATACCTTGGCCATGTTGATGCGGGAGCATTTCGGCGAGAGATATTCCTCCTGGGAGCTGGGCCTGCTGGCCACAGATATTTCGGACAAGGCCCTTTCGACTGCACGAGCCGGAATATACGATGCGGAACGGATCTCGGCTCTACCGGCGCCACTACGCAATAAATACTTCGTGAAAATGCCGGATGGACAGTACCAGGTTGCCGCCAAAATCAAGGCGGACGTCATTTATCGGCGCTTCAATCTCATCAATTCGACCTTTCCTTTCAAAAAGCCCTTCGACGTGATTTTTTGCCGGAATGTGATGATATACTTCGACAATCCGACCAAAAAATCGTTGATCGAAAATATGTTCCGCTTCACCAGTCCCGGAGGATATCTGTTCATCGGGCATTCGGAAAGCCTGGGCCGTACGGACTGCCCTTATGAATACGTGCGACCGGCGGTTTATCGGAAGGCGTTGACAAGTTGAAGAAAATCAGGGTTCTCATCGTGGACGACTCGGCCCTGGCCCGTCAAATCATCCAGAAAGGACTTTCGGAAGATACCGGCATCGAAGTCGTGGGTACCGCGGCCGATCCCTTTATGGCCCGCGACAAGATAGTGGATCTCAAGCCCGACGTGCTCACTTTGGACGTGGAAATGCCCCGTATGGACGGCGTCGAATTCCTCAGGCGGCTTATGCCGCAATACCCCCTACCCGTGGTTATGATGAGCTCTCTCACGCAAAAAGGGAAACAGATAACCCTGGACGCTTTGGATGCAGGTGCGGTCGATTTCGTGTTCAAGCCTTCTTCCGATATGGGCCGAAAACTCAGTGAGGTCATGCTTGAACTCAGGACGAAAATAAAAATCGCCTCCACGGCGAATGTCAGCCATTGGAAGCATAAACGGATTGAGCGACCCCAAAACGTCTCCAAGGCCCTCAAGGAGTCCACCGACAAGGTAATCGCCATTGGGGCCTCAACCGGAGGTACGGAAGCCTTGAAGCAGGTTTTACAGGCTTTTCCCGTGAACATGCCGGGGGTGGTGGTGGTGCAGCATATGCCACCGGGCTTCACCCAAATGTTCGCCGAGAGGTTGAACCAAATCTGCCAGATGGAAGTGAAGGAGGCGGTTTCCGATGATCGCGTCATGCCCGGCCGGATACTGATCGCCCCAGGGGGGATGCAGATGCGGGTGAAAAGGTCAGGAGGGCTTTACCTGGTGAAATGCGGCGGGGATGAAAAGGTAAGCGGACATTGCCCTTCGGTGGATGTTTTGATGAATTCGGTTTCTGAACATGTGGGGCCCAATGCCATCGGAGTGGTGCTCACCGGCATGGGACAGGACGGAGCCGAAGGGTTATTGGCCATGCGCCGAAACGGCGCGCGTACGCTGGCTCAGGATCAAGCCACTTCCGTGGTTTTCGGAATGCCCAAAGTCGCCTTTGAAAAAGGCGGGGCCGAACGGCTGGTTCCCCTATCCGAAGTGGCTGAAGGCATTTCGGGATTTCTCAGATAGTAGGGTTGCTCAATGGTATTTTTAGGTGTGGGCGATTACGGAGTTTCTTCCGAACCGGGAGAGATAATCAAAACCCTGGGTTTGGGTTCCTGCGTGGCCATGATGGGATATGTGCCCAGATTGAAGTTGGCGGGCATGGTGCATGTCGCCCTCCCTGATTCCGCCATGGGCGCGGACCGCGCAAAGGAAAAACCGGGATATTTCGCCGACACCGGTTTGGACGCGTTGTTCCGGGAAATGGCTCGTCACGGATTCAGGGAGCGCGACGACAAAATCATCTTGAAATTGGCCGGGGGAGCCAGCGTCATGGACCCGAACAACACTTTCAACATCGGAAGGCGTAACCAGGAGGCTATCAAAAAAATCTTGGCACAAAAGGGATATTCGGTCGATTCGGAAGATTTGGGTGGATTCATCAGTCGCACCGTCTGGATTGAGGTGGATTCAGGTACGGTGTATCTTTCCTCGCCGAATCGGGAGAACTGGACACTTTAGTTTAAATCGAGCCTCCCTTTACCAGAAGAACCAGAACCCGGTAACCAATGTGCCCAGCCAAAGTGGAAAGGTAAGCCGGACGAAAACCAGATGCGGCTTACGCCTGCCCAAATATCCAAACAATACCGCCAGGCAAAGCGTTAGGAACAAGGGTGATGCGAAAGATCGGTGTATCAATAGCCGCGTCGGAGTCGTCAATTGGGCATAATCCCAACCCATCATCACCGTGGCTACCAGGCCGAAAACCCCTACAATAGTGGTGCAGAAGGCGAAGGTATTCAACTTCCGGTGCAACTGGATATTACCTTTGGAGGCCTGATAAATTCCGTAGGCGAAAATCAGGGTAT
>CAYNXV010000147.1:0-9402 GCA_964401245.1 uncultured Bifidobacteriales bacterium | reverse complement strand
AGGACATCACCCCCCGTTTGATGCTGGGCCAATCGCTGGCCATGGCCACCGCCGGGCATTTTCTGGCCGGATACTACCGTCCCGGCGAAGAGATTCCCGCCGGCGTGAGCACAGGGCTCCTGCATCACACGATATTGGGAACCCTTTTGGGCGTGCAAGTGGCTGCCCTGGCCGACGCCGGGTCGCCTCGACCCTGGTTGGGCGCCGCCCTGGCCGGAGGCACGCTGGGCTTCGCCGAAGGTCTCTGGTATTATCGCGACAGTTACGACACGCGCGAGAGAGCCGTTTACAACTCCCTCGGCATGGCAGGCGGCAGCCTGTTCGGCGTCGGGGTGCTCTTTCTCATAGGGGATGCGGAAACGTCGCGCTATGCCCAAAAGGTGACTACCACCACTATAATGGTGGGAAGCACTTGGGCGGGATATTGGCTGACCAACCTGCTTACCAGCGATTTGGTGGACAGGACTACGAAAATACCCGAAGACGAATCCATCCGACGCGTCTCCCTGAACCTGGTGCCCACTTACGAACCGGAAAGCCGCCCGGATCGGATTTCCTATCGCTACCGCATCCCGGGACTGACCATCGGTTTCCGATAGGATACAGGCAAATTACCTTCCCTAAAAGCTGAATTCCCAAGGCTTTGGGGATAAGTCCGGCTGCGATTTTCCGGAATCGAAGTATATTTAGGGATTGGCCCGCAAGGGCGGCTTTGCGCCCCCGGTTGCGACTGAGGGGCGAATTTTCGGCCTGATTTCCATAATCCATGCGGGAGAATTCCCTTCGTGAACGAGGCGGCAATCCACATCACCAGGTTCCTTCCACATCGCTGATGTCCATTTCGTCCATAGCCCCGAAGCCAGTCACGCAAATTCCTCCGGTTCAGGAGGTCTTTCGGCTTTTATTGGACACCCGGCAGTTTTCGGTGGAATTCGCCACCACGATGGTGAATTTCCTGAGCCGCGAGAAGCAAGGCCAATTCGGCAATGTCAATTTCCATCTCGAAACCCTATGCGCGGACGCGGGCGATTTGCTGGATGAAATCGAAAACTTCCAGTCTTTTCTGGAAAGCATCAAAACCACCAAGCGCGACCTCTCAAGCGATTATCTCGCCATCAAAGGCAAAGTCGATGAGGGGCTGTTTCGCCTTAACGCCTCCAAGGAATACCTGGACCAGGTTAAAATGGCCTTGTGCCGCTTCATCCTGCAATATGAATCACCCAATCACCGATTGAGTCGCGAATATTCGACGGTGGAAGAGGCCGTAGATGCCGCCACCTTGGCGGAAATGCGTTTGGCGCGGAATGTCCAACCCGACAGCGAATCGGGTACGCAACGGTTTCTGGCGCTTTTCATGACATTCCGATCGATAGTCTGCGCCTTCAATGGACCCTCCTTCTATATCGCGCAACTTCACGGCGCCCAGGCCTCATTGGATGCGATTTTCCAGAAGGTCAGGCTCGAAATGGAAGTATTCCAGGCTACGCAAAAGCTGATGGAGACCCGCCAAGAGCTTACCGCCATGCGTTTCAATATGACCGCCCTGCAAACCCAATTGATGGAGAAAAAGGATAGGGAAGAGCGGTTGAAGCAGTTTTCATCCCTCCAGGACAAATCCGGCCTTCCCGCGCTATTGCTTTCCATGATGGCGGTGGTGATGATTTTGGGAGGAGCCGCCTGGTATTATTGGGACGAAATCCGCCTGCCGGGCCGCGAGGCCGACCCGGTCATTTCCCAGAAGTCATGCCTCGACATCAAAAATCAATTGGAGGCTTCACCCCGTTATAACAGCCAGGTGTTGATTTTCCGGAAGTACGGCAACGACATCTATTTCAAGGCCAATCATCTCACCTGCGAAAAACTCCACCGTCTCGATTCCACCCAAATATCCGCTCTCGCTCTTCTGCTCAAGGACGATTACGCGGCGGGCAATCGCGAAGTAGGGACATTCAACGGAAATCGCGTGTTACAGGTGAAGGACATCGGCATCCATAAGCTCGTGGTGCGACTCTCCAACGACACCCGCACGAACCCCGGATTCAAAGCCGCCGTTCTCGAACGAGCCGCGGCCATGCAGGCCATGTTGCATCGCGAGGACGGGACAAAGGATCCCGATTTGCTGGTGGTGGAGTTGACGCGCCGCTGACAAGGGGCGAAGCGGAAATCAGTTCCGGTCGCGATGGCCGGAATGAAGTACTCCCATCAAGGCCGCTTCCATTTGTCTCAACTCATAGGGCTTGTTCATCACTCCGATGAATCCATGCTCCCGATAATCGGCCACGGCGGGATCGTTGGGATACCCGCTGGAAATGATGGCGCGGATTTCGGGATCATAGGCCCTCAGCCGGGCGATGGCGTCCTTGCCGCTCATGCCGCGCGGTACTGTCAAATCCAGGATGACGACATCGAAGGGACGACCCGCTTCCCGGGCCCGCCGGTAGGCATTAACCGCCTCCTCGCCTTCGGAGGTAAGTTCCACCTCGTACCCCAGATGCTGGAGCATTTTTTTCGCTACGGTGCGCACGATTTCCTCATCGTCCATAAGGAGAACGCGGATTTTGTCGGATGAAACGTCAGACACCTTTTCCCTGCCCTGCATGAATGCTGCTATTTAAGCAACCAAATAGGTTTTTCCCTGCCGATACGCTATCGATTTCGAAATTATCTCACCTGCGGAGCGGTGAAACCAGATTTTCCCGGTCTTAGCGGGCCAAGCCGGCCCCGGCGGCGGCGAAATTGCCCGCCAGGAAGAGCATGACGAAAAATCCGGGTACCCGCACGGCCACCCATGCCCATTTGCTCCAATTGGCCGCGGCGTAAATGGTCAGCAAACCGTGCAGGATGAGCCAAAAAGGCAGGTGAAAACTGAGCACCCTCAGGATTTCGGAGAGGGTTTCGATGGTGAGGGCGGGATTGGCCTGGTTGAGATTTTCGAGACCGATGTATTTGACGGCCATATCGAGCAATAGAGCCCTGTCCAGGGCATACCAGGCAATCAGCAGCGTAGCAGCCGTTACCAGCGATACCAGGGCGCCCTGGATTTTGAAATAGAAGTCATTGCCTGTTTTCAAGGATAGGCCGATGAAAACGCCGAGGAATCCGAAACTGATATAGGTGAGATAGTCGAGCGAGCCGAATCGCCACAAAGTATAGATGAGTTCGCCCAGCCCCAAACCCAATGCGCACAACAGGGCCTTTTTCCGGCCCGTAAACGACTCCAGCACCACAAAAGCCAATACCGGAAGAAATCCGAGCCATAACATTGAAGAACCCATAGGCGGCTCAATATAGGTAAAACCGTCGCTGAAAAGCCGTCCGGAGAACCATCCGAGCCGTAAAATTGGGGAAATTACGGCCAATTGGGGGATTTGCCCGAAAGAGTGGGGTTTCCGTCCCGGTGTCGTGAACCCTATTTTTCTATCTTGGATTCCATCAAGCGCAAGAATCAGAAGCCGGTACGGAGTCTCCTTATGGTCAAGCCATCTTCATTAATCACGGAACCCGCCTTATCCATTGCGGACGTCCAGAATTTCGCCGACACCCGGCGTATAGACATCAATCAGGTCGGCATCAAAGGTATTCGTCACCCCGTGCGGGTCAAGGACAAAACCGGCGGTGAGCAGCATACCATCGCGAATTTCAACATGTATGTCTACCTGCCCCACAATTTCAAGGGCACCCACATGTCGCGCTTCGTGGAAATCCTGAACAACCACGAAACCCATATCACGGTGGAATCCTTCAAGGAGATGCTGCCCGAAATGACCCGGAAGCTCGATTCGGAACGGGGCAATATCGAAATGGGATTTCCCTACTTCCTGATGAAGGCCGCTCCGGTTTCAAAGGTGAAAAGCCTGATGGATTACGACGTCACTTTTATCGGCGAGGTGGCGAAGGGCGTTACTTCCATGACCGTCAAGGTGGTGGTTCCGGTCACCAGCCTGTGCCCCTGTTCCAAGAAAATCTCGGACTACGGAGCCCATAACCAGCGCTCCCATGTCACGGTGTCCGCCCGTATCGCTCCGGGTCCGCACTTCGTTTGGATTGAGGAAATCATCGACTTGGTGGAGAAATCCGCCAGTTGCGAATTGTACGGACTTCTGAAGCGCCCCGACGAGAAATACGTGACCGAAAAAGCCTACGACAATCCCAAATTCGTGGAAGACATGGTGCGCGACGTGGCCCACAAGCTGAATCTTGACCCGCGCATTTCGGCCTATGTGGTTGAATCCGAAAACTTCGAATCCATCCACAATCATTCGGCCTATGCTTCCATCGAAAAGACCAAGTGAATAATCACAATTCCATCAGTAAAGCCCTCGACGACTATTTCGAAAAACGGCTATCGCTGGATGGCGTTTACGAAACGGCTGAGTTCGCCATTTCCGCGCTTTTGGCCATGGAAAACAAGCCGGCTTCGCAATCCGAATCCGAAAAAGTCGGCGCCCATGGTCTGGCCGGACATTTGCGCAGGGTGGCGGCTTTTTCCAGCCTATTGGCGAAGAAGGCTGGACTTAGTGACAGGGATGCCGAAATCGTGAAATGGGTTTCGCCCATGCACGACATCGGCAAAGGCGCCATTCCCGATACCATTCTCAGCAAGCCGGGCTTATTGACTGCCGAAGAGTTCGAGATCATGAAGACCCATACCCAGATGGGGCACGACCTGCTGAAAGACGCCAAGCAGGAAATCGTGCAATTGGGAGCCTTGGTGGCCATCCAGCACCAGGAGAAATTCGACGGTTCGGGATATCCCAACGGTTTGAAGGGCGACGAAATCCATCTCTACAGCCGCATTACCACGGTAGCCGACGTATTCGACGCTTTGGCCTCGGTGCGCAGTTACAAGAAGGCTTGGCCGGTGGAGGAAATCGTGGAATATTTCCGCGCCGAACGCGGCCGACATTTCGATCCGGTATTGGTGGACTTGGTACTGGAGAATCTCGATGAATTCCTGGTGATACGCGAGAATTATCCCGACGCCGCCGAAGGTTAGACCGCGGTTTTACCCCGAAATCTTCAGCATTTCGCGCACCATTTCCTCCAACAGCTTCATGCGAAAGGGCTTTTGCAGAAACCCCACGTCGCGCGATCCCATTGTTTCGAGAAGGGTAAGGCTTTGATCGCCGGTATAGCCGGACATGAATATGATTTTGAGTAAGGGGCAGTCCTTACGCAGGGCTTCCGCCAAGTCGTTGCCGCTCATTTTCGGCATCACCACGTCGGTGAGAAGCAAATCGATTGCTCCCTTATGCTCGTCGCTGACCATGATGGCGTCCTGGCCATTCCGGGCCTCCAACACCCGATACCCTTTGAACTCCAGGAGCTCACGGAGCAGTTCGCGCAAAACGTCCTCATCTTCGACGAGCAATATGGTTTTCATCAACGTGGTGCTTTTCCTGGAGCCAAAATCGAAAAAATAGCTCTTTTCCAGCCCTGCCATGCATCGCAGAGAGTGGATTGAGTTCCTATTATTATTGACCCGAAGCCCTTTCTGCAAGCGGGAATCCGATAATTATGAGTTTTAAACCCTATCACACTATCATGGGAGACCCTCCCAAACCCCAGTTTTACTTGAAGGACTTGCATGGCCGGGCCTTCGGGGTGGTGGAACACTACAATACTGATGCCCGTAAAAACCATCCCGCCGTGTTGCTGGAATTCATTTCACCCGACATAGGCCCGGAAAGCAGGCCCCTGCTCTGGCTCGATTTGGATCAATGGAGCGTAGTGGCGGGGCAAAGCCGCAATCTGCCGGAGGCCGATTTCGAAGCCGGGCTCAACGCTTATTTGCAGGAATGGCCCGAAGCGGAGCGGACCCTTCGCCGCGATCGATGCCGAAAGGCAAGATTCGCCGAGTTGGTGGGCTTGGCCGAAAAGGGATACAGCGTCGCCTATCAGGAACTTTTCCCCGGTGAATTGCGACGCGAGGATTTCCCCGAGGTGGTGGTGGGAGGCAAGGTTTTTCTGGTCGACGATCAATACAATATCCAGCCGGGCGACTTCATCCACCAGGTCACTTTGGTGCTGGTGCCGGCCGAGGCGGTGGAGAATCGGACGGCCATTTCCGAAAACCATTTGCTGTTCAATTGGTTGTTCGGCGAGGGCTACGAGATTCTGGATTCGCGCCTTTCCGAGGAGGATGCGCATCGCATCATCCGGGAGCTGACCGCCAATAGCGAGCTGGAAAAAATCTACCGGGAGCGCCTTGCGAAAATGCGCCGCGAGGGCGTGCTTTTGGGCGTCAGCCCCAAGCCCTATCAACCTTTCACCGACATCAATCCAGGAGCCGACCCGACATGAGCCGGATGGAATCGAGGCTGAAGGCCTTCAACGAATTGGTATCCCTCAAGTATCGTCTTTACAACGGCCTGTTCCTGGAACTGCCTTTCGAAGACCTGGCCGATACGGGCGTGCTGTTGCCGCTGTTCGCCAAAGCCTGCCGCGAAAAACTGGCCGCCGGGCATAGTCCCCGGGATATCGTGGATGCTTTTTTCCAGGACCACCCCGGGCATGGCGACTTCCCCGAAAAAATGCGGGTGCTGTTCAAGTTCGTGCAATTGGTGGAAAGGCAAGTGGTGCTTTTCGACGCCCTTGAGGACGCGGCCTTCGAAAAGGTCAACGATTTGAACGGCCCGGGCACCCTGGAGCACCTGCTCGCCCGGCTCGACGGCCCATCGGATCGCCGGGCCTTCCGCGAAAAACTGGACGACTATCGCATCCGCATCGTACTCACGGCCCACCCCACCCAATTCTATCCGGAAGCCATTCTCGGGGTAATCGCCGATTTGTCGGAAACCATTCGCGGCCACCACCTCGACCAGATCAACGATTTGTTGTTGCAAATGGGCAAGACCCGCTTCCGATACCTTTCGCGCCCGTCTCCGCTGGACGAAGCCAAGGGCCTGTTATGGTATCTGGAAAATGTCTTCTACCCTACGGTCCCGCATTTGCAGGCGAAACTGCTGGGAGCCTGGAACGATTCGCTGGGGGAATCCGAGGAAAATCTTTCGCCCTCCTCGCTTGCCCCCAAGGTGGAATTGGGCTTTTGGCCCGGCGGCGATAGGGACGGTAATCCCTCGGTTACTGCGGAAACCACGTTGAAGGTGGCGCAAATGCTGAACGCATCGTTGCTGCGCCTTTATCTGGCCGACTTGCAGGCTCTCGAGCGCCGGCTTACCTTCGCAGGTACCGCGGAAAAACTCGTGAACATGCGGGAGCGTCTGCAGGAATGCCTGTACCATGCCCTGCTGCTCAACCATTCCACCCCTCCGGTTTCACCCTATCGCGGTCCCGATGAATTGCTGACGGATTTGGAAACCATGCGGGCCGAGCTGAATTTGCGCCACCAAGGCCTGTTCGTCGAATCGCTGGATATTCTCATCCATAAGGTGAATCTGTTCGGTTTCCATTTCGCCACCCTGGACCTGCGCCAGGACAGCGGCGTGCACGGCGAAGCTCTGGCCGCCCTGCTCCCTATCGTATGTAGGGAAAACACCTTGCCGGCCCCGGTGAAAAAAGCCGCCGAAAATTACGCCGCCCTGTCCAATGCGGAGAAAACGGCGCTGCTCGAAACCTTGCTGGCCGCGAAGTGGGACGCACCCGCCGAAAGGCCCGCCGCCTGGGAAAACCCCGTCGCCGATACGCTGGAATCGTTGCGGGCCGTGGACAAAGTCCAACGTCAAAACGGCGTCAAAGGCCTCAACCGCTATATCATCAGCCATACCTTTTCGGCCCACAATGTGTTGGAAGTATTGGCGCTGGCGCGCATGGCCGGATTCCACCTCGACACCTTGCAGCTCGACGTTATCCCCCTGTTCGAAACCATCGAGGATTTGCGCAATGCCCGCGCCATCATGGCCGCTCTTTACGCGAGCGAAACCTACCGCAAACACCTGGGCAACCGCCGGAATACCCAAACCATCATGTTGGGCTTTTCGGACGGCACCAAGGACGGCGGATACCTGGCCGCCAACTGGTCCATTTACACCTCCAAGGTGGCCCTCACCGAAATCTCCCGCGAGAGCGGCATCACGGCGGTTTTCTTCGACGGCCGCGGCGGCCCGCCAGCCCGGGGCGGAGGCAACACCCACAAGTTCTACCGCTCGCTGGGAAGTCCCATCGAACACACGGAAATACAGCTTACCGTCCAGGGCCAGACCATCAGCTCCAATTTCGGCACGCCCACCTCGGCGCGCTTCAACCTGGAACAGCTTTTCACCGCCGGTCTGGAACCCGACCTCTTTCCCGACGGCGCCGCCGACCTGAGCCACAACGACCGCGCCCTTTTGCAGGAGATGTCGCAACTCGGCGGCGAAGCCTACGCCGCTTTGAAGAACCATCCCCTGTTCCTTCCCTATCTGGAGGAAATGACTCCGCTGGACTATTTCAATCGCCTGAACATAGCCAGCCGCCCCGTGCGTCGGGCAACCGGAGGCAAACGTCGCTTCGAGGACTTGCGCGCCATACCCTTCGTGGGCGCATGGAGCCAGATGAAGCAGAACATTCCGGGCTTCTACGGTTTCGGATACGCGTTGAACCGGCTTATCGAAGCGGGACGCAAGGACGAACTGCACGATTTATACGAGCGTTCGTTGTTTTTCCGAACCCTGGTGGAGAATGCCATGATGAGTTTGCGGAAATCGTTCTTTCCCCTTACGCAGTATATTGAAGAGGACAAGCGCTTCGGGGATTTCTGGAAGCTCATCTACGGTGAGGCCACGGATTCGCGCGACAGGTTGAAGGAAATTACCGGTCAGAAGCGCTTGTTGGAGAATTCACCCACGGTCAGGGAATCCATTCGCATCAGGGAGTCGATTGTGCTTCCGATTCTGACGGTGCAGCAATTCGCTTTGCAGGAAGTGCGCGAGGCGGCGGCGGGTACCGCGCCGGTTCCGGGTTCGGCGGAGCGTGAGCGGTTGGATGTCCTTGAAAAGTTGATTGTCCGCTCCATGCCGGCGAATATCAACGCCAGCAGGAATTCAGCATAGGCGGTCAAGGGAAATAACCACGCCCAGGGAGGATTTATAGGTTTTTGAGATAAGCCGGGAGCAAGTCTTACCCCGCGAAAAACCGGCTACCGCTATATCTTAGCTCTCAGGAGAATGTCGGCTACGGGCCGAAGTTCGCTACTAAGGAGAGATTGATGATGACGAGTCCAACCCAATCCGCTTACCTCCAAATATCCGGTTGGGTGCTTTTGCTTTCCCTGATTATTGGAAACGCCTATTCGCAGACATTGGATCGCCCCGCGGGAACCAAACTCAGGGTAATCTGCTACAACATTTTTTTCAGCTCGGTATTTCCCTCGGATGACGGCTCCAAACCGCCGTCAACCACCGATCGGGCCGCGAACTTCGCCCGGATAGTCAAATCCCTGGATGCCGATATTTGGGGCCTGCA
>CAYNXV010000146.1:5026-9443 GCA_964401245.1 uncultured Bifidobacteriales bacterium | reverse complement strand
AGGTGCGGCGGCATGAGCAGCAGCATATCGCCAAGGCGGGTCCCTATGCGCAAGGGGGCCCTACCTATGAATTCACCGTGGGCCCCGATCAAAAGCAATATGCCATAGGCGGCAGCGTCCGTATCGACGCGTCTCCGGTGCCGGGAGATCCCGAAGCCACCTTACGCAAGGCCCAAACCTTACGCGCAGCCGCCCTGGCTCCCGCCGAGCCCTCGGCAGCCGATCATTCCGTAGCCGCGCAGGCCTCCCAAATGGAAATCTCGGCGCGCATGGAATTAAGGGAGAAACAGTCCGAAGCCGCTTCGTCTCCCTCTAGTACTTCCCAGACCGAAAAAACCGATACCCATCCCGGTTTTTCCGCCTATGCCGGGGAAAAGACCCGGAGTAACGCGCTTTTGTCCCAACTCGATATATACGCCTGAAATTATTAGGTATTTTTCCCGGTTAGGCTCCGTTCCGGGGCCGGGAGCTTTATCCATATGAACTTAAAGAAAGAGTCGCAACCCGCCACGGGGTCATCCTCCTCAGGAAAGCCCATAGTGGGCATTATCATGGGAAGTATTTCGGATAAGGAGACCATGATGGGGGCGGCCGGCATATTGGACGAGATGGGAATTCCCTATGAGATGCAGGTGGTATCGGCCCACCGCACCCCCATGCTGATGGTTGAATATGCGGCCGGGGCCAAGGCGAAGGGATTGGAAGTATTGATTGCAGGCGCGGGAGGGGCAGCCCACTTGCCCGGCATGACCGCTTCCCTGACGCCGCTTCCTGTTATCGGAGTCCCGGTGCAATCGAAAGCCTTGAACGGAATGGACTCCCTCCTTTCCATCGTGCAAATGCCGGCGGGCATTCCCGTGGCGACCATGGCCATCGGCAATTCCAAAAACGCCGGTTTGTTGGCCGCCCGTATTCTCGCCCTTAAATACCCTGCCATTGCCGAGGCGGTGGATAGGCATCTCCAAGCCCAGGATGCCGAAGTGCGCGCCATGCGCGAGGAAATGGGCCGCTAGTGCCGGCCATATTGCCCGGAAGCACCCTGGGAATGTTGGGTGGTGGCCAATTGGGCCGGATGTTCGCCTTGGCCGCCCGGAACCTCGGCTACCGCATCGTGACTTTGGAACCGGAACCCGACTCGCCCTGCGGACAGGTGGCCGATGCGCAAATCGAAACTCCTTATGACGATAGTGTAGGTTTACGGCGCTTGGCCGACATGTGCGACGCCATCACCCTGGAATTCGAAAATGTTCCCAGCGCGGCCATCAAAACCCTGGAACAATTGGAAAAGCCGGTGCATCCTGGTAGCGGATTGCTGAAGGTCACGCAAAATCGCAATCTGGAAAAAACCTTCGCGCGCGATGCCGGAGTGGCTCCCACCCATTTCCGCAAGCTTCGTGATGAAGACGACCTGGAAATCTCGGCGCGTGAAATCGGACTTCCCGCCGTCATCAAAACCACCATGGGGGGATATGACGGCAAAGGGCAGTGGGTGGTTTCCGATTTGGACCAAGCCAAAAAAGCCTGGAAGGAGGCAAAAGGTCAGGAATTGATTTGGGAGAAAAAGGTCGAATTCGTCAAGGAGTTGAGCGTGGTTTGCGCGCGCAACGCGTTGGGGGAGAGGGTGGCCTATCCCGTTTCCGAAAACATCCATCGTAAAAACATTCTCGACGTCTCCATCGTTCCGGCCCGCATCTCCGAGGAACAAGCCCAATCGGCCCGCGATGCCGCCCTGCGGTTGGCCGAGGCCCTGGGGCTGGTAGGCGTTTTTTGCGTGGAGTTCTTTCTTCTCGAAAACGGGGAACTTCTGCTGAACGAAATGGCGCCCCGACCCCACAATTCAGGCCATTACACCATCGACGCCTGCATCTGTTCGCAATTCGAACAACAATTGCGGGCGGTTTGCGGACTGCCGTTGGGATCCGTGGAACTGCTGCGACCGGCCGTGATGGTGAATATCATGGGAGAAGGAAAGGGCGATCGCCTATTGGGCACGGAGGCATTACTGGCCGACCCCGCGGTGCGCCTGCACCTATACGGGAAGAAACGCGCCAAGGCGGGCCGCAAAATGGGGCACTTCACCGTTTTGGGAGCCGATGTCGCGGAAGCCCTGGAAAAAGCGGAGAAGGTGCGCGCGCTTCTCAGTTGGTCGGATTGAACCGGCCGGCAGAAACCGGAGCCTCTTTAGATATTGGAATTAATTGATTTCCCTTCAGTTTATTCCGTTCCACGCGAATTCAGTCCGAAGAATTGATTAAGGCGAACCCCGGTGAAATTTACATTTTAAACATAAGGCTGTATCCGGCCGGACCGGAGCGGATCATGCCTGAAGGGGTGTCACATGGACGTTAATACGTTTGACAAAGTCGACGAACTCGCGGACTTCATCTACGACGAAATCTGCCTGCTTCAGCAGAAAAGCGAATTAGCCAAAGTGGAGGCGAAGCTCAAGGAAGTCGCGGCGCAGCTGCCCAAAGGTTATTCCATCAACCTGAATTTTTCCCTGGAGATTTTCGACGAACATCGCGAGCGTTCCCTCAAGACATTGCAGACGGGACTTTGCTGCGAACAGGGCCAGGACCCGCAATTCTCCTCCATGGGAGCGTCGCCCGCGAAATATGTGGTCGACGGCGCCATGATGAAGGTACCGCACGATCATTGTCCCAATTGCTGGGCCTTCTGGGGCTTCAAATCCCGGACCAAGGAATGTCGCACCTGCGGATACCAATTGGGACGCGAAGTGAAACTCCTGCTCGACAGCAATATCTGCCCTTTCTGCGAAAGCAGCGAGGTCTCGCTGAACCATCCGCATTGCGGAAGATGCGGTTACCATGCCGACACGGGCGTGGTGGTCTGGGGCTGAAACCTTCCTTGGCCTTTTCCTCGCCATCCGGTATCATCGGAGGGGAGGAAGCATGCAGGAAATCGAAGAGATAGTCAGCCGTCTCCGCAAGCGCAACTATGCCCTGCGGGATGTCCGCGAAGCCGCGGATCTCATCGCGGGACTGCAAAACCACGATCACACCTTCGATTTGGCGAAACGCCTCCGGCGCGACGATTCCGGCCAAGTCCGCATTCTGGGATTGTGCCTGCTCAACGCCTTGTCATCCCTCCATCCCCCTTCCGCGGAATCGATTCGAGGATTCTCTACGGATGAATGCCGGCATTTGGAAGCCATCCGGCGCCTGGATCCCCAAAAGGAGCCTGTTACCACTCCCTATCCAGGCATCGTGTCAGTGATCAAATGCTGGTTGCAGGAGTCCAAAGCCGCTTCGCGAAGACTTCAGTGACGGCTTGCTGAAGTCCTTTTGAAGGCTTTCCGCCGACCCGATTGACCCTTTTTTGCAATTTTGGGATAATGTTGCGACCTTTTGTCAATCTTCCCGCTCGGGGAGAACGCCGGCCCGCGAAATTCCCTTTCGGGCCTAAAAGGAGTCCAGCATGAACCCTTACTTGATGACGGCGGTACTCACCTTCGGATTGCTTCTTTCTTCTTGCGCCAAACGTCCGGAACGACCGATAGCCGGAGGATACCTCACCTACGGGATTTACCATGCCGTCTCCGAATCCGATTCTTCGGTTACCTTCAGCCTGTCACTCGGCCAGAACGGAAGCTATTCAAAGAAGAGATCGAAAGACGGCTGCCTCCTATCGGAAACCGGGGGAAAATGGAATGCCGATCACGAAGGCTTGGAATTCCAAATGCATCAACTCCGCCACCGGCCCGATTGCGACTCGCCTTGGGAAGAACGCAACGACAACCGGGTCAGCCGGAGGTTCATTCGCGGAATGACTGCCACCTCCTTCGAATTGCTGGACGATGGCGAAGGGTACTTCGATACCGAATGGCTCACCTTCCGAAAGAAAATCCATTGAATCCGACGGCTATGCAAATAGATTGATTATGGATACGGTGTCCGGTATTTCGGAGAGGGCTCTCGGTTTTGTCGAATTTACGGGAACGGTTTTTTCAAATACGCACGCGGACGGTATCGCTTTGCGACCCGCTCGAGATGGAGGATTTCGGGCTGCAATGCATGGACGATGTCAGTCCTCCCAAATGGCATCTGGCGCATACCACCTGGTTTTTCGAAACTTTCGTTCTACAAACCTTTCTGCCCTCCTATCGTATTTTCCACTCCCGCTTTCATGAATTGTTCAACTCCTATTATCTGACGGCCGGCGCTCCTTTCACCCGTGCGCATCGCGGGTGGCTTTCCCGTCCGACCCTGAGCGAAATAATCGCCTATCGTCGGCATGTGGACGTCGCCATGAGCGACCTTCTGGCGACCCTATCGCAGGTATCCCGTTCGGAGCCCGCCGATGCGGCATCGGTGATTGAATTGGGATTGCAGCATGAGCAGCAGCATCAGGAATTGCTGCTGATGGACATCAAATACAATTTCTGGTGCAATCCCCT
>CAYNXV010000146.1:0-4926 GCA_964401245.1 uncultured Bifidobacteriales bacterium | reverse complement strand
CGGTTTGCCATGTCAGCTATTATGAAGCCGATGCCTTTGCGCGCTGGTCGCGACGGAGGCTTCCCACGGAAGGGGAATGGGAAAATGCCGCCCGCGAATCGGCGATGGACGCTCCGGAGAGAACTTTGCAGAGACTTTTCGAGGACGTATGGGAGTGGACGCAAAGCGCGTATTCTCCCTACCCGGGATATCGACCGGCGGCCGGTTCCTTGGGAGAATACAACGGGAAATTCATGAACAATCAGCGCGTGCTGCGGGGCGGTTCCTGCGCGACGCCGGATTCGCATTCGCGACCGAGCTACCGTAATTTTTTTCGACCGGAAAGCCGTTGGGCCTTCGCCGGAATCCGCTTGGGCGGGGAGAAGAGCGCCGAATGAAGGATAGGGTGCGCGCCATCGTGGATTTGGAACCGGACATGGAATTGCAAGGCGAGGAGATTTGGGCGGGCCTGGCGCAGCCGAGAAAGGAATTGCCGCCCAAATATTTTTACGATAGGCGAGGATCCGAGTTGTTCGAATCCATTTGCGAATTACCCGAATATTATGCCATGCGCACGGAGACGGAAATCCTCAGGGAAAATTCCGGGGAATTAAGGAATTTCATCCGACCGGGTGCCGCGCTTATCGAATACGGAAGCGGAAGCAGTCGCAAGACCGATATTTTATTGGCAGGACTGTCGGAATCTTCCGCCTATGTGCCCATCGATATCGCGCGCGACCAACTTGCCGATTCGACGGCTCGTTTGCGGAAAATATTCCCCCGCTTGGCGATTTACCCGATTTGCGCCGATTACATGCAACTGGATTCGCTTCCGGTGGAAGCGGAATTGGAGGACCGTACCAAGGGGGTTTTCTTTCCCGGCTCCACCCTGGGGAATCTGCTTCCGCGGGAAGCGGTCGCCATGCTGCGCCGTATGCGGGACATCTGCGGTCCTGCGGGCCGGATTATCCTCGGGATGGATATCCGGAAAAGCCGCGAGGTGCTGGAGCGCGCCTATAACGACGCCCAAGGGGTTACCGCCGCATTCAATTTGAACCTGCTGGCGCGGCTGAACAGGGAGTTGGGCGCGGATTTTCCCCTGGACGCGTTCCGGCATCGCGCCTTTTTCAACGAGGAGGAGTCCCGCATCGAGATGCATCTGGTTTCTCTGAGAAATCAAACCATCTTCATTGGTGACCGCGCCGTGGAATTCAGGGAAGGCGAAAGCATCCATACGGAGAATTCCTATAAATTCAGCATCGAAGAGGTGCATGAGTTGCTGAGTGCGGGGGGATTCGAGCCCGTCACGACCTGGACCGATTCCCGGAATTATTTCGGCGTGTACCTGGCCCAAGCATCGGCCTGAACCCTGACGAAATCCAGCCCTCCGCACGCCGCCGGTCAATTGCCGCGGTTCACTTGCCGCCAGTTGCTCTTTTCCTTTCCCACAAATGCCTTGTGCCGGATTTTGCAAACATTTATCTCAATCAATAGGGGGATGAAGCAGCGGAAAGGAGGGTGTTTCGATGGCGGAAAACCTGGTGGAACAGCAAGGGGCCAAATCCGGTTTGGAAGGCGCGGACTTGTCGGGTCTGATAGGCGCTCGCAAGGGGTGGTGCGTTTCCATCTACCTTCCTCTCGAAATCACGGGGAGGGAATTGCACCAATCTCCCATCCGTTTCAAAAATCTGCTTTCGCGAGCCTCGGAAACGTTGAGGGAAAAGGGCATGCGGTCCTCCGAAGCGGAAGCATTTCTCAAGCCGGTCACTTCCCTTTTCAGTTCCGCGTTCATAGGTCGCTACCAGGGGCATGGCCTGTGCGTTTTCCTGTCGGAAGACTTTTTCCGTTGCTATTACCCTCCCTTGCGCTTCGAGGAATCGATTACGGTAGGGCATCATTTTCATATCAAACCCCTGCTTCCGCTGGTTGCCGAAGGCGGATATATCTTTTTGGTGCTGGCATTGGGGTTGCATCAAACCCGGCTGTTCAGGATGTCGATGCAAGCCATGGAGGAAAATCCTTTGCCGGGTGTCCCTTCCAGCATCGAAGGCGCGCTCAATTCCGACTCGCTGGAACGGGGCGGGCAGTTTTACACCGGCACTCCGTCGCCAGGGCCGGGTCAATTGCGTCCGGCCCTATTTTTCGGAGGCGGAGGCCGCGACGGAAAGGAACAGAAAAAGGAAATCCTGGAGTATTTCAAGAAGGTGGACAGGGGCTTGGAAGCGACATTGTCAAAGGAGCGGACACCCCTGCTGTTGGCGGGATTGGATTACCTGCTTCCCCTGTTCAGGGAAGCCTCATCCTATGGAAATATCCTTGAAGAAGCCGTCACCGTGAATTCGGAAGGCATGCAAATATCCGAACTTCACGCGAAGGCCTGGGAAAAAACTCAACCCCAACGGGAAATATCGGTGGGCGCGGCATTGGAGAAATATCGGACGAAATTGGCTTCGGGTTTGGGAGGGAACGATGTTTTCGCCGTTGTTCCCGCTTCGGCCTATGGACGCGTGGATCAACTGTTTTTACCGGGCGGTCGTACCAAATGGGGGAGATTCGATCCCGATACCGGTCGGGTTGAGATCCATTCCACCGAAAGGGAAGACAGCGTCGATTTGCTCGACTTGGCGGCGGCGGAAACCCTGAGGAACGACGGAGAGGTTTTCGTTCTCGACGCCGAAAAAATGCCCGATCATGCCGGCATCGCCGCGGCCTATCGTTACTGAATCCGCGGTGACCAGCCACCGCGCCCATTGCGGAGTGGCTTGGGTCAGGATTTTTGATGAAGTTCCGCCCTCACCCTGGGTAGGGAGTGCGGGTATTCGCGCTGTATGAAGGCAATCATTCTTTCGCGCAGGAGGCACCGTAGATCCCAGGCTTTGGAGGCATCGGAGGCGCTGACCAGGAGACGCAATTCCAAAGTGTCCGGTTTGGCGTCGGTGACTTGCAGTCCGCATACCTTTCCGTCCCATAAATCGGTGGTCTTCACCTGCGATTGCAATTCCTTGCGGATTTCCTCCACCGGGACGGTGTAATCGGTATACAGGAATACCGTACCCAGGATGTCGGCCGATACCCGCGTCCAATTCTGGAAAGGGGTGTCTATGAAATAATTGATGGGCACCACCAAGCGTCGCAAATCCCATATGCGTACGACCACGTAGGTGAGGGTGATTTCCTCAATCCGTCCCCATTCCCCTTCCACTATGACGACGTCATCCAACCGAATGGGCTGGGTGATGGCGATTTGGATTCCTGCCAAAAGAGTGCCGATGCTTTTTTGCGCCGCCAGACCGATGATGATGCCGGCGATTCCCGCCGACGCCAGAATACTGACGCCCACCTGTCTGATGCTGTCGAATGTCATCAACATGAAAGCGGCCGAAGCGATTAGCACCGCCACCAACAGCACCTTCTCCAGGACACGGATTTGGGTGTATGCCTTTCGGGCCGACAGGTTGTCTCCCACTTGGAGGTCGTGACGCATAAGCATCATATCCCGCATGAAGGAGATGCCGTTGACGAGCAAATAGGTGATGGAGGCGATGAAGAACAGGCTCATGCTGTGATCGAGCAGCCCCATGGCCGAGGGCGGCAATCGGAGGGAAGGCACGACCAGATTGATGAAAAGCAGGGGGAATATGAGGCGGCTGGGTTTGCGGCTGTAGCGCAAAAGCGCCTCGTCGCCGAAAATTTCGGCATGCCCGATAATCCGTCGCAGGATTTTGAAAACAATCGCGTGGACGGTGAGGCCCAACAAGACGGCGGAAAAAAGATAGGCGGCCGAAATCAGGATATCGCGCGAAAACAGGATATTGAAAAGTTGTGAGTTGATTTCCATGCCGGTATCGGCCGAAGTCCTTCGGCGAACCGAAAGGTATCATAATTCCCGGGAGGGGGCAAATTTATTAGGGCAATCAATTCGGGCGGTTGAATTGCAGGGTTTCTCGGCGCAAGCTGCGCCTTTCCAGTAGTTGCGCGGCCCCTTGCAGGAGATTTATACGGCGATTCAAACGCGCAGCGAGGAAAACCAAACCCAGTGCGGCAAGCAAAGTCAAGGCCGTCGGATTGCGTTTGCTGCGGCCGGCCCACCGAAACCTTTTACCTATTCCTACCCGCATACCCATCTCCTTCCGATTTCAGCGACCGAGCCTTCGGGATGGAAGGCGCTTCAATAGGAAAATGAATATTTCCGAAAGGCGGGGCGCAACCGGAAATCGGTCGCATCACGGAGAAGGGCGGTAATCAGGGCCGGGCTTGGGTGGCTGATTTGCGGATGGCGGGAGATTTTCCGCTTCGCTTGGGAGTCCGATTCATTTGTTTTCTTGGCGGTTTCATTTTTTATTTCCTCCGGGTTTATTATACCTTTGGTGGAAATTCGAAGGAAATAAAAACGGCATCGCCTTGACCCGAAGGGAGGACCATCATGCCGGAAACGATGCAAGCCATGCGGCTCGATGCGCCGGGGGACGCCCTCCGGCTGGTTACGGAACCGATACCCGCTCCCGGACCGGGAGAAGTGCTGGTGAAACTCCGATGCGCCGCGCTCAACCACCGCGATTTATGGATTCAAAAGGGATTATACGCCTCCTTGCGTTTGCCCTGCATTCTCGGCTCCGACGGAGTCGGTGAAGTGGTCGAAGGGGACGCGGTCCCAAAATGGCAGGGGCGGGACATCGTCATCATGCCGGCTTTGTCTTGGGGTGACGACGAAAAAGCCCCGGGCGAAGGATTCCGGATTCTGGGAATGCCCGATGCGGGTACTTTCGCGCAATTCATCAAGGTGCCGACCGGAAACATCTTCGCGAAGCCCGCGCATCTGTCCGATGAAGAAGCTTCCGCGCTTTCCTTGGCGGGCTTGACCGCCTATAGAGCATTGTTCACCCGGGCGAACCTGCGTCCCGGGGAACGGATATTGGTAACGGGCGTGGGCGGCGGCGCGGCCTTCAT
>CAYNXV010000145.1:0-9463 GCA_964401245.1 uncultured Bifidobacteriales bacterium | reverse complement strand
TATTGGTTCCTGTATTGGTTCCTGTATTGGTTCCTGTATTGGTTCCTGTATTGGTCGTTTTTGATCCTGAATCCTTGTCACCGTCATCCGTAGTGAATACGCAACCGGCCAACAAGATCAATCCTGAAAGAACCATTGCCTGTAGAAAAATTTTTCTGTATCGTGGAAGTTGGAGGAAATTCATCGGCCAATCCTTTCATTCCGGGCTTCGCCTATACAAGGCACTCATTTAGGTTAACTCCGGTTTCCCTGTTTATCAGCATCCTTCGAAAATTGAAAAATCAAATACCTCAAAATACCTAATGGCCCCTTAAATACCGATACCAATGGGGTGAAATAACCCAGGGTTACCCATGGCGGTCGTGAAGTAGTCAATTGACTTTTCCTGCCGGTACGCATATTCTCTATGAATGGTTTGGCAGTCTCCGGATTCATATTCGGTTTGAATCCCAGAGTCCGCAGTCCGGGAGGAATCAACATGCTTCATAAGAACTTCATACCTTCCCCCGCGAAATCCCTGGTATCCTCTTTCTATATGGCGATTCTCCTGGTATTCGGGAATGCATTTTCACAAATCGGCGGCGGCGAAAGCGGTTTAATCTGCGAATTCAAACCGGCCATGCCCTGTTTGGATGTTACCTCGTCCAATCCGATCAATCTAAAGGTTCATGAATCGCTGATTGCCATTGAACGCGATGGACTTAATATTTGCGATAAAACCGAAACCAATGTGCAGGCCCCAGATATCGTTTTGATAATGGACAACACCGGATCCATGGGAGTGGTAAAAACGGTGGATAATATTCCACGCTATTGCGAAAATGTCGGGAATCATGAAACCGACCCTCCCTGTATCAGCGGAGATCCTAAGAACCTTCGCGGCCCTTCGCTTCATGCTTTCTTGGACAGCGCATTGATCAAATCGGGAGGAAAATCCAATGTCGGGGTGGTACTTTTCGATCAATCCGCCTATTATCGTTCAGCCAACCTGACGCCATTGACGCAACAAAATCTTGCCGCGATAAAAGCCGAAGTCAAAATGGAAGTCAAGGGTCGCACCAACTATACAGCCGCATTCGAAGCCGCCATGCTGCTTCTGCAACAATCCACCAAGCCTAAGGATCAGCAGGCGATAATATTCATTTCTGACGGTAGACCGAATGAGCCCAAATCCAATCCCTATGCCTATAAGCAAAGCTGGAACGCCTGGCCGCAAGTGCATGCCGTTTTTCTTGGGGATAATAAGGACAATTACGAAGACATGACAGCAATCGCCAATAAAACCGGAGGATTGTTTTTCGCGATGCGCGACGTTACCAAGCTGGCCTCGGTGCTGACCAAGGATATCTCCGAGCAAATCTTCAAAAAATCGGTTCCCCGGCAAACCACCTTGAACAATGCCGCGACCGGGCGCGAATACATCGTTCCCGCTTCCGGACATATTTTCAATGCGGATTCGGCTATGTATTCATTGATCTTACCCGGTCCGATATATTTGGAGAACGGACTCAATGCCATAACGGTGAAAACCGATTTCGGCGCCACGACCCGCAATGCCTCCTTCAATGTAACCCGCAGCTCAACCGGGCCTTTCGACACTCCCTTATCCACTTCCTGCCGTGAACTGCCCCGAATCACCCTGTTCAATCATCAGAACGAACCTATCAGCGATTTCGGCCGACCCTTCATCATAACCGACAAAAATCTGAAATATTCGGTGACGACCAATGCCGCCATCGACAGTTTCACCATGGTTGTCGAGAACTCGATTTCGGATCGGGAAAACCAGAAAAATACCGAAGCTGCCCATAAGACCGATTCCATTACCTGGACCAACAGCCTGCCTTTCGCCCACAACAGCACCTCGGGAAAGCCGAATGATAAATCGGTACAAACGCGAGACGGCGATTTGATCACCCTGATTTATCGTAATCCCTATTTGCCTCCGGATAGCGCCCGCATCAGCGTAAGCATGTCCTACGGGCCGGCGGTGCTGTCGGCGGTATACTGGGATTTGAACGGAGACGGACAGGCGGAAACCGTGATCGTGGATTTCGAAAAAGATCTGTCCGCCTTGCCCGACAGGTTGGAATTCCAGATGAGGGACTCCAACGGAAAGAAGTATACACGCACGGCCTTATTGTCTAAGGGGGAAATCGCATTCGGAAAGGATGCGAATGGAAATCCGTCGACCACCCGCGTCGTCGTGACCCTGGCGACCCCCTTTCCTTACGGAATCACCTCCCAATCCAAGCCCGACTCGCTGGGAAGAACGTTCCGTCAGGACAATATTCCCCTGTCGGATAGTTATTTCAGTGTTTCCGACTCCCTTCCCCCGGTAATCATCAAGGCCGAAGTCAAAGAATCCAACGGCAGCACGCTGGTTTCGGTCACGTTTTCCGAGCCTGTAAATGTCGATCCGACCTCCGTTGCCCCATTGCTTATAAAACGGGATAACCAGGAGCTTACTTTGGAACAATTGCAATTCTCCCAGGTGGTACAGGACCCTTCTAACCCCGCCATTTGGAATTTCCATGTGAACCCCATTTCCGAATACCTGCCTGTCGGTGGCGATTCCATTTCCATCAATCCCAACGGCGCAATCAAGGACCTAACGGGCCTGCAGCCTGAGAAGAAAATTTTCCGTCCCGTTTCCGGTCCTTCGCCCAAACAGGAAGTCAAGGAAATTTATGTCGTTTCCCCCGGAATCGGTTCAAAGGAAGTCCGTCCCGCGGCGCTTCCGAGCAATCCCGGTCCCGCTCAATTCGTATTGGTGGATCGCGACGGGAACCCGCTGGCCGGTTCGACTGACGGCAAATGCGGCACCTGTTATGTCGGCCAGAATGAATCTTTCGTCGGTCCGGTATTGCATATCGTTACCGAACACCCTGTTGATTACACCTTTATGGTGTTTTCCAATCTGGGAGCATTCGTATCCCAGTCCAAGGGAAAACTTACGGAAAGCGACTTGGCGCAAATGCAGAAGGTTGCCGGTACCGACGGAGAGGCGGATCGTTATGTGGCCCGTGTCATATGGAACGGAATGACAACAAACCAATCCAAAGCCGGAACGGGCGCCTATGTCCTCAAAGCCGTTTTCAATTATCCGCGTAATTTCCGGTTGGGCGCGGCTCCATCCCAGAATACGCGCATTCTGACTTTCGGTTATATGCGCGCGGATTGACCCACCCGCGCCCGTTAGCCCTTTTACTTCTCTCTTCATTGTAATTTCAGAATTATGATGGATTTCAACCTGCGCCCCATCCTCAGCCCGGTGGAGAGCTATTTTCAAAACCGTTCTTCCGTAGCCGAAGTAGGCAGGGAATTCGAGCGCATCCAGGTCCTTACAGTCAGCGATTATGCCGAACTCGGCCAGATGACGGCCCTCCGCTTCCTGGAATGGGCGGCGGAAAATCCCGAAGGCGTGGCGGCCCTTCCCACGGGGAGAACGCCCGAGTATTTCATCAAGTGGGTAAAATACTACCTGGAGAATTGGCAGCGGGAATGCGACAAGGGGGTTCCCGCCGAAATCGGTCCGCCCCTGTCCAATTTGCCGGTTCCCCGCCTGCAGGCCATCCGCTTTGTGCAACTGGATGAGTTCTTTCCCATGAACCCCAGGCACGAACGCAGCTTTCAGCATTTCGTCAAGCGATTCTACCTGAAGGATTTCGGACTATCCGCTTCCAAAGCATTATTGCTCAACACCTTTGATATACCGGAATCAGCGGCTAAAATCCGGGCGCAATATGCCAATCTTGAAGAAGTTTTTCCCGACGGACGGGTCGATCTCGAATTGCGAAGCCGCCCAGCCGTCGGAAGATTGGAAGAGGCGCAACAAACCGTTATCCAAGCCTTCGACTCGATATGCGAAGAATACGAATCCCGCATCCGGGAATGGGGCGGCATCGGATTCTTTCTGGGTGGCATTGGACCCGACGGCCACATAGCCTTCAATATCCGGGGATCGAGCCATTTCTCCACCACGCGACTGACGCGCCTCAATTATGAAAGCATGGCGACTGCGGCCGTGGATTTGGGCGGCATAGAAGCCGCCCGCAAAAAAGCCGTCATCACCATCGGATTGGGAACCATAACGGCCAAGCCCGATGCCGTGGCAATTATCATTGCGGCCGGAGAATCCAAGGCCCGCGTGGTAGCTCGCGCCCTGGAGGAGCCGCCTGGACTGGAAAACCCCGCAAGTTGCCTGCAAAAAATGCCCGGCGCGCGCTTCTATCTCACCGAGGGCTCTGCCTCGCGGCTGACGCAACGTCGGCATCAACGGCTGCTCGGAAAAAACCTCCTTCTTCCCAGCGAAAAAGAAGCGGCGGTGTTGGATACTCTCACCCGAGGCGGTCTCCCGTTGGAGGACGCAGGGGAGGAGGGAAAAGCCATTCGTATTTCGCTGACGCAAAAAATCGCCCGCGGCATGGAACTTCCCAATCATCAAAGGTTTCTGCATACCGCACCCCATCATGACGACATCGAGTTGGCCTATTTTCCCCTGGTTCATCATCTGGTTCGCAGCGTCCATAACGAAAATCATTTTTGCTATTTGACCAGCGGCTTTACCTCGGTCACCAATGAATACCTCCTTTCCCGCTTACGAGGATTGCAGGAATTGCTCCAAAGCGGAGCGCTGTTCCGAAAATTCTCCGTTCGGGAATTGGCCAATCCGGAATTGGGTCATCACGATATCCATGGCTACCTGAACGCCATCGCCCAGCAAAAACCCGAAAGCCAGGCCTTTTATCTTGCTTGCCGGTTGTTCCGTGTCATGGCAAATCATTTCGCGCCTTCCGGCTCCCAGGATTTTCCTGCCGACAAGGGTGTGGCCGAAACCGTGGATCGGTTCCTTCTCACGCTTTCGGGTCTGGCCGCCGGCCAAAGCGAGCCTCCGCCCGTCCAGAAATTAAAGGGCTGGTTGCGGGAATGGGAAGCCGATTTGGTGTGGGCGCATTTCGGTTTGGAGCAGGACAAAGTCAGCCATATGCGACTGCCCTTCTATTCAGGGGAAATTTTTCCGGAGGACCCGCAATTCGAAAGCGACGTGCTCCCCATTCTAAGGTTGATGGAAAAGGTGAAGCCCACTGTCGTCACCCTGGCCATGGACCCCGAAGGCAGCGGACCCGACACTCACTTCAAGTGCTTGATAGCGGTGGCGCATGCCTTGGAAAATTATGTCACCCAAACCGGAAGCAAGGGACTGCGGGTTTGGGGATACCGCAATATCTGGTCCCGATTTCATCCTTCTGAAGTAAGCACAATCGTGCCAGTCTCTCTCAACTCCTTCGCCGTATTGCATAACATGTTCAATACTTGTTTTCTGAGCCAGCGCTCAGCGTCCTTCCCCAGTCCCGAACTCGACGGCACATTCAGCGAATTGGCGCAAAAAATCTGGTCCGACCAGCATGCCGACCTGGTGGGTTGGTTGGGGCGCGACTTTTTTTACCGGCATAGCCATCCCATGTTACGTAGGGCCTATGGCGCCATATACCTCAAGGATATGTCTTATGATGAATTCCGCGCCGAGGTAGACCCCGTGTTTCGTTTTCTGGAACGAAAAAAGAAACTTCCCGTCGGCTGAATCGGGGGAATAGATACAAAAAGGGCGGAAGCCCTGAGGCCGCCGCCCTTTTTAATTAAAAAACTGCAGATAAATGCGACCGGCTCTAGGAGCCGGAGCGATTACTACCAGCGATTCCGACCGCCGCCGCCACCGCCGCCGCCGCTTCTGCTACCGCCGCCGCCGTATCCGCCGCCACCTTGGCCGCCGCGCGAAGCGCCGCCTTCAGGACGGGGACGAGCTTCGTTCACCGACAAAGCGCGACCCATGAGATCGAAGCCATTGAGGGATTCGATGGCCTTGAGGGCCTCGTTACGGTTGGGCATTTCGACAAAGCCGAAACCCTTGGGGTTGCCGGTTTCGCGGTCGGTGATGATTTTGACAGTGGAGACCTGTCCGAAAGCGCTGAACGCTTCCGTAATGTCTTCCTGTGTCGCTTCATAAGAGAGATTGCCGACATAGATATTCATGGATAGTTCCTTTGGAATTTGAGTGAGATATGAAAAGAAAGGAAACAAGGCATCCTCAAATCCTCAGGGACTCGAATCAGGGTCAGTCGACGGGGTTGGGGTTGAGCCATCATTCCTAGGCGCTGGATTCATGGGTATCCCCTCTATTTGACGGAAATCCATGAGCGACTGCGTATAAATTACCTTAAAGTTTCAAAACGTGCAAGAAATTTTCAAATACCCGAACCCGGGGTTGTCCGGAATCCCCAACTAACCTATAATTAGCACAGGCAAGCGCATCTCCCCCACCCCCTCGCCTACCCGGACAAGGGATCCCAAAACCTCCTTTTTCCAACATCCAACAGGCAGCCGCCACCGTCGGGGACTCGATTTTGACGGTCGGCTATAACCTGCACCCGTAACCGGCAACCCTGGAGTTCGCCTTGCATTTTAAGCAATTAAACCTTATTTCACCCCTTTTATCCGCTTTGGAGACCAAAGGATATACCACCCCCACCCCAATTCAGGCTGCAGCCATTCCCCCTATTCTGGAAGAACGCGACTTATTGGGCTGTGCCCAAACCGGCACCGGCAAAACCGCCGCTTTCGCGCTTCCCATCCTGCAACTTCTGCATAATGCGCCCAAAAATCCCGGCCCGGGAAAGGTACGCTCCCTGATACTGGCCCCCACCCGGGAATTGGCCTTGCAAATCGAAGCCAGTTTCACGGCTTACGGTAAGGACCTCGACTTACGGTCCGCCGTGGTATTCGGAGGGGTAAGCGATGTTCCCCAGCGCAATCTTTTACGTCGGGGCCTTCACATCCTTGTCGCCACACCTGGTCGTCTCCTCGACCTGCTTTCGCAGCGTTGCCTGACCCTGAGCGAAGTCGAAATTTTCGTATTGGACGAAGCCGACCGTATGCTGGATATGGGCTTTGTGAACGATGTCCGCAAAATCAAGGCCCTTCTGCCCCCCAAACGGCAAACGCTGCTGTTTTCCGCCACCATGCCCCCGGAGATACGGGAATTGGCCAATGGTTTATTAAAGAACCAGGTGGAAGTGCAAGTTACCCCAGCCTCTTCCACCGCCGAACGAATCGATCAAAGAGTCTATTTCGTGGAAAAGTCCGATAAATCGGCATTGCTCGGTCATGTGCTCAAAGACGCGGATATTTCCCGCGTTCTGGTATTTACCCGCACCAAGCATGGCGCCGATAAATTGCGCAAGGTTTTGGAACGGTACCAAATCCCTTCGGAAGCCGTGCATGGAAACAAATCCCAAAACGCGCGCGTGAGGGCCTTGAGTCGATTCAAGTCCGGCGACATCAGGGTATTGATTGCCACCGATATTGCCGCCCGCGGCATAGACGTGGAAGCGCTTTCGCATGTGGTCAATTATGACCTGCCCGAAGTGCCCGAAACCTATGTCCACCGAATCGGGCGCACCGCCCGTGCCGGAGCCTCGGGAATCGCGCTTTCGTTCTGCGCCCGCGAAGAACGGGGCATGCTTCAGGGCATCGAAAGATTGATTCGCATCCGGCTCCCGGAAGAAACGGTTCCCCGCGAAATCGCTTCCATGGTTTTGGCGCCGATGCCCGCAAGTGACTCTCGTAACGATTCCCAGCGGCAGCGGGGAGATTCGGGCCGGGCGCGTCAAGGTCAAGGCGAAGGTCGTAGGCAGCCCTCGAATCGTTCGAATCCCCGCTCCTCAAACGGCGGTTCCAACGGCGGCAACAGCCGGAACGGCAATCGTCGGAATGAAAGTCCGGACAATCATCGCTTCAAGTCGACGCCTATGCAGGTGTTCACCAACGGGCGATAATTTTGCGGGAGGGGTTCGGATGAACCTCTCCCCCTTTTACTTTGGTTAACTAGCGATTCACATTGCGTTTGGAGGTCTGAATGCAGGACAGCGAATTGGAAAAGCTCAAGTTTCCCATTGGCAGAAATTCCAAAATCCATGTATACGGCAGCGAAGCCGTGGCACGTTGTATAAAAGAGATTGAGGAGTTACCCGCCGCCTTGGTCGAAAGGGTTTCAGCCCTCACGGATAACCAGTTGAACAAGCTTTACCGACCCGGTGGATGGTCGGCCCGACAGGTGATCCACCATCTCTCGGATAGCCATATGAATGCCTACATACGTTTCAAGTGGGCGCAAACTGAAGAGCGGCCGCTCATCAAGGCGTATTACGAAGACCGCTGGGCGGAGCTCCCCGACAGCCGAGAGGGAAACATTGTGCCATCATTGCGTTTGCTGGAGGCGGTGCATGCGAAATGGGTGGCCGTTTTAAAGGGTATGGATGAAACCGCTTTCAGGAAATCGTTCATTCATCCGGACGGTAACCGGGAGATTTTTCTCTTCGATAGCGTGAATACCTACTCCTGGCATGGCCGTCACCACTTGGCCCATATAGAGTTAGCCTTGGCTTCTTAGGCCTCTCACAGTTCCGATCGCAAAAGGGTGTTGGAGGATATTAGAGGCGGTTATACCGATTTTTGACCAAATCGGCCACCAAAGCAGCCATTTTCCAGCCAGAAAACAAAAAAGCCCCCCGGAATTGCCTGTTTCTTTCGAAATCCAGCAATCCGGAGGGCTTTTAGGTGTCCTGAACCGGTGGTCCAAGCACTCGATGTTGGTAGCGGGGACAGGATTTGAACCTGTGACCTTTGGGTTATGAGCCCAACGAGCTACCGGGCTGCTCCACCCCGCACCGAATCAGTATGGGGATAATTTAATCAATTAGCCCAATCTGTGCAAGGGGTGGGGTAAATTGTCCAACCTCTGACGTTCCCTAAGGTGGTTGGCGCAGATTCCGTATTTCCTCGCGGAGACCCGCCATTTCGTTTCGAAGCGCAACCAAATGTTTTGCCCCAGCCAATTCGGCTCCATCATCGCCCGCGTCACGACCGACGAAGAAGGTTGCCAAAGCCGCAGTGACGTAACCAAAAATACCAAAGGCGTAAAGCGCCAAAAAAACGCACAGGATACGGCCTTCGATTGTGAGGGGCCAATATTGCGAACCCATGGTGGTCATAACCATGGCAGTCCACCATAAGGCTTCTCCATAGCTGTTCAGACCTTCGGGATGTCCACTTTCAAAAGCATACATTCCGGCGGCGCCGCCAAAGGTAGCCAATACGGTAAGAGAGATGACATACCCAAAGCCTCTACGACTCAAACTCGCGCCAAGCGCGCGCATACCTCTATTCAGGGAGCTTACGACTCGAATCAAATGCAAACTACGCCCGGCACGGGCCAACCGGATAAATTGCACAATCCGAAAAATCCGGAAAAGCCTTAGGGCGGGTATCAGCAGCGACAGGGCGGTTAGCCAATTACGCGTAAGGTAGGCGATTTTTTTAGGAGCTAGAATAAATTCCACTGCGAAATTGAGAACTTGAGAGTCGGGAGTTCTCCTGCTTGATTTCAGGCGCTCCCGGCATTTTT
>CAYNXV010000144.1:0-9477 GCA_964401245.1 uncultured Bifidobacteriales bacterium | reverse complement strand
ACGCAGGTGAGCGTGGCGTCGCGGTCCGGGAGCGCGGAGCGCGCGGCGCGCGTGCTTAAGGCCATGGATTCCACCAAGGTGGGCCTTTCGGACCTGGCATACTTCGATAACATGCTGGTGGAAAACGCGGCGGACAGGCAGAAGAAAATCGATTTCATGATCAAGGTTTTCGACGCCGCCGCCTTGTTGGGCTGCGATGCGGTATGCGGATTCGTGGGCAAAAACTACAGCCTCAGCATGGACCAGAATCTTGATGACTTCGAACGCACCTTCATTCCCCTGCTCAAGGAAGCCAAGGCCCGCGGGCTTTCGTATCGCGTGGAACAATGTCCCATGCCGGGTTGGACCCCTCTCGACAGCTGGCACAACAATATCGGCTATACCCCGGCCGCCTGGATAGCCCTGCACCGGATTTGTGAAAAGCACGGACTGGGCGACCAATTCCGTATCCATTACGATCCTTCCCATGCGATTCTCATGGGTCAGGATACCCGTTCCATATTCCAATATCTCAAGGACGAAGGTTACAACTTCCTCATCGGCGGATTCCACGTGAAAGGCCAGGTTGCCGATGTTAAAGGCATCACGGCTTGGGGTTATGGCGGCCAGACCATGCAAAGGGGTGACTGGAAAAACGGAAAAATCTCCCCGAACCCCGCCGATCACCTCAATGCCTGGAAAAAGCAGGTGGTATTATGCGAGCACGAATTGCCGGGAACCGCCAAACACGATCCCCTGGCCTATTTGCAGAATCGCACCGTGGATTGGCTTGATCACCAATTGGCCGCGCGCGAATTGCTGGATTTGGATGTGAGCAATACCCATCTGGTGGTGGAACACGAGTATCCTCCCGCGCGCATTCAGGACAAGGAAAAGCTCAAACCGATTCTGGCCGGCTCCCTGGCCTTTACCCGCAAGATTGACGAGGCCGCGGGCTGCATGTTCGCCCTGCAGAACGAAGTTCTGAAGGCGCAGGACATTCCCGTACAAGGCGTGGGGCGCGAAGCCTACCGGAGCTGAGCCGAGAACAACAATAGAAGAAGGATGCGACACATGGCAAAGGACGTCAACAGCAGAAAATTACGCGCAGGCATAGTGGGCGGAGGTTCGGGCGCCTTTATCGGTTCCGTGCATCGCATGGCCACCTCCCTCGACGGGCAAATCGAAATCGTGGCGGGCGCCATGTCCTCGGACCCCGAAAAGGCGCGGCAATCGGCCCAGGCCTGGTTTCTGGACCGGAGCTACGATACGTTTCAGAAAATGGCCGCATCCGAAGCCGAGCGCGAGGATGGCATCGATTTCGTGATGATTACCACGCCCAATAACATGCATTTTCCCGTGGCCAAGGCCTTTCTGGAAAAAGGCATTCATGTCGTATGCGACAAGCCGATGACTTTCACCCTGGAGGAATCCCGGGAATTGGTGAAGCTGGTGGAAAGCAAAAAGGCGGTTTTCGCCTTGACGCACAATTATACCGGATATCCCGCCGTGCGGCAGGCGCGCGAGATGGTTGTCAACGGCGAGATAGGGGATGTCCGCAAGGTATTGGTGGAATACCTGCAGGACTGGCTGATGGAACCGCTGGAAAATTCCGGTCAAAAGCAGGCCGCCTGGCGCACCGATCCCAAGCGGGCGGGAATTTCCTGCTGCGTCGGTGATATCGGCACCCATGGCGAAAATCTATTGGAATTCATCACGGGAGAAAGGATCCAATCCGTTTGTGCCGACTTCACCAGTTTCGTTGCCGGGCGCCAGCTCGAAGACGATGCCAACATCCTGCTGCGGTTGGAAAAGGGCGGCAAGGGGGTTTTGGCCTGTTCCCAGGTCGCCTGCGGCGAAGAGAACAGCCTCAGCATTCGCATTTACGGTTCCAAAGCCGGATTGGAATGGCGCCAGCAGGAACCCAATACGCTTTACGTGAAGCCGGCCGGAAAGCCCTGGCAAATCCTGCGCACCGGGCGTCCCGGAATGGGAGACGCGGCCGCGGCCGCGACTCGTCTACCGGCGGGACATCCCGAAGGCTATCTCGAAGCCTTCGCCAATATTTACAAGTTGGCGGCCGCGGATATCCGCCGGGTGAAAAACGGGGAGCCGACCCAAGGGGGCTATCCCACCGTATATGACGGGGTTCGGGGCATGCAATTCGTCGTGAAAGCCGTCGAAAGCGCCAAAAACGGCGCCGTATGGGTGGATATTCCCCGCTAGCCGTCGAGGGGACGCGCCTTTTCTTTCAGCGGGGAAGCTCTTCGATTTTTGCCGCCAGGATAAAGTCGCTTTCCGTCAAGCCATCGATTTTGTGGGTAAAAAGGCGTATTCCGACCTTGCCCCAGGATAAATGGATGTCGGGATGATGGCCTTGCTGTTCGGCCACTTCGCCCACTCGATTGGTGAACTCTAGGGCTTGGGCAAAATCCTTGAAGAGAAACTCCTTCCGCAAATGGTGGGAATTCTCGATTTGCCATCCGTTGCCCAAATCCTCCCCCCACATCCGCAGCTTTTCCCCTTCCAGCGGGGGAACCCCTCCCAGGCAAGGGACGCAATTCTGTTTCGCCAGTGTTTCCGCGCTCATATTCTTACTCCTTCAGAGACAGGGGGTGTCTAAAAAATTAACTTTTGCGCGCATCAGGAGGTGAAATGAATAAGGTCATGTTAATCGGTACGGGCGGAGTGGGAGGCGTAGTCGCCCATAAAATCAGCCAGGCGCCCGAAGTTTTTTCCGAATTGCATTTGGCCAGCCGCACGGTGGAAAAATGCGAAAACATCAAGAAGCAAATCGAAAACCGCCGTCCCTTTCCCATCACCACCTCGAAGGTGGACGCGGACAATCCCCGCGAGACGGCCGAACTCATCCGGCAGGTGAAACCGAAGCTGGTCATCAATACGGCGCTTCCTTACCAGGATTTGTCCATCATGGAGGCCTGTCTCGAAACCGGAGTGGATTATCTCGACACGGCCAATTACGAACCGCCGAACGAGGCGAAATTCGAATACAAGTGGCAATGGGACATGCACGACCGGTTCAAGGAAAAAGGCTTGATGGCGCTGCTGGGATGCGGTTTCGATCCCGGCGTGACCAATATTTTCTGCGCGCATGCGCAAAAGGAACATTTCGACGAAATCCATACCATCGATATCATGGACGCCAATGCCGGCAACCACGGCATGGCGTTCGCGACGAATTTCAATCCCGAGATCAATATCCGGGAAGTGACGGCTCCCGGACGTTACTGGGAAAACGGCAAGTGGGTGACCACCGAGCCGCTTTCGCAACACAAGACCTGGAATTTTCCGGAAATCGGTCCGTTGGAGATGTACCTCATGTATCATGAGGAGTTGGAGTCCCTGGTCAAGAACATCAAGGGCCTGAAACGCATCCGTTTCTGGATGACTTTTTCGCAGAACTATCTCAACCATCTACGCGTATTGCAGAACGTGGGGATGACTTCCATCGATCCCATAGAGTTTCAAGGGCAGAAAATAGTGCCCTTGCAATTTCTGAAGGCCCTGCTTCCCGACCCATCGAGTCTGGGACCCAAAACCCAGGGGAAAACCAATATCGGTTGCCTGATATCCGGTATCGAAAAGGGAATGCCCAAACGGGTGTATATCTACAACGTCTGCGATCACCAGCAGGCGTATCAGGATACCGAATCGCAGGCCATTTCCTACACCACCGGCGTTCCCGCGATGATAGGAGCGAAGATGATGCTGGAAGGCAAGTGGCGCGGCCAGGGCGTATTCAACGTGGAAGAATTCGATCCCACGCCTTTCATGAACGAGCTGCTGGTGCGGGGGCTTCCCTGGACGGAAGAGGTGTATTACGGAGAGCAGGTGAAAATGGAGGGCGCGTTATCGCTGTGATGGCCGGAGCGGGGGAGGCTTGCGCCGGGGAAAATCCTCCCCGGGCGCGGCGGATGGGGGAAAGAGTTCAGGAACCGGGGGACCGAAGCATTTTTTCGACTTCGGACAAATGGCTTTCTTCCAGGGCAATCGAATTCCGACAATATTCTTCCAGGCCGATGGCCTTGTCTTTCACGAGTTCGAGAAGCTCACGGTACAATTCGAGTCCCGCTTTTTCATGTTCCATGGACTCCTTGAGAATGTCTCCGATATTGTGCCGGTGGGTTTCCAACAAGGGCCCCACGGCCAGCGAAGGATGTTCGCCCAAGGTGGTTATCCACTCGCCCGCCTGTTCGGCATGTGAAAGGCTTTCTTTGGCCTGGTCGCGCAGCCAGGAAACGATGGGAATCCGGTTGAACCCGTATACCATCAGGGAATAATGGGTATAGTGGACTACGCCGGCCAATTCCATTTCCAGGATACGGTTGAGTTTTTCCACTACTTTTTGCTTGTCGATTGTGTTTGCGGTCATACAGACCTCCATCGGATGGAAGATAAATTCGAGACATAAAGAATCTATGAAATTAGCGGCTGTCTGCAACCTTGCTTCGGGAGGCTCGGCGCCTCATTAAACCCAGAAACGGACCTCTATGCGACCCATCGATCTCACCCAGGTTACCACCCCGGCTTATGTCTTGGAGGAGGCCCTCCTTAAAAGAAATCTCGCCGTTTTGGACCGGGTTCAGCGTGAATCCGGCGCCAAAATCATCCTGGCGTTGAAAGGTTTCGCCTTCTGGAGCGCGTTCCCGGTCATCCGCGAAGTTTTGCATGGCGCCACGGCCAGTTCCCTGAACGAGGCCCGCCTCGCGCGCGAAGAAATGCGCAAGGAAGTACATGTCTACGCCGTGGCTTATAAGGACGAAGAGTTTCCGGAAATCCTGTCTTTGGCCGATCATGTCGTCTTCAACAGCTTCTCGCAATGGAAGCGCCTGCGGCCGCTGGTCCAACAGTCGGATCGCAAGATAGCTTGCGGGATACGGGTCAATCCCCAATATTCCGAGGTAAAGACTCCGTTATACGATCCCTGCTATCGGTTCTCACGGTTGGGCGTTACCCGGGAACAATTCCAGGAAGACGAGTTGGAAGGGATTTCGGGACTGCACTTCCATTCGCATTGCGGAAACAACAGCGACGCTCTGGAGCGGGGAGTGAAGGTTTTCGAGGAGCGCTTCGGAGCCTTCCTTCCCAAAATGCAATGGGTGAACTTCGGAGGCGGGCACCATATCACCCGCGCGGACTACGATGTGGACAGGCTTATCCGGGTGGTGAAGGACTTCCGCGAAAAGTGGGGAGTGGAAGTGTATTTGGAGCCCGGCGAGGCGGTGGGTTGGCAAACCGGACCATTGGTTTCTTCGGTGGTGGACATCGTTCACAATGAAATGGATATCGTCATTCTGGACGCCTCCGCCTCGGCGCATATGCCGGATGTGTTGGAAATGCCCTATCGCCCCGAAGTCCGCGGGGCCGGGGATGCGGGGGTGCTGCCCCATACCTATCGCCTGACCGGGCTGACGTGCCTGGCCGGGGACGTGGTGGGCGATTACAGTTTCGCAGAACCCCTTAAGGTTGGAGACAAGGTGGTATTCGAAGACATGATCCACTATACTATCGTGAAAAATACCACCTTCAACGGAGTACAGTTGCCGTCGTTGGCGATATGGACCGAAGCGGGCGAGCTGAAAGTGGTAAAGCGTTTCGGATATGAGGATTACAAGAGCCGGAACTCCTAAGGCCGCCAGTCATAAACCACTGATGCCGGACCCCAGCAATTTTCCCGGCGCGCTCTTTTTTTCAATTCCATCTTCCGTCCGTCCCGAATCATTACCACCCGTTGGAAATCCTCCACGGTGACCGGGAGGAATTCCGCTTCGCCGTAACCGTCCGCCTCGGTCGTGATGCGGATTTCCAATTCGCTGCCCTTACGACCGGCCTCGATGGCGTAGCGCGAACGTTTTCCTTCGCGATAATCGAAAGTCTCCCCGTCGTCGCAAACGTATCGGGTACGCGCCTTGCCCCTGAAGCCGGCCGAAACCACGCAGAGAAGTTCCACGCGCCGCAAATCCTTGGCATTGGTCTTGCGAATTCCGGGCAGCATGGGCAGCAAGGCGCCATCGCGGAGGAAAATCGGCGTGGATTGCAATTGCTTGGCAACCGTGATTTCGCGGCCGCCTTTCAGCCAGCGGGACTTCTCCACGCTCCACCACAGTGAATCGGGGAGAATCAGCGTGCGTTCCTTTTCCTCTTCCCGGGTGAACGGCGCCTGCATGATTGACGGTCCGATCATGAACTGGTCGTTGACATATCCCAAGGGAAGCCGCGACGTATCCTTGAAATCGTAGAACAAGGGTCGCAGAATAGCTTCTCCCCGTTCCTCGTGCCGTACGAAGAGATTGTAAAGATAGGGGAGAAGTTTATAGCGCAACCTCACGAAGCGACGGGTGAGGCGCAGGCCTTTCGGTGAGTAGGACCAGGGTTCCTGGTTGCGAGAATGGCATAGGCAATGGTTCCGGAAAAAAGGAAACAGAAACGCGGCCTTGTACCAGTCGATGAGCAGCCCCTCGGTGCAATTTCCCCCGAAGCCGCCTACGTCTCCGCCATTGAAAGCCATGCCCGACAGGGCTAGGTTCAGGGACTTGCCGATGGAAAGGTGGAGGTGGCGATAGGTGGAAAAATTGTCTCCCGTCCAATGGGCGGCGAATTTTTGCGAACCCGTGCAGCCGGCCCGGGAAAGAAGAAAGGGTCGGATTCCGGGACGGGCGGAGAGGAACCCGGACCTGGTCGCCATGGCCATCAGCATGGCGTATTGATTATGATAAGCTTCGTGCGGGACGTTTCCCCGTTCGAATAGCATGTCGACGGGATCGATATCGCCCGTCGCCGGTTCATTCATGTCGAGCCAGGCTCCGTCGGGTCCTATGCGGGCGAAGGCTTCCGATTTTTCACTCCACCACGCGCGGGCTTCTTCCAGGGAAAAATCCGGAAAGACGGTATGCCCGGGCCAGACTATGCCGACATAGGGAGTTCCGGCCGGGTTACGACAAAATACATCGCGGCTTTTTCCACCTTCGTATACCGGCTCGCCTGCTTCGAACTTGACTCCAGGGTCGAGAATCGGGACGACGCGATAGCTGCGTCGCCGCAGCCTTTCGAATTGAGTCGCCGGATCGGAAAAATGTTTCGGATCGAAGGTGAACACCCGGTAGCCGCGCATATAATCGATATCGAGCCATAGTCCATCGGCGGGAAATTCATGGGCTTCGAATTTGTCGGCCAGTCCTTTAAGGTCGCCATAGCTCCGATAACCCCAACGGCATTGGTGGTATCCCAGTGCCCACAGCGGCGGCAGGGGAGCCGTTCCCGTCAGCAATTGGAACTTCTCCGTCAATTCGGCAAGCGAAGGCCCCTGTACGATGAACAGCGAAGGTGGGCCGTCGTAGGCCCCCAGAAAAAAATGAGGCGGCTCGGGATCCGTTTGCTTAAGGTTTCCCTCCACGTTTAATTTGGGGAAGGTGGAGACAAAGGCTGGAAAGGCGCTGTTCACCAATAGGCCGGTAAAGGTATTTCCCTGTTTGATTATCAAATAGGGGATGGAGATGTAATCGGGATCGTAAAATTCGTCTCGGACCACCTGTGTTCCGTGATCGGACCAGGTATCGACGTTGAAAAAGCGATAGGCGCGGTGGGATCTTTCGAAGGGAGCGGTTTTCTCTCCCAGTCCGTAGAATTGCATGCCTTTGTCGAGGCGGAAGCGGAACATCCAGGCTTTTCCGCATACTCCGAAGGCTTTTCCGGGCAGTGATGAAAGCAGGGGTTTCCCTTGAGAGTCGGATAGCCTCAATTCCCCGATCCCGGAAACTGTCAGCGCGGACATCGCGCCGACAAGATTGGAAAATGCGTCGTCCGGTTCGACAGGAGGCGAGACGATATAGTCGCGCGGCCATAGGTCCGGATCCGAAATCCGGAGAGAGTGGATGCCTTTGCCGTTTGTCCGGATTTTAAAACCGAAGGTGCGGCTTCCGCACCGGATCCCGTCGTCTTTGAATGATTCGGCGTGGATGAAGTTGGCGGGGTCGATGAATTTCAGGTAGGAACGCATATCCCCCCAATGAAAAAAAATAAAGGCACCCGCGAAAGGACAGCCCGGCGATTATGTCGGCGGATCGATGATTGCGTAGAGATTGACGCTTTGCGTCCGCCCTTTCAACTGGGTGGGGCCCAGCGCCCGGGCCGGAACCGCCCCGTTCAACGCCTCGAAGACGCTTTCGGTAATCAGCAATTCATCGGCTTTGGCCAGTCCGCACACGCGCGACGCGATATTGACGCAATCGCCCAGAGCGGTATATTCCATGCGGGCCTCGGTTCCCAGACTGCCCACGACGGCCTCTCCGCTATTGACGCCGATACCTACTTCGAAGGCAGGTATGCCCAGCTTCATCCATTCCGGCAGCATTTCGCGCAATCGTTTCCGCATTTCCATGGCGGTTTTCACGGCCGTGAACTCGGGATTGTGCACGGTGAAAGGCGCGTTGAAAAGCACCATCATGCAATCGCCGATGAATTTGTCGAGCGTGCCGCCGTGCTTGAAGACGATGGCGCACATTTCGGAAAAATACAGGTTGAGCATGCGGGCTACGTCGAGCGGCGCCAGGGTTTCGGAGAGAGGGGTGAATCCGCGGATGTCGGCGAAGAGTACGGTGATGTTTTTCTTATGCGAGCCCAGGTGGAAATCGGCGCTGCCCTTTTCCAGGATGATTTGATCGGCGATATTGGGCGACAAAAATCGCTTCAGGTTGTCGCGGATGAGCGCCTCGGATCTCAGTTTTTTGGCCAGCTGAATGTTTTCGATGGCGATTCCGGCTATGCCCGAAACGTTCATGGTCAGGTCCAAGTCCTCGCCGGTAAAGCGTGCGTTGTTGGATTTGTTGTCCAGGTATATCACTCCGAATACCTGTCCCTCGGAGTGGATGGGACAGACGAGGGCGTTGCGGATTTGCAGGTTCACTATGCTCATCGAGGCGTCCGCGGAGGCGCCTTCGGCGCTGTCGAATAGGAATCCGGCTTTGTTCTGCAATACCTTCGAAACCAAGGTGCGGCTGTAAAGCTTTTCCTCCAGGTTTTCGCGCCGCTCGCCTTTGTCGAAGGCCAAATGCGCGCTGACGTCCTCATGATTCGCGGCATCGATGAGCAGGATGTATCCGGTATCGCAATGGAGGACTTCGAATAAAGTGGTCATTACGCGTTCCAGCAATTCCGGTACCGAGAGGGCGGCGTTCAGGGATCGGACAACCTTGTTGATGACGCGCATGCGTTGCAACAGGTCCTTGACCTGCAAGGTCTGGTCTTCGGAGATTCCATCCGCATCAATGGTTCTTACGCTGCGCTCCTTGACGATGCTGAAGTCGAACAAGGAGTTGTTCAGTTCCAATTTGGACGCGAGGGAATGCAGAGGCGTCTTCAAGCGGCGTTCGACGCTTCTGCGATCCGGAACCAGGCGTAATTCGCAATCACCGATGAAAAGGGGGAGGCCGATTTGCCATTCGGAACGGGTCACCCGGGTCTCTCCCAGAAATACGCCGT
>CAYNXV010000143.1:1686-9799 GCA_964401245.1 uncultured Bifidobacteriales bacterium | reverse complement strand
GTTTCGTCGGATGAGGGGATAAAAAAATATTTCACCATCATTACCTCCCTGGCCGAAAAAAAGGATGCCGACTCCCGGACTTTGCTGCTGGCGGCGCGTGGGCATCACCTGCGGGGAGAATCGGCCCAGGCGCGCAATTTCTGGGTCCGGCTGGCAGAAGCCGACCCTGCGATGCTGGCTGACCGAATGGATGCGATCACGGATTTGGTGGCGGCCGGAAAGAAAGAAGATCGAAACCGGGTTATCTCGCTGGCTGAAGAGGTCGTGAAGTCCAAGCCGGAGGATAGGGAAACCCATATTCTCCTGGTCGACTTCCTGCTGGCGGAGAACGACCCCTCCCGCGCGGGAAAGTTCGCGGTGGAATATTCTTCCCGACACGAAGGCGCCGACTCGAAATATGTTTCCTGGGGCAAAGCCCTTGCCGCCCAAGGACAAGCCGAAGCGGCCGAAAAACTTTTTCTGGCCATTCCGGATTCGGCCTTGATGAATATACCGGTAAGCGATTTGAATCGGACCGGGAAGCTGCGATTGGCGGCCCGTTACCTGTCAAGCGGAGATTCGCTCCAGGCTTTCAAAATTTATCAGGGGGTTTTGACCAAAATCGACTCTCACCCCGATACGGTTACGGCTCGGGCCTATATGGCTTACGGCGAAATGCTCACGGCGAAGAATGACGCCGCCGGGGCCCGGCCTTACATTACCGCCGCGCTTTCGGTGCTTCCGGGTGCGCCCGGCATGCATTTGTCCTTGGCCGATGCCTGGGCGGCGGAAAAGGATTGGCGGCGGGCCGCGGAAGCCTACGCATCGGCTGTGAAAGCGGACGCCGGCGATGTGAAGGCCGCCCAGGGTCACTTTATGACGCTCAAGTCCTTGGATAGGCGGAAGGAAGCGGCAATGGCCGCCACGCATTTGCTTACCTTGGAACCCGAAAGCGAGCAGGCGCATGAATTCTTGTCCGACCATCTCTTCGCCGAGGGAGAGTGCGCGGAAGCCCTGCCCCATTATGAAGCCCGGGCAGACGTCATCGAGACAAACAAAGAGGCGGCTGCCCGGTACGGCCGTTGCCTGTTGCAGGAAGGCCGGTATGCCGACGCCGCCCGGTATTTGCAGCACTCCATCGATTTGGGGATGCAAGACGATACGGTGTTCATCGACCGGGCTCGCGCCTATCGCAATCACGAAAAGGACGGCGACATGGCCGAATCGATTCTCACTTTTGTGCTGGGACAGAACCCCGACAACGCCTTGGCGCTATTCTGGGCGGGACAGTTCGCCTTGGAAGACGGGGAAGACAAGGTTGCTAACGACTATTTCACCAGGGCCGTTCAGTTCGCGCCCGAATTGCTGGACAGGATTCCGCCCGGTGGTATGGTCGACGCCCAGGCCCGACCGGTTCGTTGAACGTCCAACAGCGTGCCCCGGAACTCCACGTCCCCCGGCAAATAGTTGTCGACCAACTCCGGCGCCGGTTTGAAGCGCACCACTTTATCGAGATGGATTTCGCGTATCAGGCGTTCGATGCGCGGATCCGAATTAATGATGCTGACGCTTCCGCCCATGCCTTTGACCTTGTTGACCAGATTGGCGAGGAAGCCCATATCCTCCAAGTCGAAAACGGCGCCGGCAGTGAAGCAAACCTCCAACTCGTTTTTATGGGTAAAATGGATTTCCAGATTACGGCCCGGTCCGTCCAGCAGGGGATCGGTGACGATGACCGGATGATCCGATCCCTGCAATACGATGCGCGCACAGGTTTTGATTTCCACCGACCGCCCGGGATTGCGGCCACAAAAGGGTAATTCCCTCGCCCGTTTCAATCCGTTGAGATCGCGCACTTCGCCGATGCGGCGCAGGGGTTGCAGCAGGTAACCTACGGTATGCAGGTAAATCCACGCCTCCATTTTCACCCACGAAACGAAGTCTCCCATGCAGGCACGATAAGAATAATCGTAATAAGTTTTGCGCACCACGCTTTCCAGCGAATCATCATAACCCAAAACCACCTGGGCCAGACCCGTCAATCCCGGTTTCACGAAAAGCATGCGCTGCCGGTAATGGGGAATGGTTCGGCCGAATTGCAAAGTGAAATGCCCCCGCTCCGGCCGAGGACCGATGAAACTCATGTCCCCCTTGAGAATGTTCCAGAATTGCGGCAACTCGTCCAGGTGCAGCGAGCGAAGCCACCAACCGACCCGGGTGACGCGGGGATCATGCCCCTTACGGCACAATTGGGGACCGGCCGACTCGGCGTCGATGAACATGCTGCGGAATTTGTAAATGGTGAAGGGCCGCCCGCCATAATCTTCGCCCCGGGGATGGGTCAAAGCCTTCGTTTTTCCCGATCGAGTGGATCGCCGGCGCTTGTTGATGCCGATACGTTCCTGACTGTACAGAACCGGTCCCCGCGACTCTAGGCGAATAGCCAGGGCGATAAGCGGGAACAAGACGATGAACAGCAGCGTCCCCACCGATCCGATGGCGAGATCGCAGATTCTTTTCAACAATAGGATGTTCTTGTCGGGCTGCATTGGGTAAACAGAATAATACAGGAGAAAACGCTTTAGAGGTGGGAATGATTTTGCTTCTTCAATCCTCCTGTTGAGCTTGCTTGGCTTGTTCCGCTTCCTGGTTTCCCTATAGGGATTTTTGAAACCATAGGAATTTGGGACCAATCGGGGGATGGGAACCCTATTCCGCGGCCCGAATAAAAAAACCCGACGCTGGGGGAGCGACGGGCTGGTTCGGAAAACGGGAAGGAGGGAAAGGACTATTTGCCGAGTTTGGCAATCTTGGCGGCTTGGCGCAAGGCGGCATGAATGCCGTTCTTGGCGATATACCGCAAGCCCGCATTGCTTACCTTCAACTTAACCCAGCGGTTTTCGCCGGGAACAAAGAAGCGTTTCTTATGCAGGTTGGGTGCGAACACCTTTTTGGTATGGTTCATCGCGTGGGACACTTGCATGCCCACTTGATTGGTCTTTCCGGTCACGTCACAAATTCGGCTCATGATTGCCTCGCTGGGATTTCAGGACGACCAATCTATTAATTCCACCACGGTTTGCCAAGGGAAGGGTGCCCGGCTGGCAACATGGGCTATTCCCCTAGCATTCCCGCCACCAGGGCTCCCACCCACATACCGGCTTCTGAGGGCTGGGTAGGAAATACCCGGGAAGCCATGGCCTCCAATTCGGTGAAAATCTCAAGGGATGCCAAATCAGCGAACGGGACCTCCTTGCCCTGCCCCCGGGATTCCAGCAAGGTTTTCAGATAATCGAATTCCACGAAGTCGCGCCGTCCCATGAACAAAATTCCTTTGCCAAGGTGGAGGCATTCGGCCACCAGACCATAGCCAAGCTTGCCCAATACCACATCGCAGCTTGCGGTCCAATCGGCATAATTGCAATCCGGAGAAATAGGCACCCGATGGTAATTTCCCGGAGCGCCTTCCAAGGGATATACACCGAGAAACTCCCAATTGTGGAACCGGGACAAGTTCTCCCACTTTACTCCGGGCATGCCGAAGCTTCCCATGTAAACCAGGCACCAGCGTTTTCCGGCATCCAACCCATGTCGCTTGGCCAATTCGTCGCGACGATTCCGGCCCCGACGGCTTAAAAGCCCCACCTCGACCTCGTCCCGGAATACCTGACTGGGTACTCCCGGTAAGAGACGGCCGTGCTTACCGGCAAGGGCGTAATCCGATTCGATGCGGGCCAGCAAATCTTTGAATTCGGGACGGGCCGCGACGAAAGGGCGATATATGTCGGCCCAATTGAAATTGGAAATCGCCAACGAAGGCAGTTTTGCATAGGCAGCAATGGCAAAGGCGAGAGGGGGAATGTCACCCACCACCGCGGACACGTTTTCGTCCACCAGGGTTTTGGCCACCTGAGGGATCAATTGCTCCCGGCTTTCATCGATGCGAGCATAGGTTTCCAAGGTCGCTTCGATGTCGATATGCACGGAATCGGGCTGTATGCATCCACAGTCGATTTCCAGGTTGAAGTAGCGGAATTCACGCCCCAACTCTTCTCTGAAAAAAGTTTCGGGAAGCGAAGTGAAAATGAGGGGATGGATAGTGGTTGGAAGGGCATTGATGAGCGCGGCTTGGCGCACGCCATGCCCGTAGCCGTGCCCGGTAATGAAAAATGCCAGGGTCCGGGAATTTACAACGTCAGTATAGAAGGGCACTTACACTTAGCGGGAGCCGCTTCTCAATATTTCGGGAAGCGAGAAATGGACGTTTTCCTCCAGGATAACGTAATCCTCGGATTCGGTGCCGGGATACCGTTCCTTGATCCACCGCACCACGTCCTGCACCAAATCTTCGGGCGCCGAAGCGCCGGAGGATATGCCGATATTTTCCACGCCCTCGAACCATTCCTCACGCACGTCCTTGGGGCTGTCGATGAGGTAGGATTTTTTGCCGATACGTTCGCCCAATTCGCGCAGCCGGTTGCTATTGGAACTGTTGGCCGATCCAACTACCAGCAGCATGTCGACCATGACAGCCATTTCCTGCACGGCGCGCTGTCTATTGGTGGTCGCATAACAGAGATCTCCTTTATCAGGACCTTTGATGTCGGGAAAGCGCTTTTTGAGTTCGATGATGACGTCGCGAGTCTCCTCGATGGAAAGCGTAGTCTGGGTGGTATAGGCGAGGTTTTTTTCGTCCACGCCTTCCAATTTCCACACGTCCGAGGGAGTCTCCACCAATAGCACCTGCCCATCCGGCAATTGTCCCATGGTGCCTACCACTTCGGGATGTCCCCGATGGCCAATGAGGATGACCTGCAAATCTTTGCTGGTATGCCGCATTACCGACGAATGTACGCGCTTGACCAGCGGACAGGTAGCGTCGACGGTTACCAGAGAGCGGTCCTCCGCCTCTATATGCACCGCGCGCGGAACTCCATGCGCTGAAAAAATCGCCACTGATTTCTCCGGCACGTCTTCGAGTTCCTCCACGAATATGGCGCCTTTTTCCTTGAGCCGCGAAACCACCGCCTGATTATGAACTATCTCATGTCGCACATAGACGGGCTTGCCGAATTTCTTCAGCGCTTCCTCCACGATGCTTATGGCCCGATCGACGCCGGCGCAAAATCCCCTGGGTGAAGCGAGAAAAATTTTCACGAAAGGCCTTTCCTCAATCCCGGCAACCTGTTAAGGGTTGCGGCTCTCCAGAAACTAATAAATTTGCGTCGGGACTCCGCATACCTCGGTCGCCACCTGCTCCAATACCTCGGCAAAACGTTTCCGGGCCGAGCGAGCCGTGAATTCCAACTCCGGCGGCAGGGCAGAGCCGTTTCCGGCTACCTCTTCCCATCTATCCCCTCCGGTAATTTCCGATTCGGGGACCAAAACCGGCGAAAGCTCTTGAGGACCCCCGATGACTTTACCCCACCCCGATTCCCGAAGCATACGCGCCGGAACCTCCTGGTTTACCAGCGAGGGACCGAAATACACCCGCAGCCCGGCCAGCCAAGGTTCCCACAGATTATGGCACCCGCGATTGACCAGGCTACCGCCCACGAAGCACGCGAAGCAGGTGGGAAGCAGGTGCGATATCCTTCCCCATTGGCATACCAAAAGGCGATGAGCGCCCTCACCGGACTCTTTACCGACGTTTTCCCCGTCATAATCGGCGAAGCCCAGGGGATGCAAAAGCTTGCGGAAAGCCGCCAGTTCTTCGGGCAGGCGGGGGAAAACCAGCACCGGCAAATCGGTCGGCAAGGCGCGGAAGGCCGGAAGCAGAGTCCGCAGTTCGGAGAGATGGAGGGAGATAAAGGCGAATCCCCTACCCCGGCGCGCGGGCCAGGGTAACGTCGGCGCGTCCTGCGGTTTTGACCGCAAGGAAAGAAAATGGAGGAGGCGGAAATCGGCGCCGGTTTCCAACCCCAGACGGGCCTTAACTCCCAAAGCCTCGAACCGGCGGGAGTCGGCCTCGCTTTGGGTTTGGATATAATCGAGTGAAGAGAGAAGCCGTGCATAGACCGCCGACCAGGGTCGCAATCTCGCAAAGGCCCGGGACGACATTCTACCGGCAGCCAACAGGATGGGAACGCCGCTTTCGCGGCACGCCTTCAGATAATGGGGCCAGATTTCAACTTCGTAAAGGCAGAGGGCGGCTACTTCGTGCCGATGCAAGAACTCCCTTACATGAGGGAGATGATCGAAAGGAGCTATTTCCACCCGGTAATCCAGGCACCCGCCTGGCCGGTTGAAGTTACGGTCGGCTTCCTTTTGCAAAAAGTCGCGCCCGGTATGGGTTCCCGACGTCAGGATGACGCCCTTAAACGGAATATCCAGGGTATGTAACAGGCCGGATACGCCTTTTGATTCTCCGAGGGAGGCGCAATGTATCCAGAGCCGTCGGCCGCGCCCGGTATTTTCCGGAACCGACATGCGCTCGCGCAGCGACCAACTGGCGGGCCAGGGCGACACTCCGCGGCGGCGGGCGAGGGTTTCCAACCGGGACAATACCTGCAGCAGCGGCCAGGCGGCCCGCCACGCCAGGGAGTAAAGAGTCAGCGGCCCCATCGCGCCGTGGCCACCAGGGCGATTACGGCGGAGGCCTTGGCCAGATTGCCTCTCTGCCTCGCTAAAGAATCGCCCCACGATAAGGGAGCCGTCTCCCGAACCTTGGTTTTCCCGCTCCGAAGGAATCGAGGTAGAGTGGGAGTAGCTTGGCGGTAACGGAGGTATTCGTCCCCCAACGCCTTTTGTAAATGTTTTTCCTCCAATAGAGCCAGCAGAATATGATGGACCGCCACGACCGGGATTAGCAAGTGCATGTACCACCGGTGGCCCTTGCCTACATTGGCGAAGAGCACCGTTCCGCTCGCCACCAGAAAATTCGCCACATACAACGGGTGCCGAGTAAAAGCATAAGGCCCGCCGGTGGCCAGAGAGTTTGCCCCCGAGGTGGTTTCCCGGCCATAAGGCGCGAAAGAAACGCCATTGCTATGAGGCCCGATATGCCGGGCGGCCCAAAGGCGTAAACCGAAACCGAGGGCAACGGGGATCAAGGCCAGGGGACGCAACGGCGTGGTCGACCGGAGACGGGCGGAGATGAGCGCGCAACCGAGGCCCGCCAGCACATAGCCGCGCATGCCGAAATATGCTTCGGCGGGTTTCACGCCGCCTCCTTTTTCGGTAAGCCGCGCAGGTAAACCGTTTGCGAACATAGGGCGGCAATTCCGGGTTCATGGGATACCACCAATACTCCGTGGGAATCGGGGCAAAGATTACGGCGGAACTCCAACAAGCCCGAAAAGACGGAATCCCTTTCGCCGCCCGGTAATCCGGTGGTGGGTTCATCGAGCAACAGCCAGGGCCGCCTGCTCGTAAAAGCCCAGGCCAGTCTGAGCCGTTGTCTTTCGCCCCCGGAGAGTCGGTGGCCCGGAAACAAGGAACCGTGGCCATCATCTCTCTCATCGCCTTCCATTTTTTCCAGGAGGGGCGCCAGTCTCAGCAAGCGAATCAGGGTCTTTCCGTTTTCGGGATTATCCGCCAAAAAGGATCGTAATTCGGTCATCATTTCCGCATCCAAAACGGGACGCTGGGGGAGGTAACATAGAAGCAACCCTTCATTCTCCACCAGTAACTCGGGATATCGGATGACTCCCCGTCCGGGAATCTCGATTCCGGCCAGTAGTCTTAGCAAGGTGGTTTTCCCAGCTCCGTTGGGCCCCGAAAGGAGTACGGGCAGCCGGGTATCGATTTCCAGATTGAGGTCGGAAAAAACCTTTCCGGACCGGTCGGAATTTTCCGCATAGGAAAAATCCACATCGCGGATGACCAGCGAATCGCCTGCGGTGGTGAGCGGCCGGGCGGGGCGAGTAACCGAGGTTATACGATCGACCAGGGCGGCATGGGATTTCCAGCGGGCGCGGCCCTGAAGCGAAAGGGGATAATGCCGTCCCCATTCGCGCACGGGACGATAAAGCAAAAGCAGCAAAAAGGCGAAGGGAAGAAATTGCACTGCTCCACCGGATAGACCTCCATCCCAGGCAATGGCCAGGGTGATGAGCGCAGTAAGCATCAAGAAGAGATAAAGTTCCATGAGATGGGGGAAGAGCAGGCGCTGCAATTCCCATCGCCATCCGGA
>CAYNXV010000143.1:0-1586 GCA_964401245.1 uncultured Bifidobacteriales bacterium | reverse complement strand
TGGGGAAGGGAGGTAGCGGTTGCCCCCGTAACAGGCGGAAAAAGGGCTTTAATCATGCGGCTCCCCAAAATAGCAAAGTGGCCGCCTCCGCTGATAGTTTCAAAATGAAACGCATTTCGAACTTTTTTTGGCCCCTTGGCGGCAACCTCTTGATCCGGGTCCTTTTACTCCGTATATTTTCCCCAAATTTTAGCACACTCATCAGGAGAGTGCCAAAAGAGTCAGAATCCCAGTTGAAAAGGAGAAACAAACCATGAATATCAAGCCTCTCGCAGATCGCGTCTTGGTGGAACCGCTGGAAGCAGCCGAAAAGACCTCCGGTGGACTTTACATCCCCGAAAACGCCAAAGAAAAACCCCAGAAGGGAAAGATCATCGCAGCGGGTCCGGGCAAGCCTTCGGACTCCGGCCAATTGGTCAAAATGGAAGTCAAAGCCGGCGACACCGTGCTTTACGGCAAATATTCGGGCACCGAGGTGAATGTCGAAGGTAAGGACTACCTCATCATGCGCGAAAGCGACATTCTGGCCGTCATTTAATTTTTAGGCAATTCAAGAAAAACACGACAAAGGAGCATTCATTATGGCAAAACAATTGCAATTCGACACCAACGCCCGGCAATCCCTCAAACGCGGCGTGGACAAATTGGCCAACGCGGTCAAAATCACCCTCGGCCCCAAAGGCCGTAACGTAGTACTCGCCAAGAGCTACGGTTCCCCCACCAGCACCAAAGACGGCGTTTCGGTGGCCAAGGAAATCGAACTCGAAGACGCTTTCGAAAACATGGGCGCCCAGCTCGTCAAGGAAGTCGCCTCCAAGACCTCCGACGTAGCCGGTGACGGTACCACCACCGCCACGGTATTGGCCCAGGCCATCGTTACCGAAGGCCTCAAGAACGTCATCGCCGGCGCCAGCCCCATCGAGCTGAAGCGCGGCATCGACTTCGCAGCCGACGCCATCGTCAAGCACATCCAGAAAATGGCCAAGCCCGTCAAAGACAAGAGCGATTGGGCCAAGGTGGCTTCCATTTCCGCCAACAACGAACAGGAAATCGGCAATTGGATAGCCGATGCCATGGACAAGGTCGGAAAAGACGGCGTCATCCAAATCGAAGAGGCTAAGTCGGCGGAAACCTCGTTGAAGGTCGTCGAAGGCATGCAATTCGATCGCGGATACGTGTCGCCCTATTTCGTGACCAATCCCGACACCATGGAAGCCGAGTTGGAAAATGCTTCCATTCTCATCCATGACAAGAAAATCAGCAACATGAAAGACATGCTGCCCATCCTCGAGAAGGTGGCGCAAGCGGGCAAGCCCCTGGTCATCATTTGCGAAGACATCGAAGGCGAAGCGCTGGCCACCCTCGTGGTGAACAAGCTGCGCGGCACCCTCAAAGTCGCGGCCATCAAGGCTCCCGGCTTCGGCGACCGTCGCAAAGCCATGCTCGAAGACATCGCCATCCTCACCGGTGGCCGGGTCATCTCGGAAGAAACCGGCTTCAAGCTCGAAAACACCACCTTCGACGATTTGGGTTCGGCCAAAACCGTTTCCATCGACAAGGACACCACCACCATCGTTGATGGTGGC
>CAYNXV010000142.1:0-9811 GCA_964401245.1 uncultured Bifidobacteriales bacterium | reverse complement strand
CCCAAAGCCCGCGCCACGGTTTCGGTAACCTGGAACAGCAGGTTGACCCCGACGCTCATGTTGGGCGCCATCACGATGGGAATGGTAGCGGAGGCTTTTTCGATGGCCGCCTTGCCTTCATCCGAAAACCCCGTGGTACCGATGACCATGCCGGCTCCCCGGCTAACGGCCAGGGCCAGGGTGGCCAGGGTGGCGGACGGTTGGGTGAAGTCGATGATCACGGTTTCGCCGTCGATATGGGGCTTTACATCGTCGGAAATGCTGAGATTAAGGCCGGGAATCCCTACGGATTGACCTGCGCGCGGCGACCCGGGTGCTTCGACCGCTCCGGAGAGGGTCATGGGGAATTCGTTGCGAGCCATGCGGGCAGCGCATGCCTGCAGGATCATCTGACCCATGCGGCCTCCGGCTCCCATTACTGTGATGCGTTGCTTATTAGCCATTGGATCCGCCATTAAAAGAAGCGGCTCCGGGTGGAGCCGCTTTTCAGTTTCTGCAGTTTCCGATCAGGCGGCGGATTCGTCGTTGATGACCCACAGCTTGATCTTGGCTTCCACGTCGCGGTGCAATTGCACCTTGATGGTGAACATGCCGAGTTGCTTGATGGTATCGGGCAGAATCACGTTGCGCTTATCGATGTCGTAGCCGGCTTCCTTGAGCTTGGCGGAAACGTCGGCAGCCTGGATGGAACCGTAAAGCTTGTCGCCTTCGGATACGCGGGCCGAGAGGGTAACGGAAAAATCCTTGAGCTTGTCAGCCCGGATTTGCGCTTCCTTCTTATCGGCTTCGTACCGTTCGGCCAACTTGGCTCTTTCGGCTTCGATGTTCTGCTTGGCCCGCAGGCTGGCCATCACGGCCAATCCCTGGGGAAAGAGATAGTTCAAGGCGAAGCCGTTCTTCACCTTGACGAGATCGAGGGCGCGGCCGAGGCCTTGCACGTCTTGTTTGAGAATGATTTCCATGTCTTTATCCTCGCTGGCCTGTTAACGCATGTTCTCGGCAACGAAGGGCAGAAGCGCCAGATGCCTTGCGCGCTTGATGGCCGTCGCCAGCTGCCGCTGGTATTTCGCCGAGGTACCGGAGATTTTCCGGGAGACGATTTTTCCGCGTTCGTTAACGAACTTACGCAGCAATCTTTCGTCTTTGTAATCGATGTACTTGATCTTGTTTTCGGTGAAGAAACAGACTTTCCTGCGCTTCTTGTTTTCTTTCTCTCTACGCTCGGCCATCACGGTCCTCCCTTTCGCCTATGCCCACGAATTCGCGTTCTTCGGCAGGCTCATCCGAAGGAATTCCGCCGGGAATGCCTTCGATGGTGAGCCATCTCATAATGTTTTCGTTGATACGGAAGCCTTTTTCCAAATCGGCGGGAAAGCCGGTGGGAGCTTCGTAGTAAAACACGGTGTATTCCCCGTGGGTTCTCTTGCCGATGGAATAGGCCAGGCGTTTCTTGCCCCAGCGATCGATTTTGAGAATGGTGCCGACGGCCTCGATTTGCTTGGCGATGGCGTCGAACTCCGATGCCACGGCCTCCTCGGGGATCATGGCGTCTACAATGACGACGGTTTCATATTTATTCAAAAGTAAACCTTCCTTTGGACTTCCGCGCGAAGGCGGCTCGGTTCTAGTCCGGTTCAGCTAGAACAGGTTATTGGTGTAAAACCCCCGACCGGAAAGCCGGGGAGCGGTCCAAGGTAGTCAAAACAGGCCTATGTGGCAAGCGGGAGGGGCTTCAAAAGGCCAGGCCCAGGCCGGCCACCAGCGACCAATCCTGACGCCGGCCCCTTTGTTCGAGAGTCAGATAACCCGCCTGGTATTCGACAAAGACGTAGAGGGCGGGCACGACTTCCCGCATTTCATCGGCGAAGGTCAGCAAATCCACCGCGAATCCCGGCATCAGGCGGATATTAAGGGCCTGTTCGGTGCTGTATTCGCAAATGGCGCCCATGGTCAGGCCCAGGAAAGGGTGGATTTTCCAACCCATACCCAGGTCGAGGCCCAGGCTGGGATTGGTGTTTTTGCGAGAGTTGTCCAAAATGGAGGTGGTATCGTCGGGAGGCTGGGAGAAAAAATTCAAATTATCGAGCCCCAATTGCGGCCCCCCATAGACGGCCACATGGCTCCAGGCATGGTGGAATCGGACCAGCACCTGGTAGCGCGTATTGATTTCCTGGGTAAGGTCCGACGGCTCCCCCGCAGTGATTTTACCGGCCACCCCGGCGGAAAAATAAGGCTGGTAAAAGTAGGTGCCTTCGCCCTGCCACTGGAACAGGCTGAAATCGTCGCCGTCTTTCTTGTATTTGCCGAAGGCGATGCCGCCCAAAATACCTTTGGAAATGTAAAAGCTGCGATTAGGATAAGGGATTGACTTCACCTTTCGGTAAACCGGGCCCGATACCTCGGGAATCCGGCGGGGAGGCTCCAGCACTTGGAGGGTGTCGGCATGGGTAACCGAATGGCCAAGAAGCGCCGCAAACAGCAAGGCGGTAAGGAGGGCGGCCGGCGCCTGGGTGGATTTCATCGCCCGGTCAAATTCCGAAATAATCCTTGTAGCTGTTGGGAGCCCGCACGGGCCTGCCGAAACGCGCTTCCAAATCCTTGGGACCCATATCGTCCAGGAACAGGTTTTCGCGGTTGAGCGAGTTGGGAGGTATCAAAATGGTTCCCATGCCCCGGCTGGATTCGAGGGCGGCGGCGAAGTCGCGCCCGCATAGCAATCCCGTGGCCGTCACCGATTTGCCGAAGGTTTTGTTTTCGCAAACGATGAGTTCGTAATCGAGGCCTTTTTCGATGCGCAACGTTTCCATGATGTTTCTTTTCGTCGCATAAGCCAGCGGAGCGGTAAGTACCGTCACCTGGGTTCCCGGCGCGGCCTGGGGCAGATAGGGCTTTTCCCTTTCGAAATCGTCCATCAGGGTGCGCAAGGTGCCGACGCCGTTTTCATATTGCGAGAAGTCGCCGTAATGCTCCGCGGGAGGCATGGGTTTTTCGGCCTTAACATAGATCTCGTCGGAGGCGTAAATATAAGTGGAACCCGATTCGGCTTTGGACTCACGGCCATGCCTTTCCACCCTTTCAAGGCAATCAAGGGCATCGTCCAAGGTAAAGGTGCGGAGGTCGGGGAGATTTTTGCGGTGCTCGGTGAGCCCGATGGGAACCACGGAAATCGACAGCAGCGCGGGATGAAGGGTGCGGAGTTCGGTCAGGGAACGCTCCAGATGCTCCCTGTCGTTCCATTCGGGAACCACCACCAACTGGGTATGGAATTCCAGTCCGTTCTCCTGCAGCCAATGCAGGCGGTCCATGATGGGCTCGAGCTTGGTGTTCTTGAGCAGGCGCCCCCGCAATTCGGGGTCGGTGGCATGCACCGAAACGTATAGCGGCGACAATCTCTGGTCGAGCACGCGCTGCCAGTCTTCCGGCTTCATGTTCGAGAGCGTGGTGAAATGTCCGTCCAGAAAGGAATAACGATAATCCTCGTCCTTTACGTACAGCGACTTGCGCATGCCGCGCGGCGTCTGATGGACGAAGCAGAAAACGCAATTGTTCTTGCAGAGGTGGATTTTCATTACCTCGGGCTCTATGCCCAGAACCTGACCGGGTTTGCGTATCAATTCGAAGCGCAGCGGATTTTCGCCACGCAATATTTCGATGTCGAGGTATTCTTCGCTGCGGTAGAATTCGAAGTCGAGGCGATCGCGGATTTCCTCTTCATTGATTCGCAACAGCTTGTCACCCGGCAATAGGCCGGCCTTTTGGGCCTGGGAACCGGATTCGATGGCGGCGACTTTAATCATTGAAGGGGGGTCCGTGGATTAGGGCATCTAATTTATATAAAAATCGACTTATGGTTCTAAGTTGTATCTTTGTGGTCTTTGCGCAATAAACGGCAATAGAGATAACGGACAGCAACCCAAGTGACCCGGATTCCCCAACCCTTGCAGGTGGTGCTCGACCTGCGCCCCTTGCAATGCGGCTATGCCGGCAAAGGCATTGGCCGGTATACCCTCGAAATGGCCCGCGCGCTGGCCGCGCGTCTTTTGTCCAGCCCTTCGCACCGGTTGCAAAGCCTGATTTTCCGGGACAGGCCCCATCCCCTGCCGAGCATTCCCGCGGTCATCGAGGCGCCACCCTGGAAAAGAACCTGGCTGTGGGATCAGGGGGTTTTACCTCTGCTCCTCAAGGCCAAGAAGGTGGATGTCTTCCACAATTTCGTCGCCATGGGACCTCTGGCCGAAGTTTCGGTGCCGATTGCCGCCGGCGCCCGTACCCTGGCCACTTTGCATGACTTGCACCTGTTCCATTCCGACGCTCCCGATATCGATCGCTTTTACCGGAGCACCCGGCGCATCCGCATTCAGGCCGGAGGCATAGACCGCATCGGTTTTCTGGTGGTGGATTCGGAGCAGGTTCGCGATGACGCTTTGTCCCGCTTTATCGGATTGCGACCCGATCGCATCCATGTGGTGACTTTGGGGTCGGACCATCTCGACCGGGTAAAGCCCCTGCCGTTCTTGAAGGAGAACTTTCTCCTGTCCATCGGCGATACGCCCAACAAGAACCTTCCTTTCGCCTATAGTATTCTCGACCATCTGCGTTCGCGTTTCGTGCATCTCAATTGGGTTGTGGTGGGCTCACCGGAGCGAGTATGCGCCCAATTGGGGTTGGAACCGTCGAAAATTCCCGAATGGATGGAAATCGTGGAAGCCCCCGAAGACGGTTTGATGCGCGCCCTCTATGAAAAGGCCCTGTGCCTGCTGTTCCCCTCCACTCGCGAGGGATTCGGAATTCCTCCGCTCGAAGCCATGCGTCTGGGTTGTCCGGTTCTAGCCTCGGACATCGAGCCCTTACGCTCTTTGGTCGGCAATGAGGCCTCCCTGCAAAAGCTCGACGGGGTGGAAGGCTGGCGGGTGAAGCTGATGGCGCTTTTGTATAACGACCACTTGCGACGCGAAATCATAGCCCATGGCCTGCTCCGCTCGCAAAACCACTCATGGTCGCAATCGGCGGAAAAGCTCTGCGTATTGTACGAGGCCTTCAGAAAATGAGGCCCGGTCCGGAACAGAGCAGGAGAAAAGACGGGAAAAATTGCCTGAATTATATCCCTGAACTAATTTTCCGGCGGTATTTCCGCTCCAGGAGCGGCCCGAGTGGCGGAATTGGTAGACGCTGAGGACTTAAAATCCTTTGGCCGCAAGGTCGTACGAGTTCAAGTCTCGTCTTGGGCACTCCTCCTGGAATTTTTCTGAACCTCCGCCCTATCGAAACGCGTCTAAACCAAACCCTATGCAACCCAAGTCCCCTAAATCCTCCTCCCCCGCCATTTTCCTGGATCGCGATGGAACCTTGCATAAGGATGTCGGTTATCTCATCGATTTCGGCCGTTTCGAACCGCTGCCGGGCGTTGTGGAAGCCCTTCTCCTTTTAAAGGCCAAGGGTTATCGCCTGTTCGTGACCACCAATCAAAGCGGCATCGCCAGGGGGTTTTTCAGGTTGAACCAGGTGCTCCACCTGAATGACAAAATCCGGGGCCATTTTTCCCGTTTGGGAGCGGATATCGAGGAATTCGTCCTCTGTCCGCATCATCCGGATGGCCAGGTGGAGGGGTTTCGCGCGGTGTGTTCCTGCCGGAAGCCGGAACCGGGGATGATTCTTTATTTACGGAAAAAGTATAATTTAGACTTGGATCTCAGTTTTGCGGTCGGAGACAAGGAGTCGGATGCAATGGCGGGAATACGCGCCGGCGCCCGGGGGGTATGGATAACGTCCCCCTCCACTCCCCCGGTTGACACCGGAACCGATTATTTGGAATTTCAATCCCTGCTTGATTTTGCCCGAAAAGCAGCGGATGTCAGTAAAATCAATCCCGACGCCGCTTAAGGGCGGTCGGGTCCCGGGGCGGGAAGGCATGGACGAAATCGAACTCATAGAAGAACGATACCGAAACGGAGAGCTGCACAGCATCACCGCCCATTTGGTTGAATTTGTAACCCGCCATCGCGAAGAAATTATAGCCATGGCCAAACCCGACGGTTCGGAACCGCGTTTGCTCGACGCCGTCAAGAACATGGTGCAACAGCGCGGCTCCATCCATCTGCCTTCCGAAATGGCCGATCAAATCAAGGAAATCAATAACGAGATTTGGTATCGGGGAGAAAAGGGCGACCTCGACCGCAGCAAAATCAAGGAAGAGTGGGCGATGAAATACGCCGCCATGTGGCGTCAATTCCGCATCAAGGAAATTCTTTTCGTAGTTGACCGCAAAAAAGACGAAATTCTCGCGGCGCTGAAGGCGTAGCGATTCCCATGGATATCATGGACGCATCCCCTCCCGATCGGCTCTTCGCTTTTTTCGAACGCCTCAAGACCATGGGCTCGATCAAGCGTTTCGGCACGCTCCCCATGAACGAATTCGAAAGCGTGGCGGCGCATTCCTATAATGTGGCCATCATGGCCCTGATGATTGCCGACTACGAGGAAAACCCGGAAATCGACAAGGAGCTGGTGCTGCGCAAAGCCCTGTTCCACGATTTCGAGGAAACCATTCTTTCCGACATACCCCATCCCATCAAGCATCGCTTCAAAGGCGGAAAGTTGGGCAAGCTGCTCACGGAAATCGTTCCTGAACTCATCGAGAAGGAGATTTTCAAGGAGCTGCCGAATCGCCTGCGCGCCCTGTACGTGAAGCATGCCATCGAATCGAAGGAAGGTCTCGAAGGGCGCATCGTGGAAGCGGCCGACGCGATGGACATCGTGGTTTCCGCCATCCGGGAATTGAAACTGGGAAATAAATACTTCGAGAATATTTTCGATGTGGGCATAGTCATGCTGGAGCGCCATCAGGAATTCAAGTTCCCCCGCATGTTCATGCAAAGCGCGAAGGATTACCGCTCCCAAGGCGACAATTTCCTCTCGCAGCCCACCTTCTCCGACGAATTCGTCGGCTGAGTTTCGGCTTCCGCGAGCCTGTTCAACCAAACTCGGTTGCTACCCTAGCCGTTGCGAAGCGGAGTGTTATAAAGGCCGGATGAGGCTGTATACCACCGCGGCGGAATATAGCACGTTGAGCGCATTATCCACCTTGCCCGCAAAATGCAGTTTGGCGTCGTAGCCCTTGCCGTAAAAAACCGTCTGTTCGGTGTATATACCCAGGGTGGCGGTGGCGGCGAATTTGGCCACGCCGGCGAACAGCAAGGCGGGCGCTATTTCGGCCAGGCGCAGCAATAGCAGGTAAATACCCGGCAAAGCGAAATAAAGTATGAAGCTGGCCCAACGGATGCGTGAGAACTCCTCGCCTTCGCCCATGACCTTTTTGATTTCCTGGATGCGCTCGGAAAAGTACGCGTAAGACAGCGTAAGTTGATGGGCATTGAGCCCCGCGAATATCACGGTGACGACGATGGCGATTTTGGAAAGGGTAAGAGGGTCCATTCGGTCCTATCGGAGGAAATATCGATCCGATTGGGAAGATATTAAGGGGCGCCGGGGTCCGGCAACAAAAATCAGCGCTTTTCGGACTCGGACAATTCGTCGAATAGCTTGAGATACGACTCGAAGCGCTTCGCCGACGCCTCGCCATCGGCTACCGCCGCCCTTACGGCGCAATCGGGTTCGGCGCGGTGCAGGCAATTGCGGAACCTGCATTTTCCGAAGTAGGGAGCCAGATCACGGAAGTAACCCAGCAATTGCTCCTTGTCCACCCCCCACAGGCCCAGTTCGCGAATGCCCGGGGTATCGATCAGCCGCCCGGATCCGGGAATATCGTACATGCGCGAAGAGGTGGTGGTATGCTTGCCCTTGCCCTCGCCCTTGCGCACAGCCCCCACGCGCGGATCGGTGCCCGGCAGGAGCGCCCGGATAAGCGAGGACTTGCCCACGCCCGAAGGTCCGCTGAGCACAGCGTTCTTTCCCGCCATGGCGGCTTTAAGGGCATCGAGGCCATTCAGGGTTTTGGCCGAACAAAGCACCAAGTCATAGCCGAGCTTTGCGGCATAATCGGCCTCTTCGGGTATTTCGCCGGCGAGGTCGCTTTTGTTGAGGCAGATGAGGGGCTCGATGCGGGCATTTTCTGCGATCACCAGGTAGCGATCCAAAAGCCGTGGATTGAAGTCGGGCGATCGGGTGGAGAGTACGATCACGAGCAAATCGACATTGGCGGCGAGAATCAGTTCCTCGGCATGCCTGTCCATGGGCCCGGGACGCGAAATCTTGCTGCTACGGGGTAAAACGGCGGTAATCATGGGCTCGGACTGAGGCGTGGCGAGTTGGAAGAGCACCCGGTCGCCTACGGCGAAGTTGGAGAATTCCTTGAGGTTGATCATGGGGCTGTATTGGCAATGGTGTTCCATCCCCTGCAAATCACGCACCTGGGCAGAGCGCCTTTGCACTTCGACCAGCGTCCCCTCGAATTGTTCCTGTTCTTCCATCAGTCCTTTTCCGTCACCGCTCCTGTAGCCCTGACGGTCCGAATTTTTCACAGGATAACATAATATATCGGCGGAAAAATGACTCCTTGAGTAGTTGCTAATTTTTGCCCATGCAAAACCCCTGGCTCGGCCTCTTCCGCCTCAATAATGCTTTGATAGCCGGCGCCGGCGTGGCCCTGGGACATCTATGTCTTCCGGGGGCGGTACAGATTGGGCCGTTGGTGCTGGGAGTATTGTCGCTGGCGGTGTTGGACATGGCCGGCAATATCCAGAACGATGTCTTCGACCAGCAAACCGACGCGGTGAATCGTCCGGACCGGGCGGTGGCGGCGGGCCTGGTTTCTCCCGAAGCGGCGCGGGGCCTGGCGACGCTGATGTATGTGGCCAGCGTGAGTCTGGCGCTGGGAATCGGCTTGTCTCATGGGGTGCTGGTGATTGGGATGGCTTTGCTGTTGTATGGGTATAATCGCGCATTGAAGGGGATGCCTCTGGCGGGCAATTTTGCGGTGAGCTTACTTTGTGCTATTGCGTTATACTTTTCGGAGTATCCGGGGATCCCTTACTATACGTTGTTGCCCGCCTTGTTCGCATTCACAACTACGATGGCGCGGGAGATTGTGAAGGATATCGAAGATATGCCGGGGGATTCGGCCGCCGGGATGGAGACGTTGCCGATCCGGTACGGGGTTGGAACGGCGAAGCGGTGGTTGTGGGGATTTCTAGGGGTGACGTTGGTGTTGCTGCCTTGGGGATGGTGGGTGTTTCCAAATCGGGTGGCTTACACGGTTGTAGTTTTGGTGGCAGTATTGCCTGCACTGGGAAGGGTTGGGGCGTATGTGGCCCGCAGGGACCCGGTATGGGGTGGGGCGCAGAGGTGGATGAAGTGGGTGATGCTGGCAGGAATGGGAGCGATTGGGGTTGGGGTGGTGTAGGGCTTTCTTTAGGTAGACCCATCCCTTACCGGATATTGCACGAGTACCCGCACTTCAAGGAAAATTGAGCGGGGGAATTGCCGGGACAGCTTATGTCACCCTAAGGGTTTTATAATACTGGGATGGAAAGTACTTTGAAAATGGTGCTTCAGGACCCTGATACCGGTTTATCAGCTGAAAATGGATTGAAATTGGTGTATATATCCAATGGTGTGCGAAAGCATACCCGGACAGTCAAAAGGGAAATTTGGATCTGTGAAGAAAAAACCACAGAGGATTCCTCTCACACGTTCCGAAATGATGTCGCGGATACGAGGAAGGGATACCGGTCCCGAAAGGACAATAAGATCCGCATTACATGCTCTGGGATACAGGTTTCGGGTTTCGTACAAAACTCCTGCAGGTAAAGTTGATATTGCATTTCCGAAATTGAAGGTGGCCATTCAAATAGAT
>CAYNXV010000141.1:0-9946 GCA_964401245.1 uncultured Bifidobacteriales bacterium | reverse complement strand
TGTCTTCGCTGAAAAGTTCGAAGGGGGCGGGAAGGTCGGCGCGCGAGGCGACCAGATGGGAGGCGTATTCCGAGTATACGTCGGGAAGGGTGCGCCCGTAACCCGAAAGCATGTGTCCCAAAGCATCCGCCAATTTGTCGCCGTTCGAACCCAGCCGCTCCCACACAACCTTGTCGAACTTTTCGTCCAGGGCCCATCCCAGAAACAGGTGGAAGATGCCATGGCCGTAGACGGGATTGTGCAGGCAGCCGGAAGCCGATTGCCGGGTCATGGATGCCGTGGCATGGTTCGCGAAAATGCAAGGCAGGTATTGCAGATAATCGTCCACCTCGGGAGCGAGCCTTTCTTCCATACCCACCGCGGAAATCTCGTACCAACTATGATAACTCAGGGGAAAAGGCACGTAGGTGAATTGCACGGCGTGATAAAACTCATGAAATGCCGTCACCTTGATACCCATTTCCCACTCCCGCGGGTAACTGCGAATCACCTTTCCCTCCAGGCGGCTTTGCACGCTGTCGCCTATCACCCTGCCTTGCGAATCGAGCCGGGCCCGGTAGAGAAAGTCGTTTTCCATGGTAATGGAAAGCTGGGTAGGCGGGTAGGTGATGCCATAGGTTTCGCTTCCGAAGAAGGAGGGGTCCAGGGTTCCGATGTCTCCGACATCCACCGCGAATTTTCCGGAAAAAGGATTACGCACCCGGTATTGCAAGGAGGAGCGGTTGCTGCCGGGAGCCTTCATCCCGAGGCTGCCCACGTAATAGGCGAAAGCCTGCTCGAAATACTCCGCCTGTTTTTGCACAAACAGGGGATGGGGGACGTCCATGCCGTCGAGTTTCGCGTAGACGGTGGAATCGCGCGCGTTTAGGGGCAGGGAAGCGTATTTCGCGAAAAGGGAGTCGGCCGCGGCTTTGAGTTGGGCGTCGCCGTCGATGAGTTTGGCTCCGTTGATGCCGCCCAAGGTGTAATTGATGGCGAAATGCGTGGATTCCAGGGTGCGGGCCTGCAATTGGGATGTCGCGGCCATGCGCAGGGAGAGGCCGCCGGGCTTGGTCGTGCGGCTCTCGAAGAGACGCGCGGTTCCGCATTCACCACCCATGACCTTGCCCCAACTCAGAAGGATAAGCGGGACAAGAAGGATTCGGTAAACCATGCTGGACATAATACTAAATCGGCCCTGTCGGTATTTGCGGAAAGCGGCTAATCAAATTTTATTACTATTTCGCCGCAAAGGAGTTAAAAATGCCGCAGATCCTGGACGGAAAAAAAACCGCCCGCGACATACGTGAAAGCTTGAAGACGCGCGTCGACGCCTTGAGGGCGAATGGCTTCCGCGCTCCGGGTTTGAGCGTCACCCTGGTAGGCGACAATGCGGCCTCCAAAGTTTACGTTTCGCAAAAAGACGCGGCTGCCCGCGAAACCGGAATAACCGCCTATACCCACCTGCTTCCGGCGGACATCAGTGAAGAGGCTCTGGCCGAGCATCTCAATGCCCAAAACCGGGACGACTCGGTGGACGGAATCCTTCTGCAATTGCCCTTGCCCGGCCATTTGAACGAAGAAAAGCTTCTCAATCTCATTTCCTATGCCAAGGACGTGGATGGTTTCCATCCCACCAATCTCGGCAACCTGATGTTGGGCAGGCCCGGCTTCAAACCCTGCACTCCCTGGGGAATCCAGGAATTGCTCCGCGCCTACGGCATTTCTCCCGCGGGAAAACATGTGGTCATCGTGGGACGCTCCAATATCGTGGGAAAACCCATGGCCAATCTCCTGGTGCAAAAAGGGGAAGGAGCCAATGCCACGGTTACGGTATGCCATAGCGCCACCCCCGATTTGGCCTATTTCACGCGGCAGGCGGATATTCTCATAGCCGCCGTGGGCAAGGCCGGCGCCATTACCGGGGATATGGTCAAAAACGGAGTGGTCGCCGTCGATGTGGGTATCAACCGCGTTTCGAGCCCGGAATCGAAGCAGGGTTTCAGGCTGGTAGGGGATTTGGATTTCGATTCCGTGGCGCTCAAAGCTTCGTATATCACCCCGGTTCCCGGTGGCGTCGGTCCCATGACCATAGCCATGCTTCTGGCAAATACGGTCCTTTCGGCCGAAAAAACGGCTTTAGCGCCCCGATCCTAGGGCAATGCGGGCACCGATGAGGCTCTATTAGTTTGTATCTTTCGGAGTCGAAATTGTATCGGGATCTCAGTAGCTACGGCCCCTGGCGGATAGGAGGGCAAAAGTGACGGTCATGGACGCAACCAGCGACAGTATAACGGTCGAGGATTATCTCAAGCAGGCTTCGCTTAAGGTGAACGCCGCGTTGGAAAAATATCTTCCGCCCGAATCCGAAGCCCCTTCGGACCTGCATAAGGCCGTCCGCTATTCCGTTTTCGCGGGAGGCAAGCGCCTCCGGCCCGCCTTGGCATTAGCCTCCTTCGAAGCCTGCCGGGGTACCGGCGATTCGATTCTGTTGGCCGGCGCCGCCTTGGAGATGTTCCACACCTTCAGCCTCATTCACGACGATTTGCCCTGCATGGATAATGACGACTTTCGTCGGGGACGTCCCACCAGCCACAAAGTGTTCGGCGAAGCCCTGGCCGTTCTCGCCGGCGATTCGTTGTGCGTTTTCGCTTTTGAAGTGCTGGCTCAAACCGGCAACGCGAAATCGGTGGCCACGCTGGCGCATGCCTTGGGAACCCGCGGCATGTTGGGAGGCCAGGTGGTGGACATCCAGTCCGAAGGCCGGGTGGTGGATTTGGAGACCGTGAATTTCATTCACACCCACAAGACCGCCGCCCTTATCGAGGCCTCCTTGGTCATCGGCGCCCAAATGGCGCAGGCTTCTCCCGAAATCATCGAGGGATTGGGCCGATTCGGCCGTAAAATCGGACTGGCTTTTCAAATCGTGGATGATATTTTGGACGTGGAACAGACCACTGAAGCGCTGGGCAAGGATGCCGGTTCCGATATCGAACGCGGAAAGGCCACCTATCCGGCTGTCCTGGGTTTGGAAAAGTCGAAGGAGAAAGCCAGGGAATTGGTGGATGAGGCCCGTAGGGAATTACGGGAGTTGCCCCTGGAGGGGCGCATTTTGGAATTGATAGCCAATTATATCGTAACCCGGGTAAATTAGCCCGGGTGGAAGTGGAATGAAGAGATGCTAGAAAAAATCAAATCACCGGCGGACCTGCGGACGCTCACCCTCGAGGAGCTGAAGGCATTGGCGAATGAAATGCGCGAGGTCATCGTGCGTCAAGTCGCACAAAAGGGGGGGCATCTCGCTTCCAGTTTGGGAACCGTCGAGTTGACCCTGGCGCTGCACAAGGTGTATAACACGCCCGAGGACAAACTGGTTTGGGATACCGGCCACCAAGCCTATCCCCATAAGCTGGTCACGGGACGCTACCCCGAATTCCATACGCTGAAGCAATTCGGCGGACTCAGCGGATTCCTGAAACGGGACGAAAGCGAATTCGATACTTTCGGCGCCGGGCACGCGTCGACCTCCCTGGCCGCGGCGCTGGGCATGGCCGCCGCCCGCACGCATTTGAAAAAGGACTTCGACGTGGTGGCCGTCATCGGCGACGGCGCGATTACGGGCGGCATGGCTTTCGAAGCCTTCAATAATGCCGGCGAAACGGAAGAGAACGTCACCTTTATTCTGAACGACAACAAAATGTCGATTTCCAAGAATGTGGGGGCTATTTCCAAATATTTGAACGCCATCATCTCGAATCCCACCTATAACAAGTTGAAAGACGACATCTGGGATTTCGCCGGCAAATTGCCCCGGGGCAAAGACCTGCAACACCTGGTCAGCCGGGTCGACGACGGAGTGAAGAAGATTCTGCTCCCGGGCGGTTTCTTCGAGGATTTGGGGCTGCGTTATTTCGGTCCCGTCAACGGTCACCGTCTCGAGGATTTGATCCAGATTCTCGAAGCCGTCAAGAAAATGCCCGGCCCCAAGCTCGTGCACGTGGTTACCACCAAAGGTTATGGTTGGGAGTTGTCCGAGAAGGACGCCATCAAGTGGCACGCGTCCAACCCCTTCGACATCGAATCGGGCAAGCTCAAGGCGGCTCCGGCCAAAACCCCCGCCCTCACCAAGGTTTTCGGCGAAGCCCTGCTCGAAATAGCCAGGCAGGACGATCGCATCATCGCCGTCACCGGCGCCATGCCCGAAGGCTGCGGCGTCAATATCATGGCGGCCGAAATGCCCGACCGAGTTTACGACGTGGGCATCGCGGAGCAATACGCCGTGACCTTCGCCGCGGGCATGGCCTGCGAAGGCATGAAACCCGTGGTCGCCATCTATTCCACCTTTTTGCAAAGGGCCATCGATCAGATCGTCCACGACGTGGCCATCCAGCATCTCAACGTGATCTTTTCGCTCGATAGGGCCGGTCTCGTGGGCCTCGACGGACCGACGCATCACGGCGCCATGGATTTGACCTACCTGCGCATGATTCCCGAAATGGTGATCATGGCGCCTTCCGACGAATTCGAGCTGCGCAACATGCTCTATACCGCCTGTAAATACGACAAGGGCCCCGTCGCTTTCCGCTATCCGCGTGGAAGCGCCTATGCGAGCGAAGTCAAGGCACCTTTCCAGGAGCTGGCCATCGGTCTTCCGCGCTTGGTGCAAAAAGGGGATAGCCTGGCCATTCTCGCCGTGGGCAATATGCTCAAGGGCGCCCAGGAGGCGGCCAAGATGTTGGAGAAGGAAGGCTACAAACCCACCGTGATCGACGTGCGCTTCGTTAAGCCCCTGGACAAAAACTTCTACACCGACCTGTTTGCAAGCCATCAAGCCATTCTCACCATAGAAGACAATGTCATTGCCGGCGGCTACGGCTCGGGCGTGTCGGAGTTGATGGCGGAACTGGATTTCCAGAACCTTCCCATCAAGCACATGGGCCTGCCGGACGAGTTCGTCACCCACGGTGAGGTCCCGGTGCTTCAGAAACTTATCGGCCTCGATGCCGAGAGCATTTATGCGAAGGCCTCGGCCCTGCTCAATCTCGTCGATTCGCAAAGCGGCAACCGTAAATCTTCCAACCGCAAGCTGAGTCCGAATGACGCCACGGTCGCCTGATTCCGATCCCTTCGATTTGTCCGGGTTCGGAGAAGGCGATACCGGAAAAAAAACGCCTTCATCCCAGGCCGATTCCAATCCGACTCCCGAAGGTTCGCCCGGTAGGGCCCGCCCGGTGCGCCCTCCTCGCGATGGGGAAGGCACCAAGCGCTTCGCCCGCAAACCCGAATGGGAAAAGAAGCCGGGTTCGCCCGATCGATTTCCTTCCCGGGGCCCCCGCAACGGCGGTGAAGGGGAATTCCGACGCCGCGAAGCGCGACCGGAAGGCCGGGTAGACCGGACCCAGGGACGACCCCAAGGTCGTACGCAAGGTCGTTATCCCGACCGGAATGCTCCTCCTCCTTCTTCGGGGCGTGCCGATCCCCGCCGCTTCCAGGAACCGGCGCGGGACTCCCGTCAGCCCACGGGACGCTTCGCTCCCCGGCATGAGGCTCCTCGGCATATCAAACCCGAAGGCGAAAAGCTCATCGCCCGCGTCACGGCGCAATCCGCGTCGCCCATCGTGCGCGCCTATCGCCCCCTTCTCACCGAAAAGGGACGGTTGAAAGAATCCCAATTTCTTCTCGAAGGCGTGCGCAGCATTCGCGATGTCGTGGCCATTTCGCCCTCCATCGTGAACATGCTTCTCCTCGCCGACGACTTCCAGGATCCCGAATTGATGGACCTGGCCCGGAAGAGCCGCATCCAAACAACCACCGTATCACGCGCGGAAATCGAAGAGTTGAGCCAAACCGAAACCCCGCAAGGCGTGATAGCGGTGGCAAATTTCGCGGCGGTCAAGCTCGATTGGAGCCTGGTCCGCCATGTCACTTTGCTCGACGGCGTGCAGGATCCCGGCAATGTCGGCGCCATTTTCCGCACCTCGGTGGCATTGGGAATGGACGCCCTGGTATTGGGTAAGGGCACCTGCGAAGCCTACAATCCCAAGGTGGTGCGCTCGACGGTGGGCGCCTTGATGCGCATCCCCTTCGAAAGCGGCGTCGATTTGCCTTCGAAGCTCGCCTTTTTGCGGCTCAAAGGGTTTTCCATCGTAGCGACCTCCTCCCATGCGCATGGAACCCTGGATACAGTCAAGCTGCGGAAAAAAGTCGCCCTCATCGTCGGCAACGAAGGCGCCGGTACGGATCAGCGCATCATGGATTTGGCCGATACCGTGGTTCGCATTCCTCTCAAAAACCAGGTGGAATCGCTCAATGTCGGAGTGGCCCACGGAATATTGAGCTACCAACTACTCCATAACCGGGAATAAAGTGGGCAAGGGGAAAAGCGCCTTCCACCTTCGATATAACGCGCCGGCGGTTCTGACTTTCACCTTGCTGGCCTGTTTGGTGGCCACCTTGGACCATTTCTCCGACGGACTGTTCGCGCCGTCTTTTTTCGCCGCCTATCCCGACTTCCACTTCAAGGTTCCCCTGGAATATTTCCGCCTGTTGTCCCATGTACTCGGCCACAAGGATTGGCAGCATTTGACCGCCAATCTTACCTTCATATTGTTGGTGGGCCCCATGCTCGAAGAAAAGTACGGCACGCCCGCCATGTTGAAGATGATGCTGGTTACGGCGCTGGCCACGGGCATTCTGCATGTCCTGTTCTTCTCCACCGGATTGATGGGCGCCAGCGGGCTGGTGTTCATGATGATTCTGCTGGCATCTTTCGCCAATTACCGAAGCGGTCAGATTCCCCTAACCTTCGTCCTGGTGCTGGTGGTCTTTCTTGCCAAGGAATTCATGGAATCCTTCGAAGCCGATGATGTTTCGCAATTCGCGCATATCGTGGGCGGTCTATGCGGCAGTATTTTCGGATTTTTTAACGGGGGCGCTTCCAAGCGGTAAGGCTTCGCAATCTCATCGGGGAAACCAATATGAAAAAAGTCGTAGTGCTGGGCGCCTCCGCCAATCCCGAACGTTACAGTAATATGCTGATACGCAGACTGTTGGCCAAAGATTATATCGTCTATCCCGTACATCCGGCGTTGCGCGAAATCGAAGGGCTGCCTGTGCTGGCTTCGTTGAATTTGGCGCCTCCCGGTGCGGACGTTCTCAGCGTCTATTTGCGGGCCGATCGCAGTACTCCGCTTCTCGGCGACATCCTGGCGACGGGCATTCCCCGGGTCATATTCAATCCGGGAGCCGAAAATCCGCAATTGGAAAAAGCCCTTAAGGAAAAAGGCGTGGAAGTGGAGAACGCCTGTTCGCTGGTATTGGCGGGATTGGGCGAGTTATAATATTAGATTTGCGTTTACCTGCGACATTACCCGCGATAATGGGGGCGAGTCCCCGTTATAAGGTATGAGGAGAGCCGATTGGAGGAGATAGCCCTCGCGAACAAGAGCACCCTCGACGGAGTCATTTACCTTTTCTCCTTTCTCGGATTCGCATTGCTTCCCGCCGGCCTGGGCCGCAAAATCTGGTGGGTGGTCCTTTGGTTCTTCCTGTTGAACGTCGTATTCCTGCTGGGTATATGGGATATACCGGTATGGCAAAACGGGATGCTGTTCACGGCCCTGACCCTGTGGCCCGCCCTATTGTTTCTGTTTCTGTTAGGACGCCGGCAAATCCTGGCCATCCCTTTGAAGGAATTTCTGCTCTTCAACTTGTTTCGGGTGATGGGAGTGCATTTCATTCTGGCCATTGTGGGCGGATACGCCCCCCAAACCTATGCGCTGGAAGTGGGTTTCAGCGAAATCCTGACGGGACTTTCCGGCTTGGCTCTGCTCACCTTTTACCGGCCCCAAAAAAACGGCTATCTTTTGCTTTTACTGTTCTGGAACGGGTACGGTGTCACCTCGGTAAGTACGGCGCTTTTCAAAACCTTTTTCGCCAATCCTTACCTTAGGCTCAACTTCTATACTCCCGAGATTTATCATTACCTGAGCGGCTTTCCGCAAAACTGGGTCCATTTTTTCTGGTTTCCGCTGGCCTTGGCCATGCATCTCGCCCTGTTCTACCGGATTCTGGCGGAACAATTGCTGCGGCGGGACGGGCTGAGCGGACCCGGTGAAACGCGGCGGCACTCGAAAAACAAGGTATCCGACCCGGAGCCGAAAGGAATCAATCATGCGCGCGACTAACAAACTTGTGATACCCGCCCTCTTCTCCTGCTTGCTCTTGGTCAAATGCTCCTGCGACATATTCGGTACCGCGGGATCCTTCCTCGTCTCGGAAGAAGATGAAATGCGCCTGGGTTCGCAATTCCATCGGACTTTGCTGGACAGCACCGAAAGGTATCCCATTTTCATTCCCCGAAACGCGGCGGAAGAGGAATTCGAAACCTATGTGCGCGGGCTTTTCGATGAAATGGTGGCGACTCTGCCCGACGAGGACATTCCGGATTCCGGATTCACTTTCACCATCATCCGCGATTCCATTCACAATGCCTTCGCGGTTCCCGGCGGTTATGTCTATCTCTATACGGGCATTCTGTCGGGCATGGAAGACGAATCCGAATTGATGGGCGTTCTTGGACATGAATTGGCGCATGTCACCCAGCATCATTTCCGGGAGCAGCTGGCGAAAAGCACGGCTATAGTGTTGCTTCTCCAGGCCTTGCGGGGCGGAAGCGAAAGCCAGACGGCCGAGATGGCCGGAGCGGCGGCCGCATCCCTTTTGCAACTGAAGTTTTCCCGTTCCCATGAAACCGAATCGGACGAAGTGGGTACCCGGTATCTCGCCCAGGTAAAGCGGAATACCATGGGCATAGCGGATTATTTCCAGAAGGCGCAGTCGGCGGGGTGGTTCCCGGAATTCCTCTCCACGCATCCTTCGCATGCCAGCCGCGTCGAAGACATCCGGAAATTGGTCAACTCGGATCCCAAGTTGAAAGCCTATGCCGAAGGCAATGAATTCCGTGATCTGTATCTGGAAAAAACGGCGGTAATCCGCAACTGATGCTCCATCCTCGGGCCGCATATCTCGATTTTGACGGAGTCATAATGGACTCCATGGATCTCAAACTCGATGCCTATTGCCATGCCCTTGAGGAATACGGATACCCCCGCGAATCGATACGGAAAATCCAACTCGAATCGGCGGGACTTTCCCGCCACCATGTCCTGCCCCTCATGGTCGAGTCCCTTTCGGGGAAAAAGCTTTCCGAACCGGATTTCCGCCGGGTCTTACAGCGTTTCCATGAAAAAGACGAAGCTTCGCGGTCCTTGATGCGGCCCAAAGTGGGGGCCATGGCCTTTCTACGGCGCGCCCTTGAGCAAAAGCTGCCGCTCGCGGTAGTGACCGGTACGCCGCAAGCGGCCATCGACGCCACGGTAAGGCATCATGATTTGGGGATTTATTTCGAAAAGGTGTGCGGAACGCCGGGAAGCAAAAGCGAATACCTGCGCTCCCTGCCGAAGGCAGCGGGACTCGAGCCCGGCCAAGCCGTCTATATCGGAGACGCGGCGCTTGATGAACGGGCCGCGGCTGAAACCGGCATGCCGTTTATCGGATTGGATAACGGTGACCATCCCTTCAGCGCGGAGGGTCCCGTGCGCATAATCCGCAGCCTCAGCGATTTGCTTCCGGTTTTCTGGCCGGCGGACTGACTTCCTCTTCCTGCGGATAGCGTCCGAACTCATAGTTCAGAGTACGCCGGACGGGTTCGAACCCGGCCTCTTCGATGAAACGCCGCGCCGCCCTGAGGGTTTTAAGCCCATAGGAGCGAAGGACATTCTCCTCGATGACGATGCTATTGATGTCATTGGCTCCGGCATATAATCCCAATTCAGCCAACTCCCGACCCATCACCAGCACGCTCACCTCGATATTGGGGATGTTGTCGAGGAATAGCCTCGAAACGGCCAGGAGCCGCAAATACTCCCATCCTTTCACATGCTTGACGCGGAACCGTTTGGTTTGC
>CAYNXV010000140.1:0-10047 GCA_964401245.1 uncultured Bifidobacteriales bacterium | reverse complement strand
TGGGAGAAGTCCGCGGGAACGCGCCCGTATCAAAAAGCCTTTCTCCGTAAGTTGGCGGATGCGGCGGAATCCTTGCGGGAAAAAGGATTGGCCTCCGCCTCGGAGCGATTGGCCCAACGGGCATTGGATACCTGGGCCGCCTGGGCTCCGGCAGCCAAATCCGACGGTGAAAATTCCAAGCCGCCGCTCTCCCGCGCCCGCCTTTCCCTGCTCAAGCAAAGGGCCTCCGCGGCCCGTCAGTTATGCGGGAAGGAATCCAGACTTTTGCTTCCCGAAGAAAGAGAGTCCATCCAGGGGGACTTGGAGCGGCTGGAAAGGGATACCGGAGAGAACGGCTCGCTACCCAGGGCGGAAATGCGCTTGGCGCGTCTACGTGGTGAATTGGAGGAGAGGCTGATGCGCCGCTCTTTGGCTTGGCGAAAACGGAGTCGGGCCCAGGAAAACCCGCAACCGGAGGATGCGCATACCGCGTCGGAGCTTTACGGTCCTTATAACAACCGGCGCAGCGTGGAGGAAATCTTCTCCCGATTCTCCGCCCTGGATCCCCTGTGGAGCGGTGAATTACTTTCGTTATACGGTCGGCTGGATATGACCCGCAAGCTGTTCGACGGCTGGCGGGGTCAGGGCCGGTCCGCTTCATAAACCCCTGTCTATTCCGGTATTTTTGAAATAAAAAAGCAGGGCTCCCATTCGGGACCCTGCTTTTTTGGGGGGAGGTGGTGTTTCTACAACCTTGACCTATTTGCTTTGTACCGCATCCATGGATTTATCCAGGGATTCATGCGATTCCTCGGCGGCTTTTTCGCGAGCTGCCTTAAGGGCTTCAACCGCTTCCAGACGTTCTCGCAATTCACCGTCGCGGGCTTGATCCTGGGTGCCGATCTTTTCCAGGATGGCTTCCACTTTGGCGCGGCGATCCTCGTCCAGGTTTTGCAGGGCTGCATCACGCTTGGCGGCGGCTTCGGCACGGAGTTCTTCCACTTTGGCCTTGACCTCATCCGGAGTCATGCCTTTAAATTCCTGACGCTTTATATCGGCGGCGGCTCTTGCGGCGTCCACAGCGGCTTGAACTTCGGCGGGCATACCGCCTCCGAATTCAGTGGCGATTTCGGGAATACCGGGTAATTCCGGAACTGTTTCAACCGTAGGAACAGTGGTTTCGGGTTTGGTAGTCTCGGGCGCTTGGGCAAATGCGAGTCCGGTTCCGACTGTGATGGTTGCGATGGTATACATTAACTTGTTCATGATGAGTTCTCCTTGGGGTGCTTGCCGAGCCGATGCGCGGTCAACTGTTCGATTAAAGGTTAATGCAACCCTCGTGCCAGCCGGAATATGCGGCAAATCAGGTGAAAAAGGCAATTTTTGGTATGTGGGTTATAAACTTTTTGGGGCAATTTGCCCCAACACAGAGGGGCGTACTGGGTAAGTCTTTGTGGAATAGAGGGTTATGAAAATGGGGCGGAGAGGTCCACCGGCCATCCCTGACCTCCTGCAACGACTTCAGGGTTCTCAAGGCCTTGGGCCTCGTCCTGAACTTCCTCGCTCACCCTCGTCACAAACCCCATTAGTCAGCCACTCTTATGGTCCTTGGGTTCTATTTGCAACCTTTGGACGAGCCGGGTAAGCACTTTACGATCCACATCAAGAACCCGGGCGGTCAGGCTGATATTGCCTTGGGTACGCTGCAAGGCCGCTATAATGGTTTCCTTCTCAGCTCTTTCGCGGGCCGCCCTCAAGGTATCGCCGCCATCCACCTGAAATGGGGCGGCTTCCGACCCGGAAGTGAAACCCAAATCCTCCGGCTGGACCATGGGTTGGGTGGATAAGATAACGGCTTTTTGCACGCAATTTTCCAACTCGCGTACATTGCCCGGCCAGGCATGGGATTGAAGGGTTTTTTCCGCCCTTTTTCCCAGATATTTGGGTCCGGTCCCGTATTGAGCGGAAAAGAGCTTGAGGAAATGATTGGCCAAAAGCAATACATCGTCCGGCCTTTGCCGCAGGGGAGGGATTTCGAGCGAAACGACGTTGAGGCGATAGAAAAGATCGGCGCGGAAGCGCCCAGCGTCAACCTCGGCCTTGAGATTCCGGTGGGTAGCGGATAAAAGTCTGAAGTCGATATTGATGGGCTTGGTGCCCCCGACCCGTGTAATCTGACCTTCCTGCAGCACCCGAAGCAGCTTGACCTGCATCTCCAGGGGCAACTCTCCGATTTCGTCGAGAAAGAGTGTGCCTTTGTCGGCCGCTTCCACCAAGCCCTTGGTGCTTTCGCCGGCTCCGGTAAACGCGCCTTTCTCGTGCCCGAACAATTCCCTTTCCATCAGGCTCTCGGGAATGGCTCCGCAATTCACGGCTACGAAGGGATGTTTCGCCCGGGTACCGGCTTGATGGATATGCTGTGCCAATAACTCCTTTCCGGTTCCGGTTTCTCCATGTACCAGCACCGGCACATCGGTTTTTGCCAGCCGTGTCGCTTCGCGGAACAGCGTTTCCATCTTTTCATTCTTGAATAGGATTCCCCCTTGGGGGGCCGCGAATTCATTTTGCCATTTTTCGATAGCCTCCCTTTGTCGGTGGAAACGGTTGGCGTTGCCGATGAGTTCGCCGAACAGCTCGCGTACCACGTCGAACAGTGCCCGGTCTTTTTCCGAAAAGGGACCGCTGCCAGCCAGCCTATCCATATAGAGGTAACCCGGAAGCTCCTCTTCGGGTATGCTGATGGGTGAACAGAGTACCGAATGGATATGATTGAGGCGGATGCTTTCCTCCATGGGCAGATTGTCGAGTCGTGCGCGCGAGAGCAGCACGGTACGGCCTTCTTCGCCGGACAGGCGGATGGCCGAGGACGAAAAGCGGGCGGTGGAGGAGTCCATGGGATAAACGGCAAGCGAATTCCACTGGCCGTCTTCGCTTTCGCGGATAAGGTTGACTCCGTCACATTTCATTATTTTCGCTACGACTACAACTATTTTTCGCAGCAAGTTGTCGGAGTCTTTTTGCCTCAAGATTTCCAATACCGAGTGAAACAGGGTTTCGAATAACGCGAAGGTTTCGGGATCGCGTTCCTGGGCCAGGCCTTTTAGCAGCTGTGTAGAGTCCGGTGTGCCGCTTTCAGGATCATGCGCGCCATCGAAAAATCGGAATTCGAGTTTGCCGAAGAGAATCCTATCGCCGTTCTTTAAGGGCTGTTCCCCATGAATATCGGCTCCATTGACAAGTATCGCGCCTGCATCGCTCAACCTGCGAATACGGCACTCGCCGCTTTGAAACACCAGATAGCCGTGATGGGGAATGACGGTGGGGTGATCGAAACATAACTGGTTGGCCGCGTCGGAGCCGACGGTGGTAACCCGTTTCTCCAAGGGGTAGCGACGGCTGGGCTCACCCGCGTTCTCCCTCACCAGGCAGGGACCGGTCATTGTAACAGCTCCTTGGGGGATCTTTCGGCCACAAGGCCGGCATATTTGAAAACCAATTCCTGAAAAGGCCTGATTTCAAAGGCCGCTTCGACAACCAGACTGTCGTTATGGTAAAAGCTCAAACGGTGCGTACCGGGAGGCAAATCGAGATGAGGGCTGCCGGCCGTCTCGCTGATGTTTCCATTTATGCGTACGGTGATCTCAGCGGGTAAGTCTTTAAGAATGAGCTTTCCCGTCGGCAAGGCCGATGCCCTGGTCTGCAGCGGTAAGGGGTCTTGTCCTTCCGGATGGGAGGCGCGATTTTCCGTAGGGTGACCTTCCGGGAGCAGGAACGCGGCTGCATCGACTGCGGGTAGGGCGGTTGAAATTGATCCGGTTTGCGGGGACGGACGCGGTATTTTCCACCAGTAAAGGGTTGCGGCTATCATTACCACGAAGGTGGTTACGGCCATTGCCATCCTGCGCCGTCTCTTCCTATTACTTGGCGCGGACAGGTCGACTTGTTTAAGTAACTCCAGTGCGGTTGGATTGTCGGGCCCATGTTCCAAGGCTTCCAGCAACAATGCATAGGCTTCCTTATCCCGGCCTTCTTTGAGAAGGGAGCGGGCAGCCTCCACGCACTTTTCCGCCATCGAGAGATGAAACATCTCACCCAGGCCGGAGGGTGGGCGGCAGGAGAACCATTCGGAGACGGCGCGTAATGCCTTGGCGGCTTCCATGGCGGAGTGGGGACGTGACGAGGCTATCGGTTGGAGACAATGGACTATAAAGGGTTGTACCGCTGCAAGTAACGGGTGTCCCGGCACGGGCAGGGTTTCGGCAAGGCGTTCAGCTTGGCGAGGCTGAGGGGGTCTGGCACCGAAAAACAGTTCATACAACAAGACTCCCAGCGAGTAGACATCGGACGTGATGGGATCGAATTCGCCGCCATCCAGTTTCTCCGGAGCCATATAGCCGGCCGTGCCTCCGGCCACTGTCGGTGTGCGCCTACCTTGGGTGGCCGCCAAACCCATATCGATGAGTTTTGCACCCCCTTCTTCGAGACAAAGGATATTGGCGGGTTTGATGTCGCCATGGCTGAGTCCGGCCTCATGGAGTGCGGCCAGGGCCTGGGCGATATCCAGCGCAATGGAAAGCGCTTCTTCGGGAGGTAAATGTCTGCCCGTGAGAAACAGATTCAAAGGCACGCCCGGTAACCATTCCAGAACGAGGCATACGTGGTTTCCGTCCGCAAAAACGCGGTAGATGGTGGGGAGCGCCGAAAGGTTCCGGTGGGCCAGGGAGCGCGCTTCGTCCAGCCATTGCCGTTTTTCCGCACGGGTTGAATAGGGAAGGAGCTTCAGCACCACCGGACGCGCGAGAAGCGGATCCACGCCCCGATAGGCGGCGCCGAAACCCCCGCTCCCCAGGTGGATCCAGGCTCCGTATTCCTCAAGGATGGATTTGACGTTCATCGCCGATGGCCTTTTTCTCCGCTTGTACCATCCAATAGACGATATCCTCATTTTCCGGGCTAAGGGTAAACGCTTTCACCCACCATTGATAGGCCTGCAAAAATTCCTGGCGCCGCCAGTGCAGCATACCCAGGTTGTAGAACGCGGCGGGATCGGTGCTGTCGATTTTGGTGTTCCGGAGGAAAATTCCATGAGCCTGATCCTCAAGTCCGCGTTTATGGTACAAGATTCCTACGAAATTACGTGCTTCAAGATTGGAAGGATTCAATTCCAAAACCGTTTTCAGCATGTTCAGGGCTTTGGCCGTATCACCGATTGCGCATAGACTTTTGGTCCAGCGAAAGGCGGCGCGCCCCGCCAAACCTCCCGCCTCCAAACCCGGTTGGACATTTTCGGCAATACGCAATTCGCGCAGAGCCCTTTCCCAATGCCCGGGGGTATCCTCCCCCACTTCGGCTTGATAATAAGCCTTTTGCAAAAGGGCCTTGCCCAATCCCAGCCTGGCCTCGAAATTATTCGGATTCTTTTCGATGGCTTGGGTAAAAAAAGTTTCGGCTCTCAGGAAGTCTCCTTGCGCGAGGAAAACATGGGCTTTTTTAGCATTATCGTTGCAGGCTCCCAGTAAAAGGAGAAGGGTAACGCTGATGGTTTTGAAAATATGGCGCATGGATGTGATGATTTCAGTGGAATTGCCAACGCCAACCCGTTTGGAAATGGAAGCCACCGTACTCAGTCAACAGGTTCGGGTTTGCCGGCATATTGGAATAGTGTAGCATAGTCGAGATTTCCAGGAAAAGCCGCAACCCCTTTCCTGCAGAAAAATCGAATCCCATGGCATGAGTCCACTGGTGGTCGCGCCGCCCGGTTTCATGTCGCTGCAAAAGGATGAATTTTCCGCTATCGGTTTGTTGGCGGCCAATCAGGTAATAGTATTCCTCGTCTTCACGGTCATAGCGGAGTAAAATGGCCCCGGAATTTTTGTCGCGGTCGGCGTATCGGGCGTTGTTCCAGGTATATCTGCCCAAGTAGTATTCGAATTCCCAGCGTGATTGTACCCAAAAATGTACGCGGGAGTGGGGTTTCCATTTCACACGTAATCCAAGTCCGGGATGCCATAAATCATGGCTGATGCGGGAGCCAAGGGGGAAATCCGGGAGGGGAGTATAGTTATATCCGAAATCACCGCTGAATCCGTCCGGTTCGCTTCGATTCGAGTAGGTGGAATCGGTATAACAGGTGGGAGCGGCGCTTCCGATGGCCATGCCGTTTTCGATGCCTTCGCAATAAAGCACGTCAACGGCGGGATAATCCAAACTCCAAGCGGGAAATCCGCGATACATCAGGAAGGCATCTCCCGTCACTTCCCATTTGCTTCCCGCTCCCAATTCCCTATGAGCGGATAGAAAAGTGCCCAGGGTATGGCCATTCCAGGAGTGGAGTGGACTGGTCTGTCGGCTGAATTCCGAAGCCGCATACCAAAAACCTCGTGGTAGAACGCCCATCAGGAAGTGGTTCAAGCGAAACCGATTGCGGGCCTGCCCGCTTTCCCACATTCCCCTGGTATAAGCCGCTCCGAACGTATGCGACCCTCCTTGGGGCGCGGGAAGCCGATAATCGACATTCGCCTCCAAATCAAGTGACTGCCAGTCTCCCCTGGGCGCATCCCAGGCGACACGCCCCATCAACCCGGTTTGTACGCGTCCTCCCAAAATCGGAGGACTGAACCCGGTGCGCAGGGCTCCTATATGCTTCCATCCGTCCAGGGTCAATAATTCGTCACGATGCGCGGCGGAAAATTCTCCCGAGTATTCTCTTATCAGATTGAGGAAATCGGATTCGGAGAGCGGGTTGTCGCTGGGGGGCGTCGAGTATTGGATTTTGTCATGCGCGAGGCGGTACTGGGCGGTGGAGGTCCATGGATTTTTGGAGCGGCGCTTGCCGGACGGAATCGCTGCGAACGCGCCAGGAGTGGAGGCGGGCGTGGAGGGATCCAGGCGTTGAGCCAACTTGGCAGCCTGCGTGTCCATCCCCAGGGAGTGGAAGTAACGCAGACGCTGAAAGAGAATTTCTTCCTTGAGGGAGGTATGCAAGGTGTCTTGCCGATAGTTGACATTCAGGGCGGTTTCGAAGTGGCCAAGTTCAAACAGGGATTCGCTCAGGTGGAAAAGGGCGCTGTCCTCAGGTATCCCGTTTCCCCGGGCCGACTGAATGCATACGGCGGCGGCATGGTGGTTGCCCGTTGTGAAAAAGCCTTTCCCGGCACGCCACAAGAACTCTTTTTCGCCCTCCTCCGCCTTTCTGATTGCGAAAATGTCGGTGCGTATCGCACAGTATCGACCCGACTCCCTTGCCACACATAGGCTGTCTCCGTATTCGGTGATAGGGGAGAGGGAAGTGACCGGGGCTCCATTCACTTGCACCCAGACAAGGGTAGGCGTGGCGGAACAAACCGCCCCCACCCACAGGAGAATCACCAACAGAGCGGGGGTGACCCTGCTCGTGGGAATCCGCATGGCGGGGCTACCGCCCGGCAGGCGCCAGAATCGTATGCATCTCATGGATTCTCCCGCTCTCTTCGCGCAATGTGAGCCGGAGGAAAAGCCGTGTCGACGTTGCTTCCGCGATAATCGCGCGCCGGGCGCCCGGTTCCGACCCCGTCAAAAGTCTGCTGGAATATGTTCTTCCTGCGGCATCATGGGCCAGCAGCCCGATAATGCGGTTGGAGCGGAATCTCTCCGGCAGCCGGATGGAGACCTCGCCCGATGGCGACCATTGGGCTTTTATTCCCGGGAACGCGCGTGCGCCGATTCCGGACCGCTCCACCGAGATCACGACATCACGAATAAAAGTGATGCTGTCCAGAACCGCCTTATAAGTGGCATAGTTCGCTTTCATGTCCGCTGTGTCGGTGGCGAAGAAAAGTTCGTAACCCCTATCTTCCAGGGCTACAAACCGATGCTGATAACGGAATACGGCGCCGTCCACGCAGTCGCCTCTTTCCGTATTGGAATACATGCCGAATAATCCGTTCTGCGAGATGCTGTCGCTTACGAAGATGACGCCGTAGCAAGGGTCGGTTTCGACGAATAGATTGTGAGAGAAGGCCGCCTGCATCGTCCAGTCTTTGGGACTGCTGGAATTCTCCGAAATTTTGCTGTGGTATACCACCGAGAACAGGGCTGGAAGTACTCCGGTGGAATCGTAAAACCGGATGTTACTGGAATTAGGTTTATCCATCTTGAAATTTGCAGGTAATTTTATGGAAACGCCCATCTCACCGTCCATGCTTGCGAAGCCGATGGACAGCGCGAGGGGAATTCCTATTATTGCGCGCGTTAAAATCGACATGAGGCCTCCTGTTACGATTACTCTACAACGGGCTGTTGCTTTACCCATGGTAAAGCCAGGCGACTCATAAATGCAATGTATTTCCAGTTGATTTTATCATATATATCTACATCGATGCCAATTTTTAAAGGGATTTGCGACGATTTCCACCATATATATTAGTGAATGAATCCGGATGTTCCCGTAATCAGGTTTCCTGAAAAGGGTATGATTTATTTTACGACGGTTCATGCCGAGATGTGCATGGGAGGTTACGTAAAAGGGAGGGCCTACCTGGGGTAGCCCTCCCTTGGGGATGGGGACTTCTCTGGAAATCCGGCCTAGTTTTTCTGGACTCCATCCAAGGATTTATCCAAGCCTTCATGGGACTGCTCGGCGGCTTTTTCACGGGCGGCCTTGAGAGCTTCGACGGCTTCGAGGCGTTCGCGCAATTCGCCGTCACGACCCTGGTCCTGTGCTTTTACTTTTTCAAGGATGGCCTCCACCTTGGCACGACGGTCCTCATCCAGGTTTTGTAAGGCGGCGTCACGTTTGGCGTCGGCCTCGGCACGCAGCGTTTGCACCTTGGCCTTGATTTCCTCGGAAGTCAAACCCTGCAATTCCTGTCGCTTGACTTCGGCAGCTGCCCGAGCGGCCTCCATTTCGGCTTTCACATCGGCAGGCATACCGCGGTCGAATTCATGGGAGATTTCCGGAATGCCGGGCGTTTCCGATGGGTTCTTGGGGGGCTCAGGCGCCTGGGCGAATGTGAATCCGGCGCTGATGGTAAGGGCTGCGATGGTATACAGTAACTTGGTCATTAGAATTCTCCTTTGGGTGGCTTCGGGCGCTTGCGTAATCTTCCTATCTACCCAGGATTAACGCAAGAGGTGTGCCATTTCATGGAGGCCTAAATTGGGCTGAAATCGCTATTCTGGGCTTCTGCTTTTACCAAGCTTTTGGGGCGGATTGTCTCGAATCTAGGGTTCAGGACATGTAAGTCATGGTGGAATCTAGGGTTATGAAAGTGAGGCAAATTGCCCCAACTTTGGCCGGCTAGGGGTGGTTTGCAGGTTTTATCAAGCCCGGGCGCGGGCATGCACACCGGTGCCGAGAAATATCCCCGATACCCCGGCGAACTTCTCGCCCACCTGCAATCCGCCGGCTTCGATTTGGTATTCGCGGATATCCTTGTCGTGGTCGCTGCCGCGCATTTTAAGCACCATCATGCAGCGTTTGATTTCGGAATCCATCTCCAGGTACCGCAGCAGGATATAGGTGTCGATGATGAAGGGAATCTTGTTGGCCGTAACGTCCCATTTACCCAGGATATTGGCGTTTTCCTTGAGGAATATCGCCGTGACGTCTTCGCGCTTGAATGCGTTTACGATTTCGGTTTCCAACAGACGCAATTTACCGATATCGTCGGCGAGGCTTTCCAAATGGGTTACGCTGTCGATGACCACCCGGCGGGTCTTGGTCTGCTGCATCAAAGACGCGATTTTACCGTCGGCGTCTTCGATATCGTTGACGAAATTCTCCGGTGAAGTGAAAATGACCTTAATTTTACCTTCCTGCTCCAGTCGGCGCAAATCCCATCCCAGTTCTCCCGCGCAGGCATAATATTGCTCCGGAAACTGTTCGAAGGTGAAGAGAATGCCATGCTCGCCCTGGGCGACGCCCTCCATGATGAACTGGGTGGCCAACGTGGTTTTCCCCGTGCCGGCGGATCCCTCAATGAGCGTCGCGGAGCCTTCCAATAAGCCCCCTCGCAGGATTTCGTCCAATCCTATGCAACCGGTTTTGACTCGTTTGGTCTGATTCAATGCGGAATTCCTCTTAAGGGG
>CAYNXV010000139.1:0-10052 GCA_964401245.1 uncultured Bifidobacteriales bacterium | reverse complement strand
AACCGCGGAAATGGCCGTGCAAGCCGCTCTGACGGGTCATTTGGTGTTCAGCACTCTGCACACCAACGATACGGCCGGCGCCTTTACCCGACTTACCGACATGGGGGTCGAACCCTTTCTGGTGACTTCCTGCGTGAAAGGGGTATTAGCCCAACGGTTGGTCCGGCGCATTTGCCAGAAATGCAAGGAACAGATTCAACTGCCCGACGAAGTGCTCGAACAGATCGGCATCCGGCCGGGAACACCGTTTTTCAAAGGCAAAGGCTGCAACAGTTGCAATCGGACGGGATATTCCGGCCGCTTGGCCTTGTTCGAATTGCTGGTTCCGGACTCCGAAATCATGAAGATGATTTTGGAGCGGCACGGCAGCGAAGTGATTAAATCCCATGCCATCCAGAATCTGGGGATGGCGACGCTGCGCCGCGACGGCCTTGAAAAGGCGCTGGCTGGTCTGACCACCATCGAACAGGTGGTTTCGGCTTCCCAAGCCGAGATGTAACGGGGCCGGTAACGCCTATCCGCCCTTGATTCTCCCGAAATCCGCTTTTTTCCACCGGGCGGGAGCGAATCCCGCAAGATCTTGATGCATCCGGATTTGCATAAAGCCATAATATGAAAAGTCCGGCAAAGTTCGGAAAAAGTCGACGAAAATCAGCGAACACCCCCTCCTGAAGGGTGGGGGCGGGGAATGGGGATGGTATGGAAGCGGCAAGATGTTTGGATAAGAATGCGTTGGTTGAACTGTACCGGATAGGGGGCAAGGATTTTCTGCTGAGGATGATAGACGGATTTCTGACCAATGCCCCGCAGAAGTTGGCGAATTCGAAAAAAGGCCTGGAGCGGAGCGATTTACGCGAAGTCCATCTTGCCATCCACTCCTTGCGTGCCAGCGCCGCGAACCTGGGGGCGGTCACCCTCCAGGATTTGTCGGAGCAGGTGGAAGACCTGGCTCGTCAAGGCAAGCCGGATTCGATTTCCGGGCTGCTCGATCAACTCGAGCGCACCATGGTGGAAACGCTGCGCTATCTTCAGGAAGAACGAAAAGGATGGGAGAACTGAACCCACCGCTCCGAATGCTTATTCCTCCCCGCTCCAAGTCTTTTTGATGAATCCCTCGCGCCCCGATCCCTGGCGGTAAAGCTTGTATCGCAGCGGGTTTTTCTTGTAATAATCCTGATGATACTCTTCGGCCGGGTAGAATTTCGATGCCGGAGTTATTTCCGTCACGATGGGGTCCGAAAATTTCCCGGATTCCGCCAAGGCTTTCCGCGAGGCTTCCGCCAGCTTTTTCTGCTCTTCGTTGTGGTAGAAAATCCCGGTCCGGTATTGGGTTCCCATATCCGCGAACTGGCCGTTGTGGGTAGTGGGATCGATATTGCGCCAGAAAGCCTCCAACAGCCGTTCATATGAAACCTTTTTGGGGTCGAACCGCACTTGCACGGCCTCGGCATGGCCCGTAGTCCCGGCGGAAACCTCCTCATAGGTGGGATTCTCCCGGTGGCCGCCGATATATCCGGAAACCGCCGTCTCCACTCCTTCCAGGCCTTCGAAAGGCGGCTCCATGCACCAGAAGCAACCACCGGCAAATGTCGCCGTTTCCAACTCGTGAGATTTTCGGTCTGCGATTTTTTCAGCGTTGGCCATACAAACTCCTATCAGCAATATGAGCATTCTCGACAACATCTTCATGGACAATGCTCCTTACGGTTTAATCAATTTCAATCTCCCGCCTTGAGGGCGATAAAATCGATTTTATCCTGAAAGCGGATTTTGAAAGCGATTTTGCCTCCCGAGGGCAAATCCCGCAAAACCGCCAATAGTTCCTTGGCCCCTTTGATATTCACGAATTTCGGCTCGTCCTGGAGTTTGTAGGCCAGAAGAATCGCCCCCTCGGGCAACCGGCTTTCCGCAGCGGCCGACCCGTGCGTCACTTCAACCACAACGACACCCGACGTTTCGTTGGATATGCCGTATTTGCGGCGAAGGTCGGCATCGATTTTGGAAAACCGGATTCCCAGCTTCTGCGAAAGAAAACCCGATTGATCCTCCCTTACCGGGGCGTCCAGGGTATCGTCCCCCTGGGTTTCGCTCCCTTCGGGAATCGCTCCCACCTTGATTTTCAGGACCTGCTTTTTACTGTCGCGCAAAATCCGAAAGCTGTATTTCTCGTGGGGCCGTAAATCCGCCACGAGATTGCGTAAATGCGCCGCATCGTGAACGGAAGCGTCTTCGACTTCCAGTATGATATCGCCGGCCTTGAGTCCTCCCTTTTCGGCGGGGGAGTTGCCCAAAACCTCCCGGACCAGACATCCTTGCGCATGGGCCAAACCCATGACTTCGGCGAGCGTAGGCGCGACGTTGTCGATGCCCACCCCCAGATAGCCCCTGATCACTTTGCCCTCGTAAATGAGGTCTTCGGCGACTTTCACGGCCATGTTGACGGGAATGGCGAAGCTCACTCCCATATAACCTCCCGTGCGGGTATAGATATTGGAATTGATTCCCACGACTTCGCCTTTGAGATTCACCAGAGGCCCGCCCGAATTTCCGGGATTCACGGCTGCGTCGGTTTGGATGAAGTCCTGATAGCTGTCGGAAGAACCGATTTGATCGCGACGACCCTTAGCCGAAACGATTCCCGCGGTCACGGTATTGCGCAAAGTGAAAGGGTTTCCAATGGCCATGACCCATTCACCGATGGTGAGATTGCGGGAATCTCCGAAGGAAATCACCTTAAGATCCTCGGGCTTGGCCTTGATTTTAAGGACGGCAACGTCCGATTTTTTATCGAGGCCGACAACTTCTGCCGTAAAGGTACGCTTGTCGAACAAGGTGACTTTCACGATATCTGCGCCTTCGATTACATGGGCATTGGTGAAAATGTGTCCTTGTTTCGAAGCAATGAATCCCGAGCCGCCTCCCAGGGGGATATTACGCTTGGGACCGGACTGTTCCGGATTCTGGGGCGGGGGCATTCCGAAAAATTCGAGGAAAGGATTGTTGGGCTCGGCCTCGGCTTTGGACCACTCTTTTTCCGAGTTTACGCTCACGACGCTGGGAGCCACCTCCTCCACTACTTTCGCGAAGGCCCGGTTGATTTGATCGAGAACCGAGGACTCGGGGCGCACGGGTTTCCCCTTGCCGAGTTCGATGGATCCGCGCTTGGGGCGTTCCTCGGCAATTTTCTCCTTGTCAGGCCGTCCCGGCTTTTCGGAGGCGGTTACGGATGAAGGCAGGGCCACGGCTTGGAGGAACAATTGCGCGGTCAGCAGCGCCGGGGTCAAAAAGAGGTTCCGGATCATAAAAGCCTTCCAGAGAGGGGATGTAGGAGAAGAATGTACAATTCGCCCGGAAGTCGGCGCGGGGAGGTATCTCAAGCGATCCCGCTCTGGTAAGGCCCGGCAAAGATTTTTAGTTTTCGAGGCTGAACGAAAAAAATCAAAGGAATCGACAATGAATCAAGCGGATATTGGCCTTATCGGATTGGCCGTCATGGGTGAAAATCTGGCCCTGAACATGGAGAGTCGGGGATACACCGTCGCGGTATTCAACCGGACCACTTCCAAGGTGGATGATCTCATGGAAGGCCGTGCCAAAGGCAAGAAATTCATCGGAGCCCATTCCATCGAAGAATTCGCCAAATCCCTGAAATCGCCTCGTAAAATCGTCTGTATGGTCAAGGCCGGTCCGGCCGTGGATGCCCTCATCGCCCAGCTCGAGCCTCACCTGGAAAAGGGCGATATCATTATCGACGGCGGCAATTCCTTGTTTTCGGATACTATCCGACGGACCAAGGAAGTCGAATCCAAAGGCCTGCGTTACTTGGGAACCGGAGTTTCCGGCGGAGAAGAAGGCGCGCTTCTGGGCCCTTCCATCATGCCCGGCGGTACTCCCTCGGCATGGGAAGAAGTCAAACCCATTTTCCAGGCCATCGCCGCCAAGGTGGGCCCGAACAACGATATTCCCTGCTGCGAATATGTGGGCGCCGACGGGGCCGGCCATTACGTCAAGATGGTCCATAATGGCATTGAATACGGCGACATGCAGCTGATTTCCGAAGCCTATGCCATCATGAAAGATCTGTTGGGTATGACCCCCCCTGAGATGAAAGTGGTTTTCGACGAATGGTACCAGGGTCCCCTGGACTCCTATCTGATTGAAATCACCCGCATTATTCTGGATCGAAAGGATCCGGATACCGGCAATTACCTGGTGGATATGATTCTCGACAAGGCGGCGCAAAAAGGAACCGGCAAGTGGACCTCCCAAAACGCTTTTGATCTCGGCGTGCCCATTCCCACAATGATGGAAGCCGTGGTGGCCCGTAGCCTTAGTTCCATGAAAGAGGAGCGGGTGGCCGCCTCCAAACAACTGCAGGGCCCGAAGGTAAAATTCACCGGCGATAAAAAGGCTTTTCTGGACGCCATCCACGATGCCCTGTACGCTTCCAAGATTATGTCCTATGCCCAGGGCTTCCAATTGATGCAGGCCGCCGCGGCGGAGTACAAATGGAATCTCAATTACGGCGAAATCGCCATGATGTGGCGGGGTGGTTGCATCATCCGTGCGCGCTTTCTGGAAGAGATCAAAAAGGCGTTCGACGAAAAGCCCAAGCTGGCCAACCTTATTTTGGCGCCTTACTTCAAGGACGTCATCCATAAGAGCCAGGAGAACTGGCGCACGGTATTGTGCGAAGCCATGAAAAACGGCGTCGCGGTTCCGGCTTTCGCCTCGGCGCTGGCCTATTTCGATTCCTATCGGAGCGCAAACCTTCCCGCCAACCTGCTCCAGGCCCAGCGCGACTTCTTCGGAGCGCATACCTACGAGCGGGTGGACAAGCCCGGAGTATTCCACACGGAATGGCTGGAAGGCGTGCGCTGACGCCATTCCGGTAGGTGTTCTTAGTACTTTTGACGCCCGATGGTGAAACGATTCAACCTGACGGCGCGTCGTCTGGGAACGCTCTGCTTGTGCCTGGCGGCCTGGCCCGGCTTGGGCGGCCTCCACGCTTCTTCCGATTCCGCGTTGGCGCCGGATAAGGAATGTGAATCGGTCCGGGGTAATCGCATCCATTCACTTCATCTGTCGGGCCTTAAACATACCCGCCCCGAAGTAGTCCGGCGCGAGTTGGAACATGCCGAAGGCGGAGCTTTTTCGCCGGAGGCGCGCGCGCGCGAGCAGGCGCGGCTCGAAGATTTGGATATCTTCGCCCAGGTGGCCATCCACTGTCCGGACAGCGCGGGAGAGGTTAGCCTGGAATATCGCTTCCGGGAAATGCCTCCCTACATCCCCTTTGTTTCTCTGGTGAAAACCGATCAGGATGGCTGGAGCGCCGGACCGGCACTGGCTTCGCTCAATTTCCTGGGAAGGGACATGCGCATCGAGTTGCATTCCCGCTTTGGAGGCACCACCGAATTCCTGGTTTCCCTTTCGTCTCCCTGGATGGGTACCTGGCCTGTTGAGTATGATATTTTTGCCGTCCGAGTCGACAGCTATAACCCTCTCGATGATTTTCGGGAAGAGTCCTGGCGCGTGGGGTGGGAACTGCTGTATCGGCTACGCCCGACCTGGGATCTTTTGGCTGCCGGCGAGATCTTCCACCTGGAAAGCGACATTCCTGAGGTGTTGCTCAACCCTCAAGGAGATTTAATACCCCGCTTGGGAGCGGGATTGGTCTGGGATACCCGCAACCGGCGACTGCATCCCGATGGAGGATTCTATCGAGAAATCAGACTCACCCAAAGCGGTGGTTTTTTGGGTGGGCCGGCAAATTTTCAGGAGCTTTTGACGGATATTCGTTACTACCGACCCTTAGGCGCTGGCTTCAAGTTCCATGCGGCGGTTTTGTACCAATATCGTTTCGGGGAAATGGGTCGGGAAATAGGCGTGTACGATGATTTCCATCTCGGCGGGCCCAATAGCCTGAGAGGGTATGCCGCAGGCGCTTTACGGGGTCGAAACGAAATGATCAACACCTTGGAGTCTCGGTATACCTTGATTCCCCGCCGCGCATTTCAGGTTTGGATGGTGAATGGATATTTTGCCGTGGAAGGTATTTTAGGAGTGGAAACGGCGGGGGTATGGGACGGTAACGCGGTCCTCCCCCAAAAGCTGCACCCGGCGGCCTATGGCGGAGTCCATTTGCTTTTGGCAGGCGTGGAGCGCATTCGCCTGGAGGTGGGGTCAAAATCCGCAAGCGCCGATATTCTATTCGATGTGGGTGTTTGGGAAAAAAGCCGGGCGCAAAGGTTCCGTACGCGCTAGTATTAGATATAATCGCGTTTGAAAAGCATCTGCTAACTAGGTACTTTACGCGGGTCCGGTTGAAGGGGCGTCCGTTATTGGGTACGGCCAAAGTCTGAATCGGCGACAATTGCCTGGATTCGGCTGATTTCGCCATAAAACCCGGTGGATTTTACCTCGCAAGCAGGTGCATGGAGGCTTCTTCTATGAAGGTTGTTTTTCTCAATCCCCCTTATTTCCCCATGTTTTCGCGGGAGTCTCGCAGCCCCAGCGTTACCAAATCAAGCACGCTTTATTGGCCCATGTTCATGTGCTATGCGGCCGGCTGCGTGGAGGAGGATGGAAATGAACTGCTGATATTGGACGCCTCGGCCATGGATCTGGACTTGAAGGCCTGTCTGGCGCGCATCAAGGAATTCGGGCCGGAACTCGTAGTGCTCAATACCTCTACTCCCAGCATCAACAATGACATGCGGGTGGGCCGCTCCATCAAGGAGGCTTTGGGCTGCGGAATCGCTATCATGGGCACTCATGCCACCGCCGAGCCCATCGAAATCCTGGAACGCGAAGAGGCTATCGACTATGTGATTTCCGGGGAAGCCGATTACACCGCCCGCGAGTTGGTGCGGCATTTACGCGGCGACGGACCCGATAGTCCCCGCAAGGTGCTCGGTATTTCCTATCGCGAAGGCGAGGAATTGAAACGGAATCCCGAGCGGCCTAAAATAGAGAATCTCGATACCCTGCCCTGGGTGAGCAAGGTTTACCATAAGCACTTGCTCTCCTGCTACACCCGTTATTTCTACGGCGCCAATATCAATCCCCTCATCGTTATTCTTTCGGGACGCGGCTGCCCTTTCCGCTGCACCTATTGCGTAATTCCCCAGACCATGACGGGACATACCTATCGCAAACGCAGCGTGAAGGACGTGGTGGATGAGATGGCCTTTATCAAGGATAACTTTCCCGATTTGGGCGAGATATTCTTCGAGGACGATACTTTCACGGCGCATCCCTCGCGCACGGTGGAGCTTTGCGAAGAAGTATTGGCCCGGGGTCTCAAGGTAACCTGGTCGGCCAATGCCCGCGCCGACGTGAAACACGACGTGCTCGACAAGATGAAGAAAGCCGGGTGCCGCGAACTATGCGTGGGCTTCGAGTCCAGCTCCATCGACGTACTCAAGAACGTGAAAAAGGGTCTCGCCACGGGCATGGCCGAAAAATTCATGGACGGCGCCAACAAGGCCGGCATACTCATTCACGGTTGCTTCATGGTAGGTAACTCGGGCGATACCAAGGAAACCCTGGAGAGCACTCTGCAATTCGCCAAGGCGCTCAATCCCAATACCGCGCAATTCTATCCTATCATGGCCTATCCCGGCACAACGGCCTATGATGAGGCCCGCAGCAAAGGGGAATTGGTCACGGAAGACTACGACAAGTGGCTCGACAAAGACGGACAGCACAATACCACGGTCATTCGGAAAGGCCTTACTTCGCAGGACCTGGTGGATTTTTGCGATCGCGCCCGCCGCGAATTCTATCTCCGCCCCCGATACGTCTGGAGCCAGGCGAAAATGGCCATCATGAACAAACGCGAACGCTACCGGGTCTTGCGCGGAGCGGGAACGCTTTTTCGTCACCTGTTTCGCCGTCATGGAGCTCCACAGGCCAGCAGCGGTTATTCCGGGGATGCGAAAACCGTCAATGGATCCAACGGCGCCAATGGCACCGCTGGTTTGAATGGCGCGAAGACTACCCAACTTCCCGAACAAACCTCTCCGCATAAGGCGGAGACTGCCAAGGCGTGAACTCCTATCGGATAGCAGTCCTCGCCTCGGGCGGGGGCTCCAATTTCCAAGCCCTCATCGACCGCATCCGCTCCGGACATCTCCCCGTCAGTCTGGAGTTCTTCGTCTCCAATAACAGCGCTTCGGGCGCGATGGAAAAGGCGCGAGCCTTCGGAACCAAGGCCTTCCATGTAAGCGCGGTTACCGAGGGGGGAGAGGCGGGCGTGGAGAAAAAACTGGTCGGGTTGCTGGAGGAGTACGGCATCGACTTGCTGGTCTTGGCCGGCTATATGAAGAAAGTTCCGTCATTGGTGCTGCGGGCGCTGCCCAACCGCGTACTCAACATCCATCCTGCCTTGCTTCCGGCCTTCGGAGGTGAAGGTTTTTACGGGGCGCGCATACACGAAGCGGTGGTCGCATCGGGTTGCCGGGAAACCGGTGTCACTATCCATCTGGTCAACGAGATTTATGATCAGGGGCAGATTCTCTGGCAGGTCAAGGTACCCGTGGAACCGGGAGCAACTGCCGAAGAGGTGGGCCGCAAGGTATTGGCGCAAGAACACGCCTGTTATTGGAAGGTGGTGCGAGCCTTTGCCGAAGGGGTGATTCGCCCCGGAAAGGTGCCTGGACAAATGGTGGATTTGAATGGACTTCCGGAATTCATGGGCGGTCTCGCATGACGGAAAACGGGCAGGGGAACTTGTGATAGCTGAAAGAAAAGCCAAAACCAAGGTGGGTAGCGGCGAGGTGGATGCGCCCAAAGTGGGGGCGGTAATATGGAGCTGCGATCTGGAGCGCCTTGGAACCTTTCCCGCCCTAGCCGGTGTGGACGAAGTTGGGCGGGGGCCTTTGGCGGGGTCCGTAGTGGCGGCTTGCGTGATGCTCGATTATTCCAAGTCCTTCATCCGCGACCTGAACGACTCGAAAAAAGTGCCGGAAAAAAAGCGCGAGGCGCTGTTCCTTGAGATCAAAGACAAGGCACTGGCTTTCGGCATCGGGGAATGTACGCCCGAAGAAATCGATCTCCATAATATTCTGGGGGCCACGTTTCTTGCGATGCGGCGGGCCTTTGCGGCCATGGGAAGAACGCCCTCCTTGGTGCTGGTAGACGGCAATCTGGCCATTCCCGATTTGGATTATCCGCAGGAATGTCTGGTGGGTGGAGACGGTCGCTCCGCAGCCATAGCCGCGGCTTCGATTCTGGCGAAGGTCACGCGCGACAGGGCCATGGTAAAATTGCATGAGCGGCACCCGGAATACGGGTTCGACCGCAACAAAGGCTATGGCACTCGTGATCACATGCGCGCTTTGGAACGCTACGGCTTGACTCCTCATCACCGTCGCAGCTTTTGCGGCGCCCTGCAATCCTCCCTTTTCGATTAGCGGAGACAGGCTTGCGTCGCATTCCCGGCTGGGTCAAAGGGATATTACGATTGGCGGTAGGCGTCGGCCTTATCGCCTTTTTGATTCGAAGCGGCGTATTCGAGCCGCGCCTCCTTCTCACAGCATTTACGCATCATCCCGGACTTTTCGTATTCGCCGGCGCCTGTTATTCGGTGCTCATATTGGCGGCGGCTTTGCGCTGGTTTCTGCTGCTCAAAGCCGCGGGAATCGAAGTGGGGCCGGGCAAGGTTTTCTCCCTTCACATGGTCGGTCTGTTTTTCAACTCCCTGCTCCCGGGTGGCACAGGCGGCGATTTCATCAAGGGCTATTATCTCTTTAAGGAAAACGCCCCCGGTCGGCGCGGATTGGCGCTCACCACCATTTTTGTGGATAGAATCGTAGGCATGTACGGCCTTTTGACGGCGGGGCTTTTCATGGCCTTGCTCAATCCTCGCCTGGCTACGGCTCCGGCTCTGATATCCAACACCCTCATCTATGCGGGACTTTGCGGAGGATTGACCCTCGGCGCCGCTGTTTATTACATACCCGCCTCCCAAGGTTGGATGCGTGGAATTTTTCTTGGGCTTTTCGATAAGTTACCGGGTAAAAATTTCCGGAGCGTACTTTTCCAGAGCC
>CAYNXV010000138.1:3144-10171 GCA_964401245.1 uncultured Bifidobacteriales bacterium | reverse complement strand
TCACCCAAATCACGCTCGTCAATCAGGGTGGCATCGGGTTCGCGACGCTGCGTCGGCGCCAGGCGCGCGGGGATGAGCATGCGCGGCGCGCCGTCATGCAAAAACTCCATATCGAGGCGGCAAACCAACTTGTGGGCGAAATAAGCCGCGAATATCCCGTCGTCGGAGAAATCGCCGAGATCGGCGGCTTCGACGCCGCGTCTTTTGGCCAGGGCAAAAAAGGCTTCCAGGTTTTCCGGAGGTACCGCGAAGGACATGCGTTCCTGCGCTTCGGAGACCAGGATTTCCCAGGGGTCGAGACCGGGATACTTGAGCGGCGCGCGGTCGAGGTGCACGCGGCATCCGCCGCATTCGCGCGCCATCTCCCCCAGGGAGGAGGAAAGGCCGCCCGCGCCGTTGTCGGTGACGAACCGATAGAGACCGAGATCGCGGGCCTCGAGCAGAAAGTCGCTGAGTTTTTTCTGGGTGATGGGATCGCCGATTTGCACCGCCGAAGTGGGGGAGGTTTCGGTAAGCGCCGCCGAAGAGAAGGTGGCGCCATGGATGCCGTCCTTGCCGATGCGGCCTCCGGCCATTACGATGCGATCGCCCGGAAGAATGGTTTTCTCATGGGATGGCTTACCACCCACCATGGCCGGGATGAGGCCGCCGGTGCCGCAGAACACCAAGGGCTTGCCCAGAAAGCGATCGTCGAAAACGATGCTGCCGTTCACGGTGGGAATGCCGCTTTCATTGCCGCCGTCGCGCACGCCGCGATGCACTTCCTTCAACACGCGCTTGGGATGGTGCAGTTTGGGAGGCACGGGCTTGTCGTAAAACGGAGTGGCGAAGCAGAATACGTCCGTATTGAACAAAGGCTTGCAGCCGATGCCGCAACCCATGATATCGCGATTCACTCCCACGATGCCCGTCATGGCTCCGCCGTAGGGGTCGAGCGCGCTGGGCGAATTATGCGTTTCGACTTTCATGGCGATATCGTAATCGTCAGTGAAAGCGATGATGCCGGCATTGTCGGTGAATACCGATTTGAGCCAGGAGATTTTTTCCGCCACCTTGGCCGTGGCCGCCTTTACATAGGTTTTATAGAGGGAGCGGATCCGGCGCTCCTTGCCGTTCTCATCGGTATAATCGATGTCGGCGTTGAATATCTTGTGCTTGCAATGCTCGCTCCAGGTCTGGGCGATGACCTCCAACTCCACGTCGGTGGGGAATTCCGGCAATCCGGCTTCCTGGCGGGCTTGCTTATGCGGCGCGTCCGCATAACGCGCCCGGATGGCCCGCATTTCCTCCAGACTTAAGGAAAGGATTTTCTCCCGTGAAAGCTTTTCCAAATCCGCGTCGTTATCGGGGAGGGTCACCGTTGCGACTACGGGCTCATGGGCCAGGCTTACTCCGTTGCTCTCCGTAGGAATCCGCTCACCCGCTTCCCATTGCTCGCGTGACAAGACGTAATAGCGCTCTATCAAAGCGTTGGCCAACAGTTTGACGGCGATGCGTTCGGCCTCTTCTCTTTTCAGTTTGCCCCAAAGCAGAAATTGCCGGCTGGTGAAAACCTGATCCCCGTCGCCGAGAGTGCGTCCCAGTAAATCACCGAGACCTTCGCGGCTGGAACGTCCGACATTGTCGGTGACGCCGGGTTTGAAGCCAACTTCGATCAAGTAGTCGAAATCCCGCGCCAGAGGACGGTTGATTCCCGCCGTTTCCGTAACCGGGTCCGCCAATAATTCGGATGCCGCCTTTTCCACTTCCAAGGGGGTCAAATCCATTTCCAGGGTATAAATCATCAGGCCGGCCACCCGGTCTACAGCCAATCCCAGATCCTCCCGGATGGCAGTCAATACCTTGTTACCCCGTGAGTCCGTGGTCGAGGATTTCTGGGCAATTTCAATGCGAGTCAGCAAGGGAATATGTCCTGTGGTCAAAATGGTAGAGACGCGCGGGGCACCTAGAGGCCCGTACGTTCAGCCGCAAAGGTAGAAACGGGGACGGAGACAGCCAAAAAAATACCAAAAAGAAATGGAGGGGGGTTATTTTGAAATCCCACGGGTATTTTGGTAGCTTACGGCGCGCCAAACCTCGAATTCGGTCCTTGTAGCTCAGTTGGATAGAGCACTAGTTTCCTAAACTGGGGGTCACAGGTTCAATCCCTGTCAAGGACACCACTACTACCCGTCCATTGCTCTTGCCTCCTTCCGTCGTGAAAGTAATTTCAAGGAGATTCCCGCCTCTCCATCGGCATCGCTGAGGGTTGCAGGCGGTCCATAATCGGAATTTCACAAAGGCTTGCCGTGATGGCCGAAAATCCGCTTCGGAAAGATCGCCAAGTGGGAGCCGTTTCCCTAATCGCCGTTCTGCTGGTGCTGGCGGGCCTTAAAGTCACTGCCTTCATCACCATGCCCATGGGATTGGCCTTTCTGGCCGCAGCCATGATCTGGCCCCTACAAGTGAAGATGGAGAGGAAAGTACACCGGGTGCCCGCCGTTTTCCTCTCGCTTTTTCTGGTGCTGGCGGTCTTGCTGGGGGCTTTGGCTTCCGTGGTGTTGATGGTCCGGATTGTGGGGGAGGATTGGCAAGCCTACGCGGAAAGGGTGAATGATATTCTGGTGGGGATGGGGCGGTGGGCGCAAATCCAGGGATGGGACATTCCCGGGGGACGGCTCGATTTCCAGGCTTTGGGGCAGGAATTTTTTGGATTGTTGGAACCGGCGGCCTTGTACCTCTTCGAAGTGATGGCCACGCTTTTCCTTTTCATCGCCTATTTGCTGTTGTTTCTACTCGAAGTTCCCGATTTCGACAAAAAACTGAGAGTGACCATCGGAACCCCCACGGCCCGTAAATTGGCGGAAGCCGCGGCTCAAAGCGCGCACAATGTGCGGAATTTCATGTATGCTCTGGGGCTGGTATCGGCGGCCACGGGTGTATTGGTCGCTCTCTATACCTGGTTTATCGGACTGGACTTTCCCATTGTCTGGGGACTGTTGGCGTTCGTGCTCAATTTCATCCCTACCCTGGGGTCCATCATTTCGGTATTTCCTCCCACTCTGTTGGCTTTGATTCAGCCCGGCAACGGCCTTGGTTTGGCGGTGGCCGGCCTGACGGGATTGACCCTTATCCAGTTCATCACGGGGAATTATATCGCGCCCATATTGGAGGGCCGGTTTCTGGCCCTTTCACCTCTGGTGGTTTTATTTTCCATCGGCTTTTGGGGATGGATTTGGGGCATACCGGGAGCCTTTTTGGGCGTGCCGTTCACCGCCGCCATAGTGGTCTTTTGCGCTCATTTCGAGCCTACCCAATGGTTGGCCCAATTGCTGGCCGAAAAAGCCGAAGTAAAATCGGAACCCGAACCGTCGGCTTCACCCTCAGAAAAAAAGCCGTAAACGGGTGTTGCCCCGGCTCATCCAGCGTTCCACGCGGGCCTGTAGGATTCTACGGAAGAAAATCCGGGTGCGGGGCACCAGCATAAGAAAGCCCAGTATATCCGTCATGAATCCGGGGGTGAGCAGCAGAATCCCGGCGATGAGAATAAGTACTCCATTGAACAATTCCACTGCGGGCATTATCCCCTCGGATAATTCGCGGCGGATGCGGTAAAGGGTTTGCATTCCCTGCAGGCGTGCCAGATTGGCGCCGGCCAAAGCGGTCAATAATACCAGTAAAAGCGTCGAAACCGCCCCGATAAGCGTTCCTACCTGGATCAGTAAATACAGTTCCGCGGCGGGCACGATGGCGAAAAGCAAAAACAACCTTAATAACATGGTTTCCCCCGGGGCATTCGAACCTGTAAAAGCTTCCCAGTTCCCATTGAGATAATTAAATTCCTGTTATGTTCGATAATGAATCCTTTGAAGACGCTTTTCCTCAGCCCATAAACCGGGAAGAGCTGGAAGCATCCTTGCGCAGTCTGCACCATTCGGTGCATCGCCTCATCTCCGTTATCAGGGAAAACGCCGGGGTGCTGGACAATACCGAAGAGATACTCAACAAGCTGCCTTTGTTGGATTTCTACAACGATGATTTGCTTAGGAACATCGATTCGCTGCGGGAACAGTAGCTACCCCGGAGAACCGAGTCGGTGGATGCCGGGGCTCAGCCTCTAACATTCACTGGTGAATTCACCAGCAGTCGAATGAGCTCCAACTTCTGCCCATCCATTTCGATAATCTCGAAGGAGTAGTCCTTGTAGCGGATAAGGTCTCCGATTTCGGGCACCTTGCCGTGGATGAAAAGGATGAATCCGCCCACCGTGTCGATTTGGATATCCTCCTCCTCGGGCTTCAAGTCGATGCCGGTTTCCTCTTGGAGATCCGAAAGCGATAGAATGGGATCGATGAGATAAACTCCGTCGTCTTCACGTTGGAGCTTGAAGGCTTCGATTTCATCTTCGTCGTGGATTTCGCCCACGATTTCCTCGAGAATATCCTCAAGGGTGATAAGTCCGGCCGTGCCGCCGTATTCGTCCACCACCATGCCCATGTGTACATGTTTCTGGCGGAATTCGCGCATGAGCTCACCGATTTTCTTGGTACGGGGAACGAAGAAGGCTTCCTTGATGAAATCAGACAGTCTGAACACCGACCCGTTCTCGATTTTCACCGCCAATAAATCCATGACATGGAGAATGCCTCGGATATTGTCGAGATTCTCCTCGTAAACCGGGATGCGGCTGAATTTTTCCTTGGTGATGAATTCAATGACCTGCTCATAGGCCGTATTGATTTCCAGACCCTTGATATCGACCCGAGGAGTCATGATCTCACGCACCTGGGTTTCGCGTAAATCGAAAATGCTGCGGATCATTTCTTTTTCTTCGTCCTCCAAGCCGCTGCGGTCGGGTTCTTCCTCACGCTTGGTATCTGGTTTCTGGTGTCCGGAATCACCCAGGAAACTGAGCTTCTGGTCGATACCCCGTCGGCGGAGCAGAAAATCATTGGCCCGATAAAGGGCCTCGCCGATGCGTCCCATCAAGAGCATGGAATAGGCTCCATGGATGCGTAAGGCGGTATTGCCCAATCGCGGCGCGAAAATCCGTCCCAAATAGGGGAATAGCCAATGGGAAATGAGAAAGGCGACGGGCAATCCCACCGCCGCGCTGGTCACATAGCTCCAGCTGGGAAAGGTCGTGTAAAAATACCGTGTCAGGCAGATAAGCGCCACGCCGTCCAGGAGAAACCGACCTAAACTGAGCGATTCGAAGAAACCGGGCTTTTGCCAGGCTTGTGCCGATTTTTTGATGAGAACCTGCAGGTCGTTCTCGGGATTATGGATATGCCCGTTACTTTGGCCGTAATAATAACCGATGACGGTTTTCGTTGCCCCCAACACGCCGCTCAATAATATGGTGGCGGTGAATAGCAGCAGCAGTTCGATGGATAAACTAGGGTCCACGATATTATTCAGGGATTCCGGAGATTCCCAAACGCGGAGTCCCGTTTGCCGGAAACTCGTCAGGGTCGGGGTCGGGATTGGGGTCCATGTTTAAAATATAACTCAATGGTCAGGGGGATAAATAATGGTCTTCGCGGGCCGTCATTTCCCGGCGTTCCGGTTTTTTGAGGTGATCGTAACCTGCCAGGTGGAGGCAGCCATGCACGATTAACCGCTTCAATTCGGCATAAAGGGTGTTTTTCCAGCGGGGAGCCTGGCTTTTCGCCTTGGGAACCGATATATAAAGTTCTCCGAACAATTCCTCATCATTATACTCAAATGAAAGGACGTCCGTCACCTTATCCAGTCCACGAAATTCATGGTTTAAGCGTCTAATGAGTGAATTTTCACAGAAAACGACATTTACCGGCCGATTTATCCCTTCTTCCCGCAACACTTTTACGGCCAAATTCCGCAAATTAAGTGCCCGGGGTAGAGGCAGCCCACTGGTATTGAAAAAGAGAACCTCGGGCTGGGATTTTTTTCCTGCCCTAGTCTTCGCCGTCGTCACCGGCTACATCCACATCGCTGCCTTCTCCGCTCCATTTTTCCAGGATTTCGATGATTTTACGGGCCTGGGCCATGGAGGAGATGGTGAATTTACTGGCGTTGCGGTATTCGCCATTCCTCTTTTGGTAACGGCGGATGGCGATTTTGGGTGCCTTGAATTCCCCCGTAGCCTTGTCCAAGTCCTGATATTTAAAAAGGATGGTCGACCAGGAACCCTTGGTCAGGATCTCCTTTTCCACCTCTTTGACCAGTTGTTTTCCGTCTTCTTCGTAATTCACCGTGATTTCATCGACTGTGGTTGCCATTATCCGTTACCGCTCCTCCTCTTTTGTCGCTGGTTGAAAACGAATTAAACATAATATTTCTTGATTAAGTCCCCATGGCACGGAAAATAGGTGCATTTGCGCGCAAGCCCGGCGCGACTTAATATTTTTACCAGCGCCGCAAGGAGGGTTATGACGGATTTTCTGAGGGAAATCGATTCCAAACGAGCCGAGGGGGAGAGGCTTTCCGATGAGGACGCCCTCCGGCTGTATCAGCATGCGCCCCTGGAATGGCTGCGCGAACGGGCCGATGCGGTGCGGGTGGAAAAGCATGGAAACGAAGCCTACTTCAACCGCAACATCCATTTCGAGCCCACTAATAAATGCGTATATGCGTGCAAGTTCTGCGCCTTTTACCGCCCGCCCCGCGCCGACGAAAACCAGGGCGCCTGGGATCATTCCCTGGAGGATTTGGCCCGGACCCTGGAGCGGTATCCTGTGGGGTCGCTCACCGAAATCCATATTACCGGCGGAGTGCATCCCGACCGGGGAGTGGAATACGGCGAAGAACTATGCGCCTTCATCCGCTCCTTGAGACCCGAAGTGCATATCAAGGCCTTCACGGCGGTGGAGATTTCCTATTTCGCCCGCAAAAGCAAAGTATCGGTGGAAGTCGCGCTGGCGCGGCTGCAAAAGGCCGGCCTCGATTCGCTTCCCGGAGGCGGCGCCGAAATTTTCGATCCCGAAGTGCGGCGCATCATTGCGGGCGGCAAGGCGCCTACCCACACCTGGCTTGAGGTGCACGAGAAGGCCCATGAACTCGGCCT
>CAYNXV010000138.1:0-3044 GCA_964401245.1 uncultured Bifidobacteriales bacterium | reverse complement strand
CTTCGTGGGGCCATAGCTCAGCTGGTAGAGCACTTGCATGGCATGCAAGGGGTCAGGAGTTCGACTCTCCTTGGCTCCACCATTTTTTCCACCGAAAGTTACACCCTTTCGGTCACTTTTGTTCCCACCATTACTTTTGACACCGAAGCCAATGGGCCTGATTCTCTGAGGCTTCCCACCTTTGTGCAGGCTGGTACCGGATAAAATTGGTACAATTGGCTTCCTATGGAAGCCATCAAAACCTCTTTCATATCCATTCTGCCCATGCTGGCGGCACTGGCATTGGGAATCGGTTTCCTCGTCCTGCTCAATTGGTTGCTGCTTACCCGTCGGCCGCAGCTCGGTAATGAAGCCAGGCTTCCCAGGCAATTCCTTCTTCTGATTGCGACAGTAGCGGTAATGGTCATCGTAATATTGACTGCGCCGGTGGGCGAAAGCACACGGAATCAACTACTGGCGCTGCTCGGGTTGCTGCTGACTGGTGCCATAGCCTTTTCCTCCACCACTTTTGTGGCGAATATAATGGCCAGTCTGATGCTGCGTTCGGTGGGAAGCTTCCGCCCCGGAGATTTTATCGGAGTTGAGGGGCATTTTGGCCGGGTTTCCGACCGGGGACTGTTCCATACGGAAATCCAAACCGAGGACAGCGACTTGACGACGCTTCCCAATCTTTACCTGGTGTCCCATCCGATCCGGGTGGTCCGGTCCTCGGGTACCATAGTTTCGGCCACCGTGTCATTGGGTTATGATATCGAACGCTCCCATGTGGAGGGGTTGCTCCTCAAGGCGGCTTCTGCTGCGGACTTGAAGGACGCCTTCGTGCAGGTGATGGAGCTCGGGAATTTTTCCGTCACATACCGGATAGCCGGATTCCTGCCCGAGGTCAAGCATCTGCTCAGTGCCCGATCGAGCCTGCGCAAAATGGTACTGGATTCCCTGCATGGCGCCGGAGTGGAAATCGTATCACCGACCTTCATGAACCAGCGCCAGTTTGAAGCTGGGGTGCGTTTCATTCCCGACGGTGATATTTCGACCCGCGCCCATTCGCAGACGAAATCGCCGGCGCCGGAAAAGGTGATTTTCGACAAGGCCGAAGAAGCGGAAAAGCTGGAACAGCTGCGCGCGGAGCGCATTCGTATGTTGGAGCAAATCAAAGAGATGGAAATACGTCTCAAGGAATCCGTTAACTCGGAAAAAGCCGTTTTGGAGCGCAAAATAGGCTTGATGCGACTTCAACTCGAATCCATCAACAGCTCTCTCGAAATCCAGCCCTGAACATTATTTCAAAAAGCGGCCTGGCAAGGCAGCCAAATCATTCCGTACCGGGTATCCATGTCTTACCCAGGGCATCATGAGCCTCTTTCCCCTCTTTGCCCTTGAATAGCACCCGCTTCCGGAGAAACTCGTACACCCTTTCCAACCGGGCAGGTTTTCCCTGCGAAAGCTTGGCGTTTCCCATGGAGGGTTCCATGGCGATGACCTTCACATAGAAGGCTCCCCAGGAAGCCCCGTCATTATCCACGAACCAGGTCTGCAACCGGGTTCTTCCCGGCTGGGCGGTCACTTCAAAGCTCACCTCCGAGGCGCCCTGCACCTCTTTTTCAAGTTGCAGATCTCCAATCCGGAGCCGGGCCGTCTTTGCCGGAATGGCCGTGGAGGGTAAATCCTTGGCTTCCTCCGGCCAGCGTCTGAGGCCGACCCGGTATTTTCCCGCCCGCGCAAAATCCACTACCCAATATCCATTGGACTGGGTTCCGGTCCTAATCACATCCTGATGCCAAGGTGACATCCCTTCCGTCGTCGGATGCCAATCGTGAGCCATAAGCTGGACCGAATCCACCTGAGCCGCCCCCAAGACTATGGCTACTTGTTCTCCGTCCCGCGTTGATACGTCCGCCCACCAGGCATCGTAGGCCTGGGACAAGCGCTGTACCGTATCCGGGAACTTGGCGGATACATTGGTTTTCTGCCCCGGGTCGGCTTTCAAATCGAAGAGTTCATTGCCGACCAGGCGCCAGCCCGGCGACATCACGACAAAGCGTCTGCCTTTGACCGGGGTCTCCAGACGTTGGGAATCGACTATCAGCGTCCTTGAAATGCCATCCGTTCGACCTTCCCGTAGCCAGGGCGACAAGTCGACTCCGTCGAACCGGTCCTGCTCCCGCTTTGCCAGGCTGCATAGGGTTTGCAGGGTGGGAGCCACGTCGATATGCGCTGCGAGCAGGTCGATGTCCTTTCCGCCCGTCAGTCCGCCGCCGGGCCAGCGGATGAAAAATGGAACCCGATGTCCCCCCTCATACAGTGTTCCCTTTCTGTCCCTCATCCCGGCATTGAAAGCCGGGTCGGCGGAGCCATTGTCGCTCATGAAAATGAGGATGGTATTCTCTTCCAGGCCCAGGGTCTTCATCCTCGCCATCAGGCGGCCCATGTTCTCGTCGATATTGGCAATCATGCCGTAGAACTCGGCGTTCACGCCTTTGCCTTGGTAGGGGTCGCTGTATTGGGGCTCTACGATAAAGGGTGAATGCGGAGCGTTGGTCGCCAGATATATGAAGAAGGGATTGTTGCGGTTCGATTCCATGAACTCCATGGCTTCGTCGAACCAGACATTGGTGCAGTAACCTTCGTGGGACTCCGGCTTTCCATTGCGGAAGTAGACGTCGTCGAGGTAATTGTTTCCCCAGTAGTCGGGACTCTGTCCGACTCCGCCTCCGAGATGGATAAGGACTTCCTGGAAGCCGCGATCCTGGGGCCGTAAGGGATAGTTGTCTCCCAAGTGCCATTTGCCGAAAATACCGGTGCGGTATCCATCGGCGGCGAAGCGATCCGCGAGGGTGGTTTCTTCGGGACGAAGCAGGGACCATCCGTCAAGGGTATGCCAAACGCCGACACGACGGGAGTGTCGCCCCGTCATCAGGGCGGCCCGCGTCGGGGAGCAGGTGGGGTCCGTGTGGAAATCGGTGAATCGGATGCTGGTCGCATGCAGGGCATCCATGTGGGGGGTTTTGAGGATCGGGTTGCCGTGGGCCCCGATTTCTCCGTAT
>CAYNXV010000137.1:0-10218 GCA_964401245.1 uncultured Bifidobacteriales bacterium | reverse complement strand
GCGTGCGCGTCTCGGGCAGGTTGATGTTCTTCAATTGGTTGATGAAGGAAAAGTCTTCGTATTGCTCGACTCTTTTCATCGCGGTTTGCGTCAAGGCCGTGTCATTGGCGTACAACCTCCCCATCAGATACATCCTCCGATTGGCCAGCTTGGCCCATGACGATTGAGGATGGCGCGCGATGATATTCCGGTATTGACCCAGGGCTTCCTCCTCGCGGCCAAGCTCTTCTTGTGATCTTCCTAACAGATATTGCCCTTCCAGGAGATTCGCGCGGTCGCCGCCGGGGTCGATCAGATATTCTCCCAATAACCGGATGGCTTCGGTATAATCGGCCAGACGGAACATTTCCTTGCCCGAATGGAAAGGCCCCAGATTCCGTTTCTTGGCGATCCTTACCTTCTCCTGCAAGCTCAGGATGCGGGCGATGAGCTGGGACGCCACCCCGGCCTGGTGGCTTCCCGGAGCGACGGTCGCCACTTTGGACAATTCCGCCAACGCGTCCGGATGATTACCCAGCATGCTTTTGCAAAAGCCCAGATGCAGCAGCAGGGTGGCGTGCAATCCCGAGTTCTCCCGTGATTTATCCAGCAGGGCGGCATACAATTCGACGGCCTTATCGTATTTCCGTCCCCTCTCGTAGAAATAGGCCAATTCCAGTTCCCGCAGGCTGGCCTCCGGAAAATTTACGATTTTCGTCTCCTTGCCCAACAACCATCGGACCGTATTGATGGCCCATCCAATGGCCTTTTCCTTGATCGAAAGCTTGCGCGATTCGGATTCCGACTCCACCAGGCTTTGCGAAGAAAGAGCCTGGAGTTTCATTTCGAGCAGCGATTCGTCCTCGTCGGGCTTTTCGCTCCGTTGATCGATCATTTCGAAGCGGGCGAGCATGGAAAGCGAATGGTTCTGATTGCGGTTCCGCGACATTTCTTCCATGCCGCGGTCGTACTCCATCATCCGATGCCGGATGATGGCTTCGTTGGTGTAGAAGCTCAAAAAGAGCAGCACCAGGATGAATACGAAGGGCTGGATCGTAAACCAGAAATTGGCCCACCGGCCGACCTGATACGACGGGCCCGCCATTCAATTCGTCCTTTTGTCTATGGCATAACTGCTGCCTTCCATCTTCTTGACGAACTTCTTCATTTCGGCCGCGATGGAAACCACGAGACGGTGATCCGTGATGGGACGCATGTGGTTGCCGACCACGGCGAGGGAAATGGACATCAGGGGATAGCGCACCTTTTTGCCCTGGCGATCCACCGAATCGATGAATCCCGCCTTGGCGTCGGACTCGTCGTAGAATTGGGTGACTCCGCTGTCGAAGGCGGCTATGATGCCTTTGCAAATCGGTTCCCAGGTGTCGAAGGGAGAAACGATGACGAAGTCGTCGCCGCCTTCGTGGCCCACGAAGGTTTCGGGCGTACCGAATTTCCGCGCCGCTTCGAGAAAGCAATCGCGGGTATACAAAATGGCGTCGTCACCCTTGGAGAATCCGTACTTGTCGTTGTAGGCCTTGAAATTGTCCAAGTCGGCGTAGATGACTACGAACTTTTGGCCGGACGCTATCATCTCGTCCATTTGCTGGGTGATGGCGTTGTTTCCCGGCAGGCCCGTAAGGGGATTCGATCCCTTGGCTTCTTCGCGGATGCGAACCAGGTTCAGGATCATTTCGTTGAAAGACCTGGCCAGCATCCCGATTTCATCCTGCTGATTGATGTCGATGGTATGGTTGAACTCGCCTTTGGCCACTTCATGGGTGGCCTTTTCCAGTTTTTCGATGGGTTTGATGATGATGCGCCGCAGGAAGAGGGCGAAGATCAATTGCAGGAGGATTACGATGGCCGCCACCAGGAGGCAAAGGCGGATGAGGACGTTCTTTTCGATTTCGAGTTCGTTCACCGATAGCGGGAATTGCGCCACGGCGAAATCGCCGTTATGGGACAGCTGGTATGGGATGTACAGTCGGATCAGGGCGTTGGGAATGTCGAGGTCATGATAGAAGTTCTTTCCTTCCAACTCGAATTTGGCGATGGCCCGGTTGATCAGGAGCTGTTTCTCCTCCGAAGCGGCCTTCGCCTCGCCGGGGAGGGTCGAAAACAGAAGGTTGCCGCTTTCGGAAAAAACCGAGACATCGGAGACGCTTTCCTTCACCGCGTCTTCCGCCACCTTTTTCCAATGAGAGGCTTCGGGAGCGGTTCCCAGGCCGCCGAGATTGCGGTCCAGCATCTCCCGCAATTGCACCGATTGCACCTCGGATTTGAGCTGCTGGTTGCGGGTGATGAGATCGGACTGGTTTTCCCAGATGATGAAATTGAAAACGGAGATGATAAGTACGGTCAGTACTATATAGAGGACCGCTGTCTTGTAGGACAGCGAATTCCGTCGGATACCCAGCACTTGCTCTCCAGTCGGTTATCGTTGGCGCCGATCGATGCCGATAACGAACTGAAGTTTATCGAATAACTCCACCGCAGTGCAAGGCTTTTCTATGATATGGAACCCCAGGTAACGGCGGAGGTCTCTTTCTTCGGGCGTAATGGCGCCGGGCACCAGCAGGGCGCTCGGCGATTCCGCGCTCATTTCGCTCAAGGCGAGCAGATAATAGTCCCGCAGGGTTTCCGGCACCTCCCTGGCTTCGTTCACCAGCACGAAGTCGAATTTCCGCCCGGCGGTTTCCTTCCACGAAGACCAATGCGAAGCCAGGTACTCGATATGAAAATGGGCGAATGCCTCGCTGTCCGACAGGGTGGACAGGGAATCCATGTCTCCGCCCAGGTCCAATACCAGGATACGGTGACGTAATTTCTGTTGGGCCCTTTGGCGGCGCTTTTCCACGGGCAGATTCACGATGAACACCGAACCCTTGTGCCGGGTGGACTCGACATAGAGCCGCCCGCCGTGCAATTCGACGAAGGATTTGCTGATGGTCAATCCCAGGCCATGCCCCTTGCCGGAAATATTGCTGCCCGAACCGGTGTCGAATTTCCGGAAAATCGCGTTCAAATCCGCCTGCGAGATTCCCGGCCCCATGTCTTGAATGGAACAAATGAGGTTGTTGTCCCTTTGTTCGACTTTGATGACGATTTTCCCGTTGGTTTTGGTGAACTTGATGGCGTTGCCCAGCAGATTGGCCAGTACCCGGCTTATCTTCTGCACGTCCAGGTAGATTTCCGGAATGGGTTCGGCCTTCAATTCGATTTGGATGCCGCGCGTGAGGCCCAGGCCCCGCAAAGACTGGACTATGAGCTGCACCTCCTTCAGCAGATTCACCTTTTCCAGCTTCAGTTGCAGTTTGCCGGCTCCGATTTTGGCGGAGTCGAGCAGATCGGTGACCATGTCCACCAGAAACTGGCAATTGCGGTGAATGGTCCGGATGGGTTCCAACTGGGTCACCTCGAGGTTACCCAACACGCCTTCCATGAGCAATTCCGCGTAGCAAATCATGGCCGCCAAGGGGGAGCGCAGGTCGTGCACGGCCATGTGGAGAAAATCGTTCTGATGGTTGAGCTGTTCCTGCTGGCGGAGGTTCCGCGCGCGGAGCCTGTCGTTGATGATTTGGCGCGCCACGACTTTCGATTTCACCGAAAGAAGCGATTCGAGCCTCCCCCGCAAATCGTCCGGCAAGGTATTCGCGTCGGCCACGTAGGCCGCACCTTCCATGAACAATGAGAGCTTTTCCGCGTCGGAGATTTCGGCGGCGCTGACCACTACGCTGTTGGACATCACCAGGGCCTTGTCGGCTTGGCCCTCCAGGCTGTCGACGAAACGCCTCCATACCGGCAATTCGACCAGGAAGGCGTTGGCCGCGCGTACCTCGCGGTCGAGCAAACCCACGTCTTCCACCCGGCCCGGCATCCAGGGGAAGTTCGCCAGCCGGGAACGCAACTCCTTTTCGAGGTCACCGTCCGCTCCCGCGAAGGTCAGCTTGGGAAGAATGGGGCCTGGATTCATGGAGCAACGGCCTGATCCGAATCGGTAGGCTTGTATTCATGGAGCTTGTTGCGCAAGGTGCGGATGCTGATGTTAAGCATGTCGGCGGCCTTGGTCCGGTTGTCGCCGCAGGCTTCCAGGGTTTTCAGGATGAGGATTTTTTCCGCCTCCGCCACGCTCATTCCGGGTTCGAATCCGGAGTCCGCATGGGTCGGACGGGAGATGGCGGCTCCGGTCATACGCAAGTGCTCGGGCTTGATTTCCTTGTTCTTGGCGAAGACCACGGCGCGTTGGATGACGTTTTCCAATTCGCGCACGTTGCCCGGCCAGGCATGGGCGCGCAGCTGCTCCAGGGCTTCGGGGGACAGCCCGGGAACCGTAAAACCGTTCTCGCGGTTGTACTTGTCGATGAAATGGTTTCCCAGCGGCTCGATGTCGCCCGTTCTATCGCGCAAGGGCGGCACATGCAGGGGAATCACGTTCAGCCGGTAATAAAGATCCTCGCGGAAGCGCCCCTCCGCCGCCTCCACCTGCAAATCGCGGTTGGTGATGCAGATGATGCGCACGTCGATGGCGATTTCGTCGTTGCCGCCCACCTTGGTGATTTCCCTTTCCTGCAGCACTCGCAAAAGCTTGCTTTGCGCGAACAGCGGCATCTCCCCGATTTCGTCCAACAGGAGCGTTCCGCCGTTCGCCAATTCGAACTTTCCGATGCGCGACTTGATGGCGCCGGTATACGATCCCTTTTCGTGGCCGAAAAGTTCGCTTTCGATGAGCGATTCGGGAATGGCCGCGCAATTGATTTTCACGAAGGGTAGGCTGCTTCTTTTGCTTTTCGCGTGGATGGCCTGGGCCATCAGCTCCTTGCCCGTGCCGGACTCTCCGGTAATGAGCACCGTGGAATTCGAACCCGCCACCTCGTCCGCGGTCTTGAGCAATTGCTGCACCGAATGGCTGTTCCCGACCAGCCGGTATCGTTGCGAAAGTTTTTCGCGCAGGCTGCGATTCTCCTTCTTGAGACGGCTCAGCTGCAGTACTTGCGAAACGGTATGCTCCAGGATTTCGATTTGAAAGGGTTTTTCTATGAAGTCCTGGATCCCCAGTTTCATGGCTTTGACAGCCGCCTCCACGGTGCCGTAGGCGGTCATGAGCACGATGGGCAGGCCGGGCTCCAGAGCCAGCAGCTTTTCCGCCATTTCGATGCCGGTCATATTGGGCATTTTGTAGTCGGAAACCACCAAATCGTATCTTCCGGGCGCGAAATCCTCGAGCATCTCCTGGGCGCTGCGCTTGATTTTCACCTTATGGCCCAATCTTTCGAGGCTGGTCGAAATGAATTCGCGCATCAGCTCTTCGTCGTCGACCACCACTATTTCCGCCATGTGCTTCTCCAGGAATCGATGCGGATTTCAAACTTGGTAAAACCCGGCGGGTCGTTTTTCACGCGTATATTTCCCCCGTGCAACTCGACGATGCGCTGCACTATCGCCAAACCCAAACCCGTACCCTGCTCTTTGGTGGTGAAAAACGGATTGAAGATTTTGTCCAGATTCTCTTCGGGAATCCCCTTGCCGTTGTCGAGCACCGATACCAGCAGAAAATCGTTGCTGTCGAGCCCCACGTCGATGCGGAGAATCCCCTCGGATTCGATCGCCTGGATGGCGTTAAATATAAGATTAAGCAGCACCTGCTGGAACTTCTCGGGATCGATTTGCGCTTCCAGGCGTTCCGGGGGATAGTTTCTCTCGATGGAAACCGATTTACCTTCCTTGCTGATTTCCAGCTCGGCGTAACGCATGATTTCCTCTATCCACTCGATGAAGTCGAGGCGTTGCAATTGCAATTCCATGGGCCGGGTGAAAACCAACAAGTTCGACACTATCTTGTTCAGGCTGGAAACGCCTTGCACGATGCGCCGGACCAGCACGCGCCGGGGATCGTCGATTTCGAGATCGCGTTCCAGCAAACCGGCGAAGCCGCCGATGCCGGCCAGGGGATTCCGGATTTCATGGGCCACGGTCGCGGCCATTTCACCCAGGGCGGCCAGGGTCTTGGCATGCTGCATCTGCTTTTGCATATGCTTGATCTCGCGCAAATCGGTGGAGACTTCCACGGCCCCCAGCAATTTGCCCGAAGCGTCGCAAACGAGCTTGGTCGTATACCCGATGGGCTGGAATTCGCCCCTTATCTTCCAATACCTTTCATGGCCGTCGTAGGCGCGGTTTACCCGCAGGGTATCGATGAGAGGCAGGTGATCCTCCGCCTGTTCCGCGAACACCTCGGGATAAGCCTTTCCGAGGGCGTCTTCCTGCTTGACGCCGTAAATCTTTTCGGCGGCCTGGTTGAAAAGGGTGATCCGTTCTTCCACGTCCACCATGATGACGCCCGAGTCCAGGCTTTCCAAAACCGATTTCAATTGGTTCTGGACCCGCTCCGTCTCGTCCATGGAGGCGCGTAATTCCCGATTCCTCTCCTCCAGCTCCAGGCTGATTTTATCGAACTTGATGCCGATATCCTTATAGGCGGATTCAAGCCGGGCCACGTTGGCATTGAACCATTCGAAAACCTGGGACATCTGCCCCCGGCGATCTTCGGGAATTCCGGCCAACCACTCTTCCATGGCCCGACCTACTGGAGAGAACGATACCAACTGATGCGCCCCATGATATCCGCCTGAGGAGGCTTCGATTCCGACGGCTTGTCGGAAAACCATTTTTCATGCTGGCTCTGTATGTTCCGAGCTACGGTTTCCAGGTCATCCAGCAGTTTACCCGCCCTTCCCTTGAGGTATCCGTCCCTTTCCTGAACCGGTAAATCCTTCCATGCGTCCAGGAACGGCTTGAGTTCCTCTTTTTGTTCCTGGAGCAGCCCGGTAAGTTCCAATTCGCGCAGCAAAAGTTTTTGCATGGCCTCGGCGTCGGCTTTTTGCATGTGGACCAGCGCGGATTGCTGTACGCTCTCCAGGTCCACGAAAACCTTGAGTCGATTTTCCAGCAAGTCTTCGAATTGCCGGAGCGGAAATATTTCCTTAATCGATGACCTCCCCGAATTCCTTGCGCCAAATAGTGTCTTCGCGCCGCCACTTGGCTTGCGCCGCCCAATAGCTGTAGGGATAATTATCGATTACCCTGCCATACTCGTTCAAGGCCAAATCGTAGCGTTTCTGCGACTTGTAGACGTTGGCTATCTGGTAATGAACCCAATCGGATTCGGGAAAGCCGGGATGGATTTTGAGGAGGTCCAGGTACAGTTCCAGGGAGGTTTGCCAATTTTTGGCCGAGAATTCGAGATCGGCCAGACGTAAACGCGAAAGCGAACAGGTGCGCAAGAACGCCGAATCGGCCTGGGCTTTGCCGCATTGCTCCAGGGAGCTCCGGTATAATTTACGGGCCGGTTCCAATCGGTCCTTCTGTTGGTGCAGAAATCCCAGTTGTTGCCGAAAAAGCGCCTGCCGATGCGGAAGCCTGGAGGAGATTTCCGCTTTTTCGAGATAGGCCTGCAATTTGGTGGAATCCCGCGACATCTCCCCCACCCGGACCAAGGCGATTCCTAGCGCCTCTTCAGAAGGTCCGTAGGTTTTCCCCTGCCGCAATCCCGTCAATATCTGCTCCGCGGGCACCCAGTCGCGGTCGGCCAGCAAGGTTAACGACGAAAGGTATTCGGCATGTTCCCGGAACAACCCTCCGGTAGCGGGCGATGCCCGTAGATAATCGTTTACCTGGACCTCGGCATTATCGGTGAGTCCCAATTTCAGATAAATGGTGGCCAGGTTGAGTGCCGCGGCCTCGGCATTGGCCGAGCCCGCGTAATCCAGGATAATCCGCCGCAACTGCCGAATGGCCGACTCCGGACGCCCCTCCCGATAGGCTTCCAAGGCGGCCTCCATTTCGCGCCCCCCCACCTTATCCGGCTCCGGAAGGAAAAACCGCTGTCCCTCGTCCGGGGGGAATCCCGAGGCGTTCATCACTTTAATCAGGGGGAACTTGATTCCGGGCGCGACGGAATCCGCCACCCGGGCTTTCGCTTTATCCGGCTGTCTTGCGCTATCGGGCTTGACGGCCGGGCGAGGGATAGGAGCGGTGGGAGCGGTGGGAGCGACGGAAGCGGTTGGTTTGGAGGGAGAGCGGGCCTGAAGATCGGCTATCCGGGCTTCCGCCTGACGCTTTCCCTCGGGAGAGGCGCCGCCCTTTATATAGGTCCGGAACGATTGAATCGCCTCCATCGGCTTATCCGTCTTTTCATAAATGCGCCCCAGGTAAAAATGGGCGTTGTTACCCTTGTCCGGATATGGGAAACTTTTTTGAAAGTTGTAACGCGCCTTCGCGTATTCGCCTTGGTTATAACGGATGACGCCCGCCAGATAATAGGCTCCGGGGTGGCCGCGGTGTTTGGCCAGGGTTTTGTGGATGGCTGCAAGCGCTCCGGCATTATCCTTGGCCCTATAACGCTCAATCGATTTCAGGAAATCAGGGTCGGCGTAAATCCCGCTTTTGGGGGGAGACTTTCCCTCCACCTCCGAGTCTCCCGCGGCTCCTTCGTCGGAAGGCTTCGCGGAAGTCGCGCCCGCCCGGGATTTCTCCAGAGCCGCGATTTTGGCTTCGATGGAAGCTTTGGCTTCGGGTTTGACCCTCTCCGCCATTTTCTTATAAGCGTCTATCGCCAGGTCCGGACGTTTTTGCAGAATGTGGACTTCGGCCATTTCCCGGTAGATTTCGGTATTGTCGGGATTGTCCACCAACAGGGTACGGTATTCCCGCAACGCCTTTTCCAAATCGCCCTGAACCGTCCATTCCCGCGCCATGCGCAAGCGATGTCCATCGGGCTCGGCGGAGAGCAAGGGCATGCCCAATGCAAGCACCACCAGGAGGGCCATTACCAAGCCCGGCAGGGTGCGGTTGCCCCGTAGTAGAGTCGAATGAATTGGAGTTGCTGTCATAAAGGCATGAGGGTGCGATGAACACCCCTCCCATTATAGACATAACGCCATCCGGTTATCCACCCGGCCGGCGCGAAGCATACCCGCTCAGAATCGCAGGACGCGCACCCGCAAGACATTGGAAATTTCCTGAATGCTGGTGACTACCGAGGAGGGAATATCGGATTCCAAATCGATGATGTTGTATCCGACCTTTCCGTTGCTTTCATTGGTCAGCGACTGGATATTGATACCCGCATTGCCCAGAACATTGGCGATATGCGCAATCATATTGGGAATGTCTTTATTGATGACGATAAGCCGGGTCTTGGTGGATTGCTGCGGGAAGACCTCGATTATGGGAAAGTTGACGGAGTTGGCGATGACTCCGAATTCCAGATAGCTCTTCAATTGGGTAACGGCCATTACCGCGCAGTTTTCTTCGGATTCCGCCGTGCTGGCGCCGAGATGAGGCGTGCATACCACGTTCGGGGTTTGCACCAGCTTACGCGTGGGAAAATCGGTAAGGTAAGTGGCGACCTTACCGCTGGTCAGGCCGTTGATTACCGCATCGTCGTCGTATATGCCTTTACGGGCATAGTTGAGCAGAATCACGCCCGGTTTCATGCGGGCGATAACGGATTCGTTTACCAGGTTGCGGGTCTTGTCCGAAAGCGGAACATGGACGGTGATGATGTCGGCCGCTTCGATGAGCCTGTCCATGGTATGGGCGATTTCCGCCTTGGGATTCAAATTATGGATATTGGCGATGGTGGGAAAGGCATCGTAACCGATAACGTTCATTCCGTGTTCCATGCCCGCATTGGCGACCAGCACCCCGATTTTACCCAGACCCAGCACGCCCAGGGTTTTGCCCGCCAATTCGAATCCGGTATAGCTGGACTTGCCCTTCTCCACCTTTTCCGACAGCACCTTTTCGTCGGATTCCTGCGCCAGATTCTGGGTGAACTGCAGGCTTTTATGGATGTTGCGGGCGGAGATGCCGAGCATGATGAAAACCAGCTCCGCAACCGCATTGGCATTGGCCCCCGGGGTATTGAATACGCACACGCCTTTTTCGGTGGCCTTGTCGATGGAGATGTTGTTTACCCCGGCCCCGGCTCGGGCTACCGCCAATAAGCCGTCATAGGCGTCGGTATCGACCTGGGCGCTGCGGACGATAATAGCGTCCGGGGAGGTCTCGTCGGAGGTTACACGGTAATTGTCATTAAAAAGTCGGGTGCCTTGCTGCGAAATATTGTTGAGAGTCTTGATTCTGTAGGCCATGCTTTTTTCCTGATTTGTTTAGGCAGCAAAGATACTAAAAGGAGCCGGACCTATAGCCGGTTTCGAGCGGGATCATCCGGGA